>JAISRE010000004.1 GCA_031273805.1 Synergistaceae bacterium | reverse complement strand
ACAAGATACACAAAACCTTTCTTCGTCGGTATGTACGTTATATCCGTACACCAGACCTGATTAGGGCGTTCTATTGATACTCCCTTCAGCAGATACGGATATTTCTTGTGCTCAGAATTGACCTTGCTCAACTTCGGCTTTGGGTAAATCGCCTCAATTCCCATCAAGCGCATCAAACGCGATACTCTCTTCCGATTGACGCTCTCCCACTCCGGTATCCATCTCAGGCACGCCGTAATTCGTCTGGAGCCGTAAAATGGATTGTCCGTGTATAATCTGGTCGATTGCCGACATTAGCCGATGGTTCTCTTACGCTCTCGCCAACCGCTTTGTAGTAAAAACCGCTCCGATTAAGCTCAAGAAGCTGGCATTGACGGTGAACTGAAATCTCCTCGTGACTCGGTTCTATAAGTATCCTCTTATCCCTTGAGCATTTCGGCAGATTTTTTTCAACCAGTCGACCTCCACTTTTAACTGGCCGATCTGCCTATATAGTTCCGCTTCTTTTATCTCCGCCGCTTTAGCTTCCTTGGACGCATTCTTACTGAAGATCTCGCTTGCTCGTTCCTGAAGCTCCTTCTTCCAATGGGTGATCTGTGTCGGGTGGACGCCATATTCGCTTGCCAGCTCCGCCAACGCCCTATGCTCAAGAAGAGCTTCCATTGCTACCTTTGCCTTGAATTCCGCATTGTATTTTTTCCTCATAAAATCGCCCCTTGTCTGGAGCTATTTTACCAAATCCACCTCCGTTTGCTCTATTGCTTAGCGAGTGGTCCTAATTCCTGGGGCCATTATATCATCACCTATTCTCGAAAAGTAGGCACCTTATAACCAATCATTCCTTTTCATTCCTTTGAATCATTTTATTATAAATTCTGAAAACACAATCCGCGCCCATTATGATAAAAAAAGGCTCTATCGGCAGGCGGTACCTGATGGATGCTATCACTACGGTATGTATAAACGTATAGTAAATTATCAACAAATATATCGGCAACAGTTCTCGCCATTTTTTTCTGTTGAGGAAAACCGACACAATGCCGAGAGGGCAGGCAACTCCCCAGCTCAGTAAAAGCGACAGGTTGTACAGCCTAAAAGCGGTTGAATATTTTTCCCCTTTGTAATTTGATGTGAAATTCCAAAAACGTTTGAATTTGAGCCACATGTTGCGCAGAAATATCGCCTTATTTTCAACGATATATTTTTTCGCTTCCTTCATATATTCTTTTGATATTAAAAGTTCGTCGCCCGATGAATTTATTCGAGAGACTACTTCTTGATCGACATCCGTACTCCAATCAATGCCAGCCGTTTTATTCACGGGGTTATTGCCGAGATAGAGATTGCCTGATGATGGTGCAAAAGGAACAAACTCGCCAAAAACACTCCAATTTCTGATCCACCAGGGGGACATGCATACTATAAAAATCGCACAGGACAAAATGACAAATTTTATTCGATTCCTCCAGAAATTTTCTAAAACTAAGCAGCGAACACCGATCAATACGGGCATAAGCGTGGTTATTACGGGCCTTACATAGAGCGAAAGCATGAAGGTGAGGGTAGCATAAACAAACATTGGCGTTGCTCCTCGTTCCCAAAGAAATAAAAAGGCAAAGCCCCAAACTAGGAAAAAAATAAAAAACGTCTCCGTCATCAACATGCATTGATATGCAAGAAGCGATGGGTAGATAATCATCGAAAAAAGAACAATCAGTGCAGTCGTTTTATTCCTGAATACTGAAAAAGAAATTGCAGCAGCGCCAATTGCCGTGAGAATATGAATAAAAGCCTGCAAGACGCGGACAGATTTTATGAAAAGGATCCCTTCTCCAAAAATTTTATAAAATATCGCATATATCATTCCATTAAAAGGCATGGTATGTGCCCTATAAAATCCACTCTTGAATTGGCCTGTTTCTGCAATCGATTTTGCCTCTCTGATGTAGACATTTTCGTCCGGGAAAAACGCCCTGCCAGGAATTATTACGTCGATGACAGCAATTACTATAAAACAGCATATCAAGCCTATTAGGACATTTTTCGACCTGAGAATGGATATCATCTTCCTCCTCCGTTCTTTTCCCGCGATTCAAATCGCAATAAATTCAGCTCATTCCGTTGCCTCTCATGAGAAATCATGGTATCAAGGACAAAAGCACAAGTCAGCATTGTCATAGCCACAAGTATAAGACTTGTTGCAAGCACGGCGAGAGGGACTCGCGGAGTATGACCCAGTTTGACAAAGTCAATTATTGTGGGAATTCCACACAACAGACCCAACAAAATAAAAACAGACGCGAGTACGCCGAAAAACAACAAGGGCCTGTGGTCTTTCAATATTGTGAAGATTATGGAGAGAATTTTCATACCGTCCCTAAAAGTATCTAGCTTTGGATAGCTCCCTTCGGGACGATTCTGAAAAGCAATATTGACCTCGGCGATTGGTAATTTACGGTCGAGACATCTGATTGTCATTTCCGTTTCTACCTCAAAACCATCGGATAATATGGGGATGTTTTTCGCAAATCGCCTGCTGAACGCACGATATCCGCACATAATATCGTTAATTTTGGCGTTAAAACAAATATTAATCAAAGCATTAATTAGTTTATTGCCGAAATTATGAAATCTTCTCTTGTTTTCTTTCTCATAAGCCCCGCTGGACAATCTGTCGCCCAAGACCATATCCGCGGTATTATTGAGGATTGGAGTCATTAGGCCATATACGCAAGAAGCGGGACAGGCATTGTCTCCGTCTACTATCACGTAAACATCGGCGTCTATCTCCCTGAAAATATATCTGATTACGGCCCCCTTGCCCTGTCTCGTCACTGGCGTAACAACAGCGCCGGCCTCTCGAGCCAGAACGGCGCTGTTGTCAGTTGAGTTATTATCGAGAACTATTATTTCCGCTCCCGGCAGCTCTTTTTTGAAATCAGCGACTACCTTCGCGATCGTGATCTCTTCGTTATAGCAGGGAATGGCGACGACTATCCTGGTTTCTTCTCCCATTTCTCAAGCCCTCCCCTCATTCCTGTACTCCTCAATCAGCAGATCCTTCAGACCTGTCCACTTGCCTGCGGCTTCGGTCTCGCTCCAGAACGCGGCGACTTTCTCCTGCTGTTCATGCCTGAATTTGGCGCGGTCCAGCGCTATCGCCTCATATCCCGGCGCCAGGCGTCCGAATGAGCTGGGCGTTCCGAAGTATCGGGCCGTGCGACGCTTCTCCTTGGCGCACAGCCCGGGTATATTTTCCACCCATACGTGCGCGTCGTGAAGCTCCCCCAGCATATCCTGAACTTTTCTGGCCAGAGAGATATAGGCGTCCAGAGCGCCGCCGAACAATCCGTTTGTCATCTCCATTGCGTATCTCAGGCGCTTCATCTCGATGCGCATCTTATGGTGAGAATCGTGAGCGTCGGGAGACTTGAGGGACGCGGAGAGCTGAACGATATAATCAATTTGCATGCTCATGACGCGCGCCGCGTACTCCACGTCGTTCAGGGAATCAGGGCGCGTATCGCCTGCAGTCTCGATATCGATTCGAGCGCTTCGGAGATATTGCACCGCGTTTCTGAAAGCTGAGCACTCAGTAAAATCAGCCATCGATCTGTCGATTCCCTCCTGAAGTTTTTCCCTTCTCTGGGAGAGCCTGAGCGCAAGCCGTTTCACCCCCGGTCTCTCTCGCGGAAGACAGGATGCCGAAAATCCGTCCAGCCACATTATGTGGACATCCAGATCGCGAGCCGCCCCAAGAACCTTTACGGTGGAACGGATGAGTTTGAGGTATTCCCTCCCGTTCGCCATCCCCGTCCTGCCGCCGAAGAGCCGCACGGCCATCTCCAGCCTGCGCGACGCCACCCGAGTCCGGTGAACTCCCTCAGGATCGCCTATGACCGTTGCGCCCGGCATCTCTCTGATGAGAATATCCGTTTTCTCCAGTATAGCGCTTATCGCGTAGGCGGATATATCAGGCTGGGCAGTCATCTGAACGCTCCATTCCGGAATTGTCGATCATCCAGAGCTGTGAGTCCATCGCAAACCCTCCCTCCGGCGGGGTCAGCCTTCTGTACTCGCCGGACGGCTCCAGTTCGCTGCATTGGACGTTGTCCCTCAGATGAACGGGAAGTATTACATCTATTATTCTTCGGCGCAAAGACGCGTCCTCCACCGGATAGAGGCACTCCACCCTGCGGTCGAGATTGCGCGGCATCAAATCGGCGCTGCCCAGATAAAGCTCCTCGTCTCCGCCGTTTCGGAAATAAAACGCCCTTGTGTGCTCCAGAAAACGCCCTACGATGCTGGTAACAGTGATATTTTCGCTCAAATTCGCCACCCCGGGGCGCAGACAGCAGATGCCCCGCACCTGAAGGTCGACCTTAACGCCGGCCTGAGAGGCTCTGTAGAGCGAGTCGATGCTCTCCTTGTCGGAAATCGCGTTGAGCTTGAAGATCATGTGCCCTCCGCCGTTCTGCCTGTGACAGGCTATCTCACGGTTGATGCGGGATATTATCTCGCGGCGCAGCGTTTTGGGCGCGACCAGGAGCTTTCTGTACTCTGTCTGCTTAGAATATCCGGTGAGGACGTTGAAGAGGTCGGAGACGTCCGCACCTATCTCAGGATTTGCGGTAAAAATTCCAAAATCCGTGTATATCCCCGCCGTAACCGCGTTATAGTTCCCGGTGCCAAGGTGCGCGTAACGCCTTATGCCGCCTTTTTCGCGGCGCACCACCATGCAGAGCTTGGCGTGGGTTTTCAGGCCAATGAGGCCGTACACCACGTGAACTCCGGCGCTCTCAAGAGCCCTTGCCCATCCGATGTTGTTCTCCTCGTCAAATCGCGCCTTCAGCTCGACCAGCGCCGCCACCTGCTTTCCCCTCTGGCATGCCTCCTTGAGCGCCTCCACTATCGGCGAATTAGTCCCGGTCCTGTAGAGGGTCTGCTTTATCGCCAGCACATTCGGGTCGCGGGACGCTTCACGGATAAAATCGGCCACGGGCTTGAAACTGTCGTAGGGATGATAGAGCAGGATATCCCGCGCGGCTATCGCGCTGAATATGCCGCGCGGGTCAGAGAGTTCAACGGGGTTTGCCGGAGTAAACGGAGGATATTTCAAATCCGGCCTTTCCAGCTTGCAGAGCTGCATGAGAGAGGAGAGTCCGACCGGATTCTTGAGCGCGTACACCTGAAAGGGATCGAGTTCGAGATTGCGGGTCAGTATCTCACGGATGTGCTTCGGGGCGTCCTTGCTGATCTGGAGACGCACGGCGGAACCGAACCTGCGCCTGTCGACGCTCTCGACGATGGAGTGCAGCAGGTCCTCCGCTTCGTCCGACTCTATCTCGAAGTCTGCGTCGCGGGTAACACGGAAGAGCACGGCGTCCTTTATCCTCATGCCGGGGAAGAGCATCCCGAGGTTCGCCTCGATGATATCCTCCACCCAGATAAATTTATCGACGCTCGCCGACTGCCTGAGCCCCATCTTCTCCATCTTGTCCTCAGTGTCGGTCGGCAGCTGTATGAGGCGCGGGAACGACTCCGGAATCTTGAGCCTCGCAAACAACTCGTTCCCGTCCTCGTCCTGAAGCGCCAGGGCAAAGTTAAGGCTGAGGTTCGATATGTGCGGAAAGGGGTGTCCCGGGTCAAACGCGAGCGGCGTCAGAGTCGGGAATATTTCGTTCTTGAAATAATTGTCGAGATATCTGCGCTGTTTATCCTTAAGCTCATCAAACTCCAGGATCTCTATGCCGTTCGCGCGAAGATCGTGCAGCATATCGTTGTGCCAGAAGTTTATCTGGCGTTTGATATCCACCATAAGCGCCTTGCGTATTGCCGCAAGCTGCTCCACCGGCGTCATGCCATCCGGCGGCAAATTTACCACCCCATTGCGGAGCTGGCGAATCAACCCTGAGACGCGGATCATGAAGAACTCATCGAGGTTGTTGGCATATATCGCCATGAACTTCACCCGCTCGAGCAACGGCTTGGATTTGTCCAGAGCCTCGTCCAAAACACGTCTGTTGAAGCGCACCCAGCTAAGCTCCCTGTTGATGTACTGGCTTACACCCTCGGAGATAATGTTCCTCTCTCTATCTCCCTTGCTCTCAGCTTTTAACGCTTTACCCGGTTTTTCAACGAGCTCCTCGGTCTCCACAACCCACACCTCCACACGGTATTCATAATAAAAAATAGCTGATTAAATGTTTTTCAGGTTATTTAATCAGCGGTTCCATTATACCCCATTGAATTTTTTCAGCAGCTCATCCACTGACATTCCGGTGCGGATGCCAAATCGCGTCAGGGCGAAGTCGTAACGCACAGGATCATCGGGACGAAGCGCTCGAAATCCATCAGTCGCCTCCAGAGCGGCCCTGCCGTCAGCCGCACGGCGCGTGACCATGCCAAGCCCTCTGGTTATTCGAAACATATGCGTATCGAGCGGGATTATAATATCACGAGGAGAAATAAGCCTCCACCCCCCAGGATCCACGTCGTCGGCGCGAACCATCCAGCGAATATACAGCGCCAGACGTTTGCACGCGCTCCCCTTCATCGCGAACGGCAGCAGCTGCGACGACTCGAGCCGCGCACATTTCAGTATCGACTCAGCGAAATTGTTCATTGCCCTGATGATAGGACGCTCCTCGCTATTTTGGACAGGCAGGGTCATTTCAGGATTCAAATTTATATTCGCGCAGAACAAATTCTCGAGGCTTCCGTTTTCCCGCACAGCTCGCCCAATTCCGCTCAAAAATTTCGCCATTTCCGCAGCGTCGTTGAAGCGATGTTTGAAGCCGCGCAGACGATCGAGGAGGGAATTCTCATTCATGCTGACAAGAGCGTCCGCCGGGTGAGCGCCTAAAACATCCAACACCCTGCGCACGCTGGCCAATATAGACGCGACCCTGCCATAGGCCAGAGAAGATGCGATCAGCCCCACAACCTCTCTATCCGCAGGATCGCTGTAAAGGTAGAGGAACTCCAGAGGGTCCGGGGAGACGTACTCCCTCTTGTTATACTCCGCGTAGAGCTCCTCCAGCAATTCATACATGCCTCTTCGAATTCTGCCCCCTGTCGCGCGTATTCACATAATCGCGGCGACGCTCAAATATTCTACAGCGAAGCGGCCAGTTTGGTGAAGACAAACTCAGCATTTGCGGCAGTGGCGTCTATTATCTCATTCGAGTGCGCTGTCGATACGAACATGGCCTCGAACGCGCTCGGCGCGAAGTAGTCGCCGCGTTCCAGCATTCCATGGAAGAAGTCGGGGTAAAGATCTCCCCTTGTCGCCTGGACTGACGGCAGATCGATCGGCAGGGAATCTGAGAAGAACAGCCCCAATACCGAGCCGAGGCGGGAGACCGATAGCGGAAGCCCCGCTCCCTTGGCCGCAGATCTCAGGCCGCGCTCCAGACGGGACGCTGCGGACTCCAGTTTGTCATACGCCGCTTTTGTGAGGCCCTTCAGCGTGGCCGCTCCCGCCGCCATCGCCAAGGGGTTGCCGGAGAGCGTGCCCGCCTGGTACACCGGCCCGTTCGGAGACAGGCGCTCCATTATATCCGCCCTGCCGCCAAGCGCCCCGACCGGCAGCCCTCCGCCGATAATCTTGCCCAGACATGTTATATCCGGCGCAATGCCCAA
The DNA here is from genome assembly GCA_031273805.1 of Synergistaceae bacterium. Lineage (GTDB taxonomy): Bacteria > Synergistota > Synergistia > Synergistales > Synergistaceae > JAIRKI01. The sequence continues at coordinate 89,296 of JAISRE010000004.1, read as the reverse complement.
AATATTCTGCACCCCGCCCTCCGGAACACGAAACCCGGTTATGACCTCGTCGAATATGAGAAGAGAGCCGCTCTCCTCAGTAATTTCGCGAATCCCCTCCAGAAAACCGGGCTCAGGCGGGACAAGGCCCATATTTCCCGCCCAGGGCTCGACTATGACTGCCGCAATCTGAGCGGCGCAATCCGTGAAAATTTGCCTGACGGACGAGAGCGAGTTAAACTGCGCGACCATCGTGTCGCCGGCCGCAGCCCTGGTTATCCCGGGCGACGTCGGGACGCCGTGCGTCAGCGCCCCGCTGCCGGCCGACACCAGGAGGCTGTCATTGTGACCATGATAGTTGCCGGCGAACTTGACTATCTTGTCGCGGCCTGTGTAACCTCTGGCAAGCCTCAATGCGGTCATGGTCGCCTCAGTGCCGGAGTTGACGAAGCGAATCCTGTCTATAGACGGAAATTTGCCCTTTATTATCTCGGCAAGCTCAACCTCTCCGACGCATGGAGCTCCGTACGAGCTGGAACGGGACGCGGCCTCGGATATTGCGGAAACCACCTCGGGCGCCGCATGACCGAGTATCATGGGGCCCCAGCTGCACACGTAGTCGCGATACTCCGCGCCATCAGTGCCGCGTAACAGCGCGCCTTTCGCCGAATCGATGAATATCGGCGTTCCGCCGACGGACTTCCACGCCCTGACCGGGCTGTTCACTCCCCCGACCAGGCTCCTGCACGCCCGCTCGTATATACTCTCTGTCTTCACCATCGTATCACCTCTTCAATTGCTGATATGCCTATCAGCTTGCCTCATGTGCCGGCCTGGAGACTCAAGCCGCCGATTCGCTTCGTTCATTCGGAGGCTTAAGTCTCTGCCTGAGCTAACTTAAGTCATAATTGCTGATGGACGCGCTCCAGGACTCGGACGAGTCCTTCCATGTCCGGCGTCGTCATTTTGAGTGCCTCACGCCTGAAATTAGCCCTCACCGCATCAGCGCAGACAGTTCCCCAGGCTATGACGGCGGCGGACTCAGGCGGTGTCCCTATTACGCGTTCGTACTCCTCGACGAGCGCGGAACTGCCGAATATCACGGCGTCGACGCCGCACGACATCCACTGTTCTCTCATAATTTCGAGGCCCGGAACCTCTCGCGGCGTCATCCTGTACGTCGAAAGAGAGATCGGGACCGCGCCGCGAGACGCCACCGCGTCAAACGCCGTGTCCGAAGCGCGCTCGTTGCGCGCAAACAGGACTCTCTCCCCCGGCATAACAAACGTGCGCAAAATTTTGGCCAACTCTTCACTGCTTCCGCCGGCAGTATAATCCGGCACTATCCCCATCGAGCGGAGAGAACTCGACGTGCCCTCGCCGATGGAGACTACGCGCGCGCGTATGCGCCTTAAATCCTCGACGATCTCCTTCAGCTCAGGGGCGCCCCTTGGACTCGTGATGACCAGCCAGTCGGCCCTCTCCAGCTCTGAGCGCGTCTCGGAGTCCAGCAGTATGGGCTCCGGAGAGAGCAGTGGCAGACCGTAGCAGTCCGCTCCCATTGCCTCAAGTGACCTGCCGACCTCCCAGCACTTCGGATAAGGCCTGCATATCTGTATCTGCATACCCTGGAGCTTTCCGGGCGCAGGCACAACCCTCACGCGCGCCGCGTCTCCAATGTATATTATCGAGGGGCTCGGCAGACCCCCGTCGCGGGCTGTTCGCCCCATATCCTCGAGAGTCCCGTCGATTCGCGCAGCCCTGCCCCAGCCGCCCCACTGTATAACAGAAACCGGGGTCTGCGGCGGCATCCCGTGATAAACGAGCCTCTCCGCGACGCCCATGAAGTTCGATGTCCCCATATAGAGAGCCACAGTCCCGTTCGTCTCCGCGATGTCCTTCCAAAACAGCTCCTCTTCATCGGTATCGGCGCCAAATCGTCTGTGCCCGGTCGCAAGGGTGACTGCGGACGCGACATCCCTGTGAGTCACGGGCAATCCGGCGCAGAGCGCCCCGCCTATCGCGGCGGTGACTCCGGGTATCGCCCTCCATGGAACCCCATTTTTTTCGAGAAATTCCGCCTCCTCGCCTCCTCGCCCGAATACGAACGGATCCCCGCCCTTGAGCCTCACAACAGTGTCTCCGCTCCTCCCAAGCCTGACCAGAAGCTCGTTTATGCCATCCTGAGAGAGCGTGTGATTGTTCTCCTTCTTGCCCACAAGATAAAATTCGCACTCCTTTGGCGCCATCTGCAGCAGATCAGGGTGTATGAGCCTGTCATACACTATGTGCCTTGCTCCGGCAATCGTCTCCGCCGCAAAGAGCGTGAGCAGACCGGGCGAACCGCATCCCGCGCCGACCAGATATACGCTCATAGCTCAACCCCCCCAAATTGCACTTTAATGGACTGAATCAGAGGGTCGTCACGCAGATCATCCCAAAGACGAGAGGCAAGAAGCCGGGCTTCCCGCTCTGAATTGACGCTCCCCCACACACGCGAGGTAACCCGATCCGCGCCCCTGTGAGGGGCGTGATCTGCGGCGGCGACCGAAAAAACATCTGCGGTGAGTTCAAGCTCCCCGTCCAAATACACTCCTCGAACACCTATAGGGCAGACGCAGCCGAGCCCCATGTTAGCCAGGAAAGCCCGCTCAGCGGTGACTTCGTACCATGTCGGCGTGTGATTGAGAGGCCTCAAAATCCCCTCCAGGGGAGAGCCGGCGCGAACCTCGACTGCAACGGCGCCCTGCCCCGCAGATGTAATGAAGGGCAGTCTTACGGCAAATTCAGGTTTGCGCCCCAGGCGCTCCAAACCGGCTTCAGCCAACACCAGCGCGTCGACCTCGCCTTTTCTCAATTTTGCGAGCCTCGTGTCCACGTTGCCTCTGCACGGCACGCACTCGACATCAGGCCTTACGTTCAAAATCTGGGCCCGCCTTCTCACGCTTGACGTGCCAACCCTGCCCCCTGATGGAATCGAGTCAAGCCCGGAGCCATCCCTGGTTATAAGCGCGTCATATATGGAGCCTCTTTTCAGGACTGCCGCCAGCACACAATTCTCGGGGATCTGGGAGGGCATGTCCTTCAGACTGTGAACAGCGCAGTCGCCAACTCCATTTATGAGTTCGTCCTCCAGCGCCTTCACAAATGCCCCGAAACCGAACTTGGAGAGGTCGCTGATCCTATCCCTGTCCCCATGACTCGCCACCTCTTTTTTCACAGCGGTTACCCCGATACCGGCCATTGCGTCTATCCACATGTCGGCCTGCATCAGAGCGAGGGGGCTGTTTCTCGTCAGCACTCTGACCGGCGCCGCCGACAGGCCCGCTCCTCCATCGGGGTCCGCCCGACTGAGCGCCATAATATCTCTCTTGAGTGAAGATGCCTTTGACGGATCCACTCCGCCGCTGGATACTCCGACGTAACAGCCGTCCTTCTCGAACTGAGCGCATATAGCGAAGTCGCCCTCCGAACCGTCCGAGCAGACGTCGACCAGGCAGCAGGCGTCGCGGGCGCGCATGGCCACTGCGACCGCATCGGTGTTCCGCGTCGCCGCGACCGCAAATTTGTGCTGTGCGAAGTCCTCGTCTGAGACAGCGCGCTCCTCCCAGATTATCTCCTTATTTTTGGCCAAGGCCATAAGGCCGCTCGTCGCGTCCGGAGAGACGAGCTTCACGCGCGCCCCACACCGCAGGAGCGTCGCCGTCTTGCGCTCCGCCACCGCTCCTCCTCCTACCACGAGTATCGTATGGCGATCCAGGTTGACGGAAATTATAAGTCTGTATGGGCCGGGCATTTTACCATCTTCCACTTTCACATCTCCTCATATTCGCCGGATAGGATTCTCCACGCTCTGGAGCTGTGCGCGGCATTGGACGATATCAGCGGATGCAGGAACTTTTTGAGTATCGATGAGGCGAACGTCTCCAGATCCCGCTCCGTAACCCCCAGTTTGTCGGCGTGGCTGGCCGCTCTCTCATGTACCAGAGTCTGAGCGCGAGCAAGGGCAAGATGTTTCCATGTATCGCTGGTCAGCATCGATATCTCGGAGAGAAGCGCTCCTGACATCTTATCCGCCTCGGAGTCCAATACATCGAGCGATTTATTGTAATCCTCCATAAGAGTCCTGGATATCTCGTTCAAATCGTCCAGGGTAACACGAACTCCGCTGCCCCTGGACTCGCTCTGATGAGGCGAACCCAGGTCAAAAACCCAGGTATCCGGCATCTCATCCTCAGTGGATGATGAAAGTATGGGGGACTCCGCTCCGGTGCACAGGAAAATCACGTCGCATCCGGCGGCGAACGCGCGCCATTTCTCCCACGGCACGACGGACGCATCGGCGATTTTCTTATCGGGCGCGCGCGCGCTCCTGTTCGTCACATACACATCGAAGCCCATCTGCAGCAGGATCGAGGCCGTCTCATGCCCCATCATCCCGAGCCCCACGACCAACGCGCGCGAAGCTCCGCGCTCATTGGTCGTGGGAGCAAATTTTTTAACAAAATAATTGACGGCGATATATGGTATAGAGGGCTCTCTGCCCGGATGATAGCAGGCCCGAAGCGTAGCGGCCATCCCAATAGCGCGCTGAAAGAGCCTGTGCAGGACCTTGCCGCAGTCAGCGGCGGAGGCGTACGCGGATTTGACCTGGGAGACGATATGGGACTCGCCCTTCGCCATGCTCTCCAATCCCAGAAGCACCCGCAGCAGATGCCGAACGGCGTCATAATCATATAAAGTTCTCGTTCCCGGAATGGAGAGGATATCCGCCGCGCTCTCATCCTCCGAGTCTGGAAGCGCCATATAAAGCTCGCTCCTATTGCACGTCGAGAGGTACATATGCTCGCTCACCAATCCACGAGACCTCAAGTCGTCCACGTCCCCCCGCCTGTCGTCGAGACATCGAGCGCGTTCACTAACGGTAGATGCGTTATGATCTATTGTTATCACACATATCCTACCCATTATAAACCAACCTCCGTTGCGCACCAGGCAATTAAAATGGAGACAGTCTCCAGAGTCAGAGTCATGACGAGATGTTGCTTCACCAAGCCGGGCAGCATCTCTCTCGGGAAAATACCCATCCAATATCCTACATTTTGCCGCATGGCGCGCGTAACGGAACCCACCATACTGCCGACAAGCAGCGCCAACACGGCCTGAGAAATTCCGAGCTCTCCAACCTCGAGCGCTCCGCGAGCGGAGGAGAGGGCGGCGGTTACATGCGCCAGAGAGCTGGCTGCCACAGCCCACCCTTGAGCCGGAAGAAACGAGTAAAGTCCCCATCTAGCCACATGATCCGTAAAAATTCGCTCCACAAACGGCACCAGAACATACGTCAGCGCGAAAAAAAACCATGCCCACGGAAGAGACCGGGAAAGCATCTTCAAGAGGCGCTTGCGGCGAGCCAAACCACCGGACGATTGGGCCTTATACTGCGGCTGATAGACTCCGCTCCTCCCGCTCCCGTGCTTTACGAGCAGGAGTATGACCCACACAAAGCGCACAGCGCTTCTTGTTATCAATATCAATGAATATATGAAGCCGGCAACTCCGGCAATTCCGGCGGACATCGCGGCAGTCCCGACCCACCTGCGCAGATAACCCGGAAAAGCCAGAGACAGCGTGCCGTATTTGGCCTCAGATCGGGTGATTTCGCCATCTGTGTAACTGGCGGCAATCAGAGCCGCGCCGGCTCTCGGAGACCCCAGGGCAATCAGCATCGCGGCCGCAATCTTGCTGTGTATCCCAAAGCGTGACAGACGGGGTATTATCGGAGAGAACAGGCGCTCCACAACGCCCAAACTCAGTATCAGCTCTCCGATGGCAAGCCCCGCGACCACGTTGAACGTAAGGATTAATTCCGCCCTCAACAGAGCCCCCCAAAATTCAGGGGACGCTATGGATACTATGTTCATTTGACGAGTACGTTCGGGGCTATTTTCTGTCCCTCCACAGCAGCAGCACGGAGAGATAATCATCAGTCGGCATAGCCGCCTCGTCCCCGGTAACGATACTCTGCTCCGGCAATCCAGCGCGATGCACCCTCACAGCCTTGCTCCACGGCCCGGTCGACTCCACCAGTTCAGTCAGCATATTTCCCACGGCGGATGGTTTGTACAGAGCTACGCAGTCGGAGGTCCTCATTGACTCGGCAAGCCGCCCGACGTCGTTCGACCCCGGAAGTATGGATAAGCGCTCTGTGCCCATCGCTAAAAATTCGCCCGTCAGACAGCTGGAAAGGGAGTGCGCCGATATTCCGGGCAGGAGCTTCAGCTCCAGCGCGGGACAAATATCGCGCCACACCGAGTACAAATACGCCACTGTGGCATAGAGGGCCGAATCTCCTATCACCGGCAGCGCGACGCTCTCAGCTCCCTCCCATACTGAGCGCAGCTCGTCGAGGCTCGACCTTATGCCGGCGTCCCGCACAGCCGTATCGGTAGTCATCGGGAACCTGAAGGGATGTGTCTTCCTTTTTTCGCCGAGATGCGTATAAATTTCGCCGGCCACACTTCTTTTGCCAAAATCCGACACGGGGATGAAAACGACGTCCGCCGAGTCCAACGTGCGAACGGCCCTTATAGTCATGAGCTCCGGATCCCCAGGTCCAACACCGACACCGTATAAAATCAAATTAAACCACTCCTATGGTATCAATTTATAATTTTTTTTTTAATGACTATCAGCTTGCCATATATTGTAGTTCTGGAGGGTCAAGCCACCCGAGTCACTACGCGAATCGGACCGCGGCGCGTGGGCATCCATGCCGCGCAAAACCGCGCGAAGAATGCGGTTTTGCGCTTACTTCGCCACTCGTCCGACATCAATCGCGGCCGCCGATTCGCTTCGTTCGTTCGGGCGCCTTGACCCTTTACCTGAGCTAAACTAATAATCATATTTATTTTTTTACCCGCTTACACCAGCTCAATAGATCATCTTTATTGGTTACCTGCGGCGTACCATCCGGTTCCTTCGGTCTGCCTATTAAGATCAGCGGCAGACCCAACCGCTCGGCAGCTAGCGCCTTGGACTCGATCCCTCCCTCACTGCCCGACTCCTTGCTGATTATTGCGCGCACGCCTCGCTCCTGAAACATCGCGCAGTTCAACTCCACGCCTCCGGCGCCCCATATCCCCACAATCTCCTTCGGCGACAGCCCGGCAGACGCGGCCTGTTTCATGCTGTACGCCGTCGGCAGCATACGGGCGATAACGTTTCTCCCCGCATCTCTCAGGGGAGGCAGCGCGACATGCATCAAATTGACACCTATAGCAAGGAATATGGCGTCTCCGGGGGACGTCAGCCCTATAGCCCGCTCCAGAGCTTCCTCCAGCGACGGCACGACCGTCGCGTTATCCGGGACTACGCTCGGCCTGACATATCTGCAAAGCGGAACGCGGACAACTTCACACGCGCACGCTATCTCCCTGGTTGCGCTCTCCGCAAAGGGATGAGTGGCGTCTATAACTCCCGTGAGCAGTGACCTCACCGCTGGATTCTGAAGGAGCTCGATCCACTCGGCGGCGTTTCGCGCGCCCACAATGTGGTTGGCCCCATCAGGCACTGTGGCGATACCCTCCTTACGAGTGACGGATACCGTGACGCTCCATCCCTCGCCCATTATCGCGCTCGCTGCGGCGCGCCCCTCGGTGGCGCCGCCCAGCACCAGAAACTGCCCAAACCTATCGAGCTCAGATTTATCGAACCGATCTGATACCTCCGACTCATATCCTCTGGTCTCCAGCCACACATTTTTCCCGGCCAGTTTTTTTTCATGAACATTCGGCGACAGTATCAGCATGATCGTCCTCATATCGAGCGACTGATCGTCCAGCTCGTCTACGGGCAGCTCACGGATCGACGATCCCGGTCTGCCGGCGTCTCTCACCAGAAGAGCCCGTCTGCCGTGAAATATTCTGCGAACCGCCGCAAGTTTTTCCGTCAACCCTCTGCTGACCGGATTGTACACCGCGACAGTGAGTCCGCTCTCATACGCGCCCTCCAACGCCCTCTGAACGTCAGTCCAGGACTGAAGATAATCGGACAGGGAGACCAGCGCCAAGCCGTTGGAATATGGAGCTCCAAGCAGGGCCCCTGCCGCCTGGGCAGCCGTTACGCCGGGAATTATACGAATCCTCTCCGCCGGCATAGTCTCGGGAAGCATGGATAGAGTAAGCGACGCCAGACCGAAGAGGGTGGGATCTCCTCCGGATATCAGTGAGACCTTATAGCCTCTCGTGACATAATCTATCGCGCGCGTCACCCGCTTTTCCTCCTCGCCCATTCCATAGCGCTCCACTATTTTGCCGCGAGTCCACGACTCCGGCAGAAGGTCGACGTAGAGGTTGTAACCTATCAACACATCACAGCCGGCCATTGCGACTCTGGCCTCATCGGTGACAAAACGGGCGTCGCCCGGTCCGGAGCCGATTACCGTGAGATCTCCATGTTCTACCGGCGGAGACAGGGACAACGCCACCGTGACCCCCTCCTCGGCCATACGTGAGCCAAGCAGCTGCCCGGCACTGGCCGCCGCCGGCTCAGAGACGCCCGGCAGGCCCACATGCCGCGTCGCCGCTGAAGGGGAGAAATTCCCCTCCATCGACAAGATCTCAGAGTCCGGCACTATCGTCAGCGGCAGGGAATAGCTCTCAGCCAGACTCGACAGCCCAGACTCGTTCTCCTTGACTTGAGCTGTCCTGATACCGGCCAGCGCCTCGACGAGGAACGGCCCGCTCTGATTTGTGGATAGGGCCCGCCTCAGCACTCTGTCGAGGACAGCCTCCTGCACGCCCTTCCTGCAGCCTATGCCGGCGGTTATGACCCTCGGGACCACCTGAGGCTTGGCTCCGGCGAGCTTCTGCACGCTTCGCGGGGATATTATGAGATCCGCGTCCCGTTGATCGCTTATAGGATGATACCCAAATGGCAGTGGCAGGGATATCCCATTGTCGGAGAGAATCGGATCGAGCCAGACCGATATCCCGCCATGTGTCTTGAGCTTCATTATCAGTGACACGAGCCCGCTCCGAAGCAGCATACTGTACCCCCGCCTGGCGGCCCATAGGTCGGGAGCGGTGAAACCAGCCCTGTCGCTGGCTGTGGTTGGAATATATGCGGCGCCCCGGTTCGACAGTATATCGGCGCATTCACGGGCGAGGTCGGAGGCAAGTCCCATATGGCCGGATATGACCGGGATCGCAACGCCGCCATCCTCTGAAACGACCACGAGAGCCGGATCGTGAGCCTTGTCCTCCAGAAGAGGCGCCACAGATCGGACCGCAATCGCAAGAGCCCCTATGAACACGAACGCGCGCCCATCTTTCCATCTCGACGCAAATGCCTCGGGCGTGCTCTCGCCGGAGATCAAAATGTTCTCCGCGCCCAACCTGTCCGACAGTTCACGGGCCAAGCCCTCTCCCGCCTCAAAGTGCAGGACATATGTTTTCCTGTCGCCGTCAGACCAGCTCATTCTCTGCACCCATGAGAAAAACCACCGTCATACAATAAACTGCGGGCCGTGGTATCGCGGTCAAGACAGTCCCCCACGACAATAAGGGCATGCTTCACTATGCCGGCGTCAGACATGGACTGGGACAAATTCTTCAAAGTGGTGACGCACATACGCTCATCCTCCCAGGTTGCGCGATATATCCAGGCGGCTTTGGTGTCCGGGCTCAGGCCGGACGCGATACACTTGCTCGCAAGCTCTCCGCTCATATCCGCGGAGAGAAAGACCACGAGAGTGGCCCCGTGCGAGGCGAGGAGCTCCACGCTTTCAGCCTCAGGGACCGGAGTCCGACCGGACATTCGCGTGCAGATCAATGTCTGCGTTCCGCCCGGCACCGTGTATTCGACGCCCAGCCTGGCGGCGGCCCCCTGAAGGCTGGAAACTCCGGGCACTATCTCGAAATCTATGTTTTTTTCTTTCAATTTATATATTTGTTCTGATATGGCGCCGTAAAGGCTTGGATCTCCGGTATGGAGGCGAACAACCGTCCTGCCCTCGTCAACCGCAGCGCTCATGGCGTTTATCTGCTCTTCGAGCGTCATCTTGGCGGTGTTCATAATCTCGCAGCCCTTCCGGCAAAACTTCAGGATTTTATCGTTCACGAGGCTGCCGGCATAGAGCACAAGATCCGCCGACTCCAGCATCCTGGCGCCTTTCAACGTTATCAGTTCCGGATCTCCCGGACCGGCGCCAACTATATATACCCTGCGCGTCGTATGCACCTTATTTATCTCCCCATATTACGTCTATAGGATTATTCCCTTGAAGCAGCCAATCCGAAGCAGTCCTGCGGCCCGCAGAGGAGTGTACCCTCCAGAAACCGACATCGATTCCCAGCCCCTCCATACAGGAGAGCGTTCTGGATGTTGTCCTCGGCGTGATTGCGGTAACCACAATTCTTCCCCCATTATCCAACCTGTCCAAACACTCCCCTATAATTACCTCGAGAGCCTCTCCGTGCCCGCCGATAAAGACTGCCTGGAATAACTCCTTCGGTATGTGTCCGGGCGCTTTTCCGGCTATAAGCTCAACCCTCTCCGCCAGATCAGCGCGATTCAGGTTTTTGCGCGTGATGTCGAGCGCCAACGGAGAGACCTCGATACTCGCGACATGCCCCTCGCTGCCGACCGCTCTGGCCAGATCAACGCACATAGCCCCCGTTCCGCTGCCTATTTCCAGGACGGAAGCTCCTTCGAGAGGCGACAGCAAAGAGACGACCATGGACCTCACCGGCGCCTTGGTCATGGGAACCGTATCGTTCCTCTCAAACCACTCATCCGCCACAACTCCTCTTCTGAATATCAACCTATTGTCCTCTCGCATCAGATCTCCCCTCTCCCGGCCTCCAGCCACAACAGAGACAGCCTGCCCACATGCTGAACATCGATAAGAGCCCTCAAACTGGGCGCGTCAAAGACGCGCTCCTCCGGCAGCCCGAGATCGCAGCCAAGAGCCGCCCAGGCGTTTCCCATCTCAGCGTCCGACGCAAGCCATCTCATATGTCCGGGGGCATAGTCGCGATCCCCCAGCAGTAACGCCAAAGCCGGAGACGAACTCAATTTGTATCTTAACTCCGATATTTCAGGAAGATCCCTGCCATGCAGCGTAACAGTGGCCACGTTGGACCACGGCCTGCCGATGCGGGAAGCCATCAGCTGAAGCGACGATATCCCGGGAATCACCCTGATTTTCTCCCTGCCGAAATATTCAATAACGCGGCGAGCCAGACTGTAGAAACCGGGATCTCCGCTCACCAGCAGAACCACATCCGGGGAGCGGGACTCCCTCTCCAAAATTTCGATAACGGCGTCCGCCATACCACTAGCCGGGAGCTCAATCCGTCTCGCGCCTCCGGCTATAGCAACCGTTTCAAGCAGCCGTCCTCCCGAAATCACCACGCTTGCCTCCGAAATGACCCTGGCGGCCTCCGGCGTCATATACTCACTCGCTCCAGGACCTGCTCCGACTATGTATATCATCTCAAAATCTCCGCGTTTTCCTTGATTTCCGCGATTAATCTGTCGAGATTATCCGTGCGCGCAAGCTCTCTGTCGGGAAGTGAAAACGTCAGACACGCGCACTCCGATATCCCGGTCGCCCCCAGAAAAGCCGTTTTGACTATTCTGTCCGCAAGCTCCTTCAGCGCCGCAAGCCCCCATTCCGTGCGAGATATCCGCGTGCCCACTTCGTCGGCCATAGTGCTGTCCAGTATCCCCCGCACATCTTCTCTGCTCGCCCCGTGAAGGGCCGCGTATGCGGCTATCGCCTCGAGCCGGCCGTCACTGCGCATACTGTGGGTGTCGAGAGAACCCGCCGATAACTTCGAGAACTTCCCTATCTGCCCTATCAAAATCAGTTTTTCGAAGCCGAAATTGCCAACCATTCCAAATGACTCCCCGGCGAAGTTGCTTATGTTGACTATCATTTTGTCAGGCACTCCGAGCAGCATGGCCATTCTGCGTCCGTAGTTTCCCGGGACAAGGCATACAATCTTGGCGCCGGCGGCGCTGAGTACGGAGAACTCCGATTTTATCGTGCCTATTATCGCCTCATTGCTCATTGGAGAAACTATGCCGGTCGTGCCGAGGATGGAGAGGCCTCCTACTATGCCCAGCCTGGGATTGTAAGTGCGCTTGGCAAGCTCCTCTCCGTTCGGCACAGATATAGTCACTCTGGCCCCTTTGCCCTGCGGCAGCTCCATACCCAGCGACTTGCGTATAAGCGCCATCGGCCCCGGATTGATTGCGGCCTTGCCGGGCTGAACGGGCAGCCCCGGTTTAATGACCACCCCTACGCCCTTCCCGCCAAGTACGGTTATTCCAATGTCATCCGACATGCACACCTCTGATACGACCACAGCCCCATGAGTTATGTCCGGATCGTCTCCGGCGTCCTTGGTGACCCACGCCTCGGCGCCGTCCTCCGTCTTGCGGCATCCTGTGATAGGTATGATGATCTCCCTGCCTCCCGGCAAATAGAGATTGACAAGAGAGCAGCTCTTGTCGAGCATGAACCGAAGAGCCGCAGTAGCCGCAGCCGCAGCCGCGCTCCCAGTGGTAAATCCGCTTGACTTCCTCGTTTTATCTGTACTATCCATCTGAGTCCCCCCCGACCGCAACAAGCCTCTGAAGGGATTTTACTATTCCTCTTCGAAGACGCAAAAGTGACGGACGAGATATATCGGCCTCCGAAACGTCAAAGACCTTTCCATTCCGAACTGCCCTGAGCCCTGAAAAGCGCGCGTCCTTCATGAAGTCAGCGGCTTTAGTCGCGTTCATAGCGCCCTGCTGCAGCAAAATTACATCCACCTCGTTATCTGACGCCAACAGACGTTCAGCGCCAAAGGCCGCTATCACGCTGCCCAAAGACAGGGGCGCAACATCCGTCGCCACATTTCTGAAACCCGCTGACTCCAAAATGTGAGCCGCCCATGAATCAGGAGTACATGTCGATATCGTTCTGCCAACCGTTACTAAAAACACCCCCAGCGCTTTGTCGCCGGAGAGGGGCGCCAATTTCGAGGCGCGCATGGCTTCTGACGCGGCAAAACCTGATTCCGCTCCCATGCCGGTCAGAGCAGCCAGTAAATCGATGTAAGCGGGAAACTCATCCCATGCGGGCGGGTCGAGAGCCACTATATTCACCCCAAGCGACCTTAGCCTGTCATAGAGGGCGGGCTGACCCCGCACCTGCATGGGCCTGCTCAAAACAAGGTCCGGCTTGAGCGCTGCTATCTGCTCCACTCCGGGCCTCACCCCAAGCCTGGGGAGAAAATCAAGCCCAATGTCGTCATCACCTTGACCCACCGCAACCAGGAGGTTGCCGGCGCCTATAGCTATCAGATTTTCTGTATGTCCTGAGTAAAGAGATATAATTCTGGACGCCGGAGCGTCAAATAAAATTTTACCGCCAATATCATCTTTTACTTGCGGCATATCAGTCGAATCGGCATAAGAATATAAAGGATATGTATAAAATGATAATGCCAATGCAAGTATAACCCTGAATATTTTTTTCTGACAGCAAGACAAAACTTTTAATTTAGTTAACGAATTCACCGGCTGCCCTCCAAAGTTATGCCCACAAAGTGGATAACTTTGTGGAAAATACCGTTTCTCCTAGGCAATTTCCCTTAGCAGATGTTGTTGATAACTTATAAAAACATGCCCCTGGAAAATAGGTCCAGGGGCGGCATTTTACTGCTTATCGTCTCCCAAAGACTCACGAAGTTTGTCCAATATGAGATTCTGGACAGCTTTATTCTGACCAAGTCCCGTGAGGACCGGCGTCACCTTATAACCCTCTTTAACCAGCATCGACTTCCACGAGTCATCCTCATCGCCGGCTATGTCGTTGTTGGCATGGTCGCCCGCCACAAGCATCGCGGGCGCAATGGTCACATTTTTAGCCCCACTACTCTTTATCCTGGCGAGCACATCGTCATAGGACGGCATTCCCTCGATTGTTCCGATGTAGAAATTTGGGGATTTGCGCCACAGCGCCATCTGCAGCGCGCTGTACGCCGCGTCTGCAAAGTGGTGCGTGCCGTGTCCCACAAATATGACAGCGCTGTTCTTGTCCTTCTGAGGATATGTGTCCACTATCGCCTGAGCCATCCGCTCGAAGTCCTGCGAGTTGGAGAGCAATGGCCTTGAGAGTGCAATGTTTCTGAAACCAGCCTTTGGACCGTGTTCGCTCATCACGCGAAATCCGTCCACAACCGATTTAAGATCGTCATACTCCGCCCCCGGGATTATGTGAGTCGACAGGACGACCACATCGGTAAAACCCTCGTACGCCATCTTGGCCAGAGCCACTGCGGGTTCGTCTATTATTTTATTGCTCTCTCGCGCAATTTTCCGCATTATTATCCGCGAGGTGTACGATACTCGAACCTCCGTGCCTGGGTACGCGGCTTTCACCGCTTCAGTGACCGCGTTTATGGCCTCCTCTCCCTGCGGCATGCTGCTTCCGAACGCCACCAGCAGAATACCCTTTTTTGCGTTGGCAACTGGTTCGTCGACCGGAAACGCGGACGCGGCACTAGCCAATAGAATAACCACTGCTGCCGCAAACAATACAAAACTTGACAAATATATTCTCCTCAAATGAAACTCCTCCTTTTTTGGTTTGAATAATGGTTATCATAATTCATACCATCCGCAGGAGAGCATTTATACACGCGGCGCACAAACCGGAACCGCCCCTTGGACCCCTGAGCAGGATCGAGGGAATATCTGACGCGGCCAAGTCCTCCTTGCTGTCCGCAGCGCCGACAAAGCCGACCGGCATACCGCAGACGAAGTCCACAGGACTTCCATCTCTGACGCGCTCGAGAAGGCGAAAGAGGGCTGTAGGAGCGTTGCCGAAGGCAAATATCCGAACTCCGCGATCCAGAGCCAGATCCACAGACGCCATTGCTCTGGTTATACCGTGCTCGACTGATAATGCTCGCGTTGTATCATCGTGAATATACGAGACCGGTTCCAAATTCAGACGCGCGCATTCCTTGCGGGAGATGCCGGACTTGAGCATCTCGACGTCACAGTATAGAATGCCTCCCTTGGACAAAGCGCTGCATGCCGCCTCGACAGCTCCGTTTTTTGCCTCAATCAGGTTTGCCAGAGAAAAATCCGCTCCCGCGTGCACTATACGAATTACGATATTGAGGAGAGATTTGTCGATCGCATAGCTCGACAGCGTATTCCTGATTATCTCGAAGCTCTTTTCCTCGATACTCAAGGGTTTTTGTTCATAATTTCCACCAGTGCCGACCAATTTCTCATTCCCCCTTCCGGTAAAAGCAGGAGCGCCTCATTAAATGATCTCTAACGAGGCGCTCCTATCATGGTGGAATCCTTAAAAGACCCTTGACCACGATCGCAGCGCCTGCCCACGCAGACATAGTACCGCGACTCAACGGCGTTGGCTCGATTTCCTGACTCCCCTTCATCCTACTCCCGCGCCTTCCCAAAAATTTATCCAATAAATTTTCAGTGGCACACGTGCGGTTTCGTCCAGGACACAGTGGCGGGGCCGCTCCGGCTTTTAACCGGATTCCCGATGCACAACACCGGCATGAATTATCTTCATTCATTATAACTCATTATAACAAAATTGTGTATAGCGAAAAAAATATCTACATGCCCAAAAATTATCATTTTCTAAGGCATCTCTGATATGAACCTTCCAGGGCGCGGATCATGCGGAACAAAATGGAGTTCAGGGGAACTTGAACGTTGTGTTTTTGTCCGAGCTCCAACACGGTTCCGGCAAAAATATCGACCTCTGTCGGACGGCATGCCTCCACATCCTGCAGCATGGAGGTTTTGCCGACCGGAGAGAGCCGATCCAATATGGCAAGACAGTCGTCGATATCGCGCTCCGTCAGGTTGACTCCTTCACTGGGCGCGAGCGCGAGAACCTCTTTCATCGCCGAGACAACAAGTTCCCTGGCGTCGCGCGTCTGCTGCAGGATCCCGTATGGGGCGCGCAGAATCGCGGATATTTGGTTCGCTCCAACGTTGATCATAAATTTTTTCCAGAGGGTATTCGTCATGTCGAGAGGTATCTCGTACGCAATGCCGGTCCTTTCGAAGAACTCAGCCACCAGTTTAACGCGGTTCGAAAACGCTCCCGGTTCATTTCTCGCCTCTCCAAATGGTATCACGCCTAGAGTCGAGTAGGATGTTCCGCCATCGGTCCTGGTCGCGTCAACTCCCATAACGACGCTGTAGAGAACTCCCTCCGTTCCATAGGAGTCTCTAATAATCCGTTCACTGGTTATGCCGTTCAGCAGGGACAGAACAATCGTATCGGGACCCAGGTGGCGCACGGCCGCCGAAATCGCTTCACGCAGATTGTAACTTTTTACCGCGAATATAAGGAGGTCAGCGGGGTCGACGTCGTCATCAGGAGCATATACAGGAAAAAAATACTTCACCCCGTTGACTGTAACTCCACTGGCCTTATAGTGCTCCGCGCGCGTGCCGGAGGCTATGACACGAATATTTTCCGGATGAATTTTATCGGATATTTTAGCTGAATACGAGCTGCCTATTGCGCCGAGTCCTATTATGGAAACAGTATCTATGCGACCTGCCGTCATATCTCTCCCTCCGCCGCGTCGAGACTCCGCAGAGTTTCGCTGAAGGGCCTGCGGGGAGACGCTGCCCACAGGCCCTTTTTTCGTGGAAATTTAACAAACTTAACCGATAAGGTCACAAAAAATTTCCTCGACCGACTCCATCTTTGTACATTTGACGACGTTGCTGCCCACGAAGAAAAGGCCTGACTCCCAGTCGCCGGTGTAGGAGTCGACCAATGCCTGAGCGATGCAGAAGGATGACCTGTCCCTGAGATAAGAGCAGTGGGAGAGACATGCCGCCATACACGGTTTACTGTCGACATACCCTGCCATGTACTTCTCGACAAACGGGTTGCGCAGCGCCCTGCCCGGTATCCCAACAGGGCTCATAATTACGACTACGTCGTCCTCCGTCGCGTCAATATACGCCTGTTTGAACCTATCACTTGCGTCGCCTTCGACTGTACAGGCAAATCTCGTCCCCATCTGAACGCCGCGCGCCCCGAGTTCGAAGACTTTTTTCATATCGCTGCCATTCCATATGCCGCCGGCCGCGACGACCGGAATATCGGCCTTTACCGTATCATCCAGGTATTTTACAAGTTCAGGAACGACGACTTCGAGGGAAAACGCCGGATCGGTGACGTGCTCCATCTTCGTCGCTCCCAGGTGTCCGCCAGCGTAGAGAGGAGTTTCGACAACTATGGCGTCAGGCAGTCTGTCATACAGCTTGCTCCACTTGCGCACTATCAGATCTGCCGCCTTGACGGAACTCACTATTGGAACTATCGCCACATCAGAAAAATTTTTCGTGTACTCCGGCAGTTTCATGGGAAGGCCAGCCCCTGATACTATTATATCGACGCCCGCCTCGCAGGCGCTGCGAACATGCCTGTCATAGTCAGTCAACGCGACCATGCAATTTACAGCCAGCACTCCGCCTGGAGCTATATCACGCGCGGCTTTCACTGATTCAGCCACAGCTATCTCATTTATCTTAAAATAGTTTCTGCCGTTGTACATTGGATGGTCACAAGCAAGCCCGACACTGGCTATGGTGCCAATACCGCCTCTCGCCGCGACAGTTCCGGCGAGTCGTGAACCCGATATTTTCACACCCATCCCACCTTGGATTATTGGATATTTCGGCGTATGTTTTCCTATTTTGAGTGTCGGTAAATTTGACAATACATCACTGCTCCTTCAGATCCGACTTTTTTGGCGCGCTTGTCGGATGTATGCTCTGGGTGTATCCAAAGTATAACCTTGAAACCAGCAATCTGTTCTCCGTCAACAGGCCCGGTCTGATAAGTAAAACGATCGATCGCGTTACCTTTTGCGGACGACTGTCTCAACTGGAATGATAGTGAAGGAAGACGGTGTCGCTGCAATCTAAATTAGTCTTGGAACATCCATCAATAGTATATTGCAATTTCTCGAAAAACAAAGCCAGTTTTATAAAAACAGGCAAAATCATCATACCACATCTTTTATTATTTTTTTATCGCACATAATACGGCAGCGCGCGATACGCCTTGCCAGTTCCGGATCGATATCACTGTATCTCGACATAATATCGGCGCTCAAGGAGTCAACAGCTCTCTCGTCGACGGATAAGGATCGTCTCGGCTGACGGCGCGTGTTTTTGTCGGTTTTATGGGAGGCGCTTTTCCCCGCAGCCTTACCGATCTCAGCTCTTATGTCACTTATATTCAGGGACAATTTGCGCAGTATTTCCTTCCTTATAGAGGTCTTCCTGAAGCTGATATCCTGCAACGCCGATTGGTTTGTAACCGACACCACCAAAACGCCCTCTTCAAATGACTTCAGTGAACTCCTTTGCGCCAGCGCTTCTCCCGCTATGGTGCGCCATTCACGCTCCAGAGTCGATAAAGCCGCGCAGATGTACAATGGAGACTTTATGGATGCTAGGGCGCTGAACAGCGGGCGTTCCCATCCATGTCTATGAGACGCCATTACGCGCCCTTCCTGCGAAATCTCTCGATAGCCACCTGAACCAGCTGTATGTCCACATTATTGACCCCGGATATGCGCGACGCCTGGCCAAGAGTTCTTGGCGCCACCCGCGACAGCTTGTCCGCAGCCTCTGCGGAGATTCCGGAGATTTCTGTATATGAAAGATCGTCCGGTATCTTGAGAAGTTCCATAGAGGCCAGTCTTCTGACTCGTCTATTCTCCCTCTCTATATATCCGTCGTACTTCGCCTCGATCTCTATTTTTTGGCCGATAACCTCGTCTATCTCCACGTCGGTTATGCGCGATATGTCAGACCACGACAACTCGGGACGCCTGAGCAGATCTATGGCTGTCACCGGCTCGGAGAGCGGGGATGAACCTGATCCCCTCAACACCGCGTTCACGCCTTCAGAGGCCGGTATGCGAAGAGACGATATGCGATCTCTCGCCTCGCTTATCGCGCGCCAATCCCTTTCGAGAGTGTTCCAGCGCTCATCGTCGATCAGGCCCAGATCTCTTCCTATTCCGCACAACCTTCTATCGGCGTTGTCGTGCCTCATTATCAGCCTGTGTTCGCAGCGGCTGGGCAGCATCCTGTAGGGCTCATCAGTCCCGCGGGATGTGAGATCATCTATGAGAACCCCAATATACGCCCTATCCCTGCCAAGAACGAGCGGGGACTTGCCCTGAAGCGACAGCGCCGCGTTTACCCCCGCGATAAAGCCCTGAACCGCCGCCTCCTCATAGCCTGATGTTCCGCATATCTGCCCTGAGCAGTAAAGCCCTCGTATTTTCCTTGTTTCCAGCCACGGTTCCAATTGAGTCGGAATAACGTAGTCGTACTCTATTCCATATCCGGGACGCAGCATCAGAGCGTGTTCGCAGCCGGGCAGAGTATGTATTATCTCGAGCTGAACGTCCGGCGGCATATAGGTCGAAAAATTCTGCATATATATCTCCCGGCTGTTTCTTCCCACTGGCTCCAGAAATATCGGATGCGACTCCTTGTCCGGGAACTTCAATATTTTATCGTCGAGAGACGGACAGTACCGCGGTCCCTTCACCCCTATCTCCCGAGTCGCGAGAGGAGAACGACCGAGCGCGGATTTCAGAATATCATGCGTCACAACGGAAGTCCTGGTGCGGGCGCAATAATGCCCGGTGTGCACCTTCTTTTTGCCCCAGTGGGAAAAGGCCTCCGGTTCAGGATCGCTCCCCTGAATTTCAAGGGAATCCCAATCGACGCTGTAACGGCAAATCCGTGGAGTTGTATCGGTCCGAAAGCGCTTGAGCTCCACTCCGTTTTTCATCAGGGAGTCGGAGAGACTCGCGACGGAGGGAACCTGACCAATTGGACCGGAGGGAAAGTTAACCATTCCCATGTGCACATGTCCCCTCATATATGTTCCTGAGGCAAGTACAATTCTCTTTGCGCCGAATTTCTCACCGGCCCGCGTAATTACTCCCTTGACATGCCCTGAATCGACCACTATCTCTGCGGCCATCCCCTGATAAACATAGAGATTGGGCGCCGAAGCCAATGTTTTAGTGTAATGCGCTCCGTAATCGCGCAGATCGCACTGCGCCCGCAGAGTTCTCACGGCAAATCCCTTGGACGTATTGAGCCACCTCAGGTGCAGGGTCGACTCATCCGTTGCCCTTGCCTGCTCTCCTCCAAGGGCGTCCAACTCCCTGACAAGATTTCCCTTTGCGGGACCTCCGATGGCTGGGTTACACGGCATAAGAGCCATATTATCGAGATTATGATTCAACAACAAAGTCCGACATCCCATTCGAGCGGAACTCAAAGCCGCCTCACATCCGGAATGTCCCCCTCCTATCACTATCACATCATAATTATTATTTTCAATCATACTAGACAAACCTTCCATCTTGCATTTTATATGTATTCAATCCGCTATACTCCATAGGCTCAGTAGTAGTCGCAAACACCTGACACTCCGTAGCCAACAGCGAATCAAGTATAGCTCCTCTTCCTGATTCATCCAACTCGGACGATATCTCGTCAAATATCAAAACTGGTTTCCTGCCAAGACAACGCTCTACAAGGCGGGCTGAAGCCAACATCAGAGCAGAGGCCGCTCTTCTGCTCTGGCCTCTGGAAAGTGACATAGAAGCGTCAATTCCATCACAGAAAAACTTCAGGTCGTCCCTCTGAGGACCCACCAAAGGAATTTTCGACGCCTTTTCCCTGTCGCGTTTCATCAAAAGAGACCTCTTAAAATCATCTCTGGGGTTTTTCTCCAAACCCCCTCCGCCTCTCTCGAAGGAAAAATCCATCGGAACAGCCAATAAATTTACAAAAAAATCGAGTTCCGACCATATGAGCTTTGCTATCTCCTCTCTCGTCATCCAAATCCATGAACCGAGCGAAACGAGCAATTTATCCACAATTCGCGTATCGCAATATCGCCTGAGAAGAGCTGTTTTCTGTCTGAGTGCATGTTTGTAATCATAAAGCCTTCTGGCGTAAGATGGACTTATAAGCGCTCCGACCCTGTCTAAAAGCTGCCTCCTATGATACGCTCCACCTTTCATGAGCGACATATGATCTGACAGAAAAGACAAAACTGGAACTCTCCCTCTCATCTCGGTGGCTCCGGCGATTTTATCGTCACACCTGAGTTGACATCTTATAGATAATGACGCAAATATCTCACACCTCTCCTCTCCATCCACTCCACCCCAGAGAGACGCGCTTGATCTTTCTCCATCGCGCGTCCATCTCGCAAGATTTGAAATTTTAGCAGAGCGCTCAAAAGGACCCCACCCGGATATAAGGTTGAGGCCCTCCAGAAAATTTGTCTTTCCGGCGCCGTTAGGACCCGTAATGAGATTGAAACCAAGTGTCCACTCACGACGCTCACTGATTAAATTTCTAAAATTATGAAAATACGTTCCTCTAAAGAACATCTACCTCTTCATCCAAATTACGCTCTAAATCTACTTCCTCCTTGCTCAACTCCAGTGGAGCCACCATACATAGAAACGAGTCTGAATCCTTCGCCCGTACCAGCATATGACTGTCGCGGCTCGTAAAGAGCAGGCAGGCTGAAGCGTCGTCAAAAACCTTGAGAGCGTCATGAAAAAATCTCGTGTTAAACCCCATAAGCAGAGGTTCTCCGTCCACCTCGCACTGTATATTTTCAACCGCCTCTCCGAACTCCTGAGCTCTTCCAATCAATTTACACGATCCGTCTGCCGTCAGATTCATAATAACAGTCCTGTTATAATCTCTAACCACAACATCGACTCTCTCTATTGCGGATATCAGAGTCGAACGATCGATATAGGCCGCTGTGGTATGGGTTGTGGGAATCAGCTTTGCGTACGGCGGAAATTTCGACTCCACCCTGCGAACGGCGAACTCCATACCTGATGTTACAAAATAAGCCTGCGAGTCGTCAAACAGTATCTCGATGACTGCGTTTGAGTCTATCATTCCAAGGATCCTTTGAAGCTCCCTGAGGCCCTTCATCGGAAGGAGTATAGAGTCGCTTTCACTCTCTCGCAGCACCTCGCTCCTCGATATGGCGAGTCTCCTCTTATCAGTCGAAACTATATTTATAAAGCCGTCCTTCATCTCAAAGAGGGCGGATGACAGATACTGGGGGTACTCATCACCAGATGACGCGCATATTGTCCCTCTTTCCAGAGTGGATATCAGATTTGATGCGGAGATAGAGCAGAAATTTTTTCCTCCGGACGACGAGGGGAGCTTGGGAAATTCTCCCAATGGATACGTGGAAAATTTATACCTGCTCTTTCCTGAGATCATCGTCGCTTTTCCATCCTCCACCTGAATGGAGAACTCGGCTGAGCTCGCTTTTTTAAAGAGATCGGAGACTCCCTTTATAGGTATGATCGCCTCCCCAGGCTCTAAAACGGTCACGCCCTGAGCGGCGCATATTATCGATGTCCTTATGTCCGTCGCTTGAAGCTCGACGCCATTGTCATCGGCGTATACTCTGACTGTAGAAAAAATATTCATAGAGCCCGACGTCCCGGCGCTTCTCTCCGCCAGACTCCAGCTCTTTATAAAGGACTCTTTGCTGACTGATATCTTCATTAACGGGTTACCTCCCCGGTGTGAATATCCACCTATCTCGTTCTTCTACATACTACGTTTCTCTATAATATAAGAAATATAGTAGTTGTAATAGTAGGGACTGTGTATTTGTGGAAACATGGCATAGTATAGCAGTGTCAGAAGATTTTTTCTGTGGAAAATTCACATCCCAATTACCCGAAGTTATTCACAGTATCCACAGGGTTGTGGTGGAAATTTTGGGCTTCCTGAGATATTAAGACTATAATCCACAGGAAATACACCATTTTTTACATCTTATTCCGGATGTTATCCACAATTGTCTTTACTCTGATATTTGTCTTCATCATCTCTTCGATTTTTTTGCAGGCGTGGAGCACCGTGGTATGGTCTTTCTTGTTGAAAGCAAATCCGATCTGCTTCAAGCCCTCAGAAAGATGATCCCGCGCTATATACATCGCTATTTGTCTTGCCAATGCAAGTTCGGAGGTGCGCTTCTGCGATACGAGGTCCTCTATGGTGATGCCGAAGCTCTCGGCAGTCAGCTGCTGTATAGAGTCGATGCTGGCCTGACCCTTCGTGTTGCTGCGGATGAGGTCTTTAAGCCACAGACCCAGATTTTCCGGCTCCATCGGTTCCGAGTTGATTTCGGAGTAGTGGACGACTCTGTTTAAGGCGCCCTCGAGCTCCCTTATGTTGCTGGGAATATTCTGAGCCAAGTACAGTATTACCTCTTCCGGTATTTTATGTCCCTTGAGTTCCGCTTTTTTTTGGAGAATTGCCACTCTGGTCTCGAGATCCGGCGACTGTATGTCAGTGACAAGGCCCCAGTCGAAACGGGATACCAAGCGCTCCTCCACCCCTTTGATATCTTTTGGGGGACGGTCGGAGCTTATGACTATCTGTTTATTGGCCTCATATAGACTGTTGAAGGTGTTGAAAAATTCCTCCTGAGTGTTCTCCTTGTCCGATATGAATTGAATATCGTCGATCAGAAGCACGTCCAGATTTCTGTATCTGGCCCGAAATTCAGGAGTGCTTGTGTCCCTGATGGCGGATATAAGGTCATTTGTAAATTTTTCCGAGCTCACATACAGCGTGCGCGCGTCCAGCATATTGCGCTCGACCTGATGAGCTATGGCGTGCATCAGATGTGTCTTCCCCAGTCCGACTCCGCCCCATATGAATAGAGGATTGTATGCCACTCCCGGAGATTCACTCACAGCGAGACTCGCGGCGTGAGCCAGACGATTCGACTTGCCCACCACAAATGAGTCGAAGACGTAGTTTGGGTTCAGTCCATTTTTTTTCTGGACTGATTGGGTTCTGACAACATTACGCGCGCGCTCCTGCTCCTGAGGAGTTTCCTCTAAAAAACGCACCTCCACCGATGCGGCGTAGTGTTTCTCCCTTAAGAATTTTTCCAAGGGTTCCTTGATTTTTGTCTCCATCTTGAGTTTCGCGAAGGAATTTGCGGCATCTATCAATAGATTTCCGTTCTCGATGGACACAGGGAGACATGTGGCAAGCCACATTTCGTTTGCACCGAGCGGTAAAAACTCCCTCGCGCTGGAGAGGACATCCTGCCAGATTGTTTCTAAGTCTCTTTTTTCCAAATTGATACACCTCATCCATGCGCGAGCGCATTAATATTGCATAATATTGCTAATACGCTCGTACATTTTAGCATGATAGCTTATCATCAAGTACCGTGATGTAAGTTCTAAAAAAAATGAGTCAAATGGCGCAATTTATCCACTAAGTTTGTACACATATCCACAAAAATTTCAGCAATATCTGTGGATAATACAGATCCTTGATACTTCTTATATTATACGCCTGCGAATTATACTAAAAATTTTAGAGTTTTCTGATGGTGCGTGGAATCCCGCTGGAAAATAAGTGGAAAATGATTCTCAAGTTATACACATGTGTGGATAGATTTGGTGGAAAAGATAGGGGGAGATCCTGGGAGACATTGTGTTTTGATAAAATTATGTACATATATACAGTTAAATAATCTCTAACTTATATAATAATATGAGTCATTTTTATTAGAAGAAGTATATTTACATGTATAGAGAGGGGATGTGGATATGGATAGGCGCGAGTTTTTGAAAAAATCAATAAGTTTAGGCTTAGGCGCCAGTGTTCTCTTTATTCCAAAGGGACTTCGAGGAATAGTCTCAAAGGGGCTCGAGGCTGGAGAATTTCCAGACCTCGTGGCGGTAAAGGGGGGTGAACTCGGCGCAATGTTTGACCGTGGAATGAAGACTATAGGGGGAATGGACAGATTTGTGAAGAAGGGACAGCAGGTCGTCATAAAGCCGAACATGTCCTGGGATGTTTCGCCGGGCGGAGCTGCCAACACCTCGCCTGAGCTCCTGGCCCGCATAGTCAAACACTGTCTTGACGCCGGCGCTAAGCGGGTTGTTGTCCTGGATCACTCCATCGAGTACTGGGAGAACAGCAAAAAAAATTCCGGCCTCGATGATGTGATAAAGAGTTCTGGAGCTGTGTATGCGCCGTCGGAGAATAATGGTTACTATCAGAAGATTGCGCTTCAGGGGCGTGTTTTGAAGGAGACCATGATCCACGAATCTTTGTTGGAGAGCGACGTCTTAATCAGCGCTCCAGTCCTCAAGCATCACGGAGGCGCCGGAGTCAGCATCTCGGCAAAGGGCCTCATGGGGTGCGTGTGGGACAGAAGGGGTTATCACGCAAACGGTCTTCAGAGCTGTATAGCCGACTTTCTGCTCGCTAAGAAGCCGGATCTCAACATAATAGACGCGAACAGAGTTATAGTGAGACACGGCCCGCGCGGAGGCTCTCCGGACGATATAGTCGATATGGGCTCTCTCATAATATCGCCCGACGTGGTAGCTGCCGACACGGCGGGATCTATGATGCTGGGGCACAAACAGGGGGCGATCGAGCACATACGGCTTGCTGCGTCTGCCGGACTTGGCGAGATGGATCTATCCAAGCTCAAAATAGAACGGATATTGAGTTAAAACAAGTAAATAATGACGAATGCAAAACGCGTATGGAGGAAGTGCCGCAAAGTAATATTTTTATTGAGAATTGCTCTCGCCGCGCTCTTCCTTGCTGCATTTTTATACGCATACGCAGGGATTGGACTGGCGGAAAACGAGGTAATGAACACTGTCATGAAGTGGCAGATTTCTGCCCAAGCGGTTGGATTCGGTTTCAAAAGCGCCTCGGTTGCCGTTTTTCTCGTAAGCGCGTTTCTCGTTGGTCGAGCCTTCTGTTCGTTTCTCTGTCCTATGGGAACTCTGCAGGAATTTTTGTGGAGATTGTCCGTTCGTCTTGGGATCGCTCAAAAAAAATACATAAGGCCGATGAATATTCGCGGTGCTGCAGCGCTTCTGGCCGCAGCGGGCATTCTCCTCTCCCTTCCGATGCTGTTTATCATCCCCGATCCGATATCCAACTTTGGCCGGGGAATTTCCTCAGTCCTGCATATGGCAAGAGGAGATCTCTCCACCGTCGGATTTGTCTCAGCGGCGCTGTTTGTCGTAATCGCAGTATTCTCGCTATTTCGAGGCAGAAGGTTCTGCGATTGGTGTCCAGTCGGCGCCGTACTGGGTTTTGCAGCAAACTGCGCGCCTTTTGGGATGAAGCTCGACGACCGCCGCTGCGTCTCCTGCGGCATGTGTGAACAATCGTGTCCGGTGAACTGCGTGGACGCCGCGCGTAAAAAAATAGACAGAGACAGGTGCGTGCTGTGCATGGGATGTGCGGCGTCCTGCCCGGGTGATTTCATAAATTTCGGAGTTTTCCCGGTGGCTGCCGAGAATATTCCGGGCAGGAGAAATTTTATAAAATATGCCGCAGCCTTTATAATAGGCGCTGGTTATTTTGGGGGAA
Organism: Synergistaceae bacterium; assembly: GCA_031273805.1. GTDB lineage: Bacteria > Synergistota > Synergistia > Synergistales > Synergistaceae > JAIRKI01. The sequence continues at coordinate 62,776 of JAISRE010000004.1, read as the reverse complement.
GGAACTTGAGTGAACTGGCGGACAATGCCGCAGAAAGTGAAACGCCTCCTGCGGCCTCAGATGATATTTACGGCGTTATACTGCCTCCAGGCGCCGTGAGCGCAGCTCATTATTATTCGCGGTGTATTGGCTGTCAGGCGTGTGTTTCCTCCTGCCCTGTCGGTATAATAAAATCTTTGGGGATTCGTCCTCAGATAGTCTATGAGGAGAACTACTGCCAATACAGCTGTACAGAGTGTGGAAAATCCTGCCCGACTGGGGCGATAAGACCTCTTTCAGCCGAGGACAAACGCAGGACGCGCATCGCTGTTTCGGAGTTGATTCTGCCGCGTTGCGTTGTTGTGACCAAACGCCAGGCCTGCGGCGCCTGCGCTGAGGTATGTCCCACGAGGGCGCTTCGCATGGTTGCATACGAAAGTTCCGCCAGCGGGCTGACCATTCCGGTCTTCGAGGAGGAGTTCTGCATTGGATGCGGAGCTTGTTTCTGCGTATGTCCCGCAGAGCCGAGGGCGTTTGTCATGAATTCCGTCCCGATTCATACGTTGACGCCTGGGATACGGCCGACGACGGACGTCGATGAAGAGGCGCCGTCGGTCAGGCCGATGACGAAGGACAGTGATTTTCCATTTCCATTTTAAAGAGGGGGAATATCGCAATGAATCTGGGTATGGGTGAGATAGGGCTTTTAATCGTTCTGGCCCTTGTGCTCTTCGGCGCCAAAAGATTGCCTGAGGTTGGAAGAGCGGCAGGGGAGGCCATACGCGAGTTCAAGAGCGCGATGAATGTGGATTCAAGAAGGGGCGGCTCGGGAGAGCGCGCAAATTCCGCAGATCAAACGAACCCGGTCAATCAAGCTAAAGATGCCGGAGACGATCACCCGGAAGGCTGATATGGCGGGCGGCGCTATCGATGAGTGGGAGGAACATCTGGAGGAGCTCAGGCGGCGGATTATAAAGATTCTTGTCGTTTTTTTTCTGTCCACGCTGGTTTCATTCGCGTTCTCGGAGCAAATAGTGGAATTTTTGACTTCTCCGGTGTCTCATCTGGATGTTCGTCTCTACACGTTCGCTCCGTCTGAGAAATTTATGGCGCACCTTCATATATCGGCGCTAATGGGAGTGGTGGCGACGGCTCCTTTTTTTATCCTTCAGGCCTGTCTCTTTATATGGCCCGCCCTCAAGAAAAACGAGCGCACGTACACGCTCTGCGCGGCAGGCCTCATACCGTGTCTTTTTATCGCTGGAGCATCCGCCGCCTACAGGTTTTTCTCCCCGGTAATTCTCGATTTTTTCCTGTCGTTCAGGAGCGGGGATGGAGTGGAACCTCTGTGGAGCTTCAAGGAGTATCTGTCTCTCCTGGCCTGTCTCATGGCCGGGACCGGCGTGATGCTCCAGATGCCGCTGTTTCTGCTGGCGCTCTTTGCGTTGGGAGTTGTGACCCCCGAAAGAGTATCCTCCTTCAGGGGTTACGCCATTCTTCTGATATTTTTTTTAGCCGCTGTCTTAACGCCGCCCGACGTAACGAGTCAGATAATGCTCGGTGTTCCACTATATCTGCTCTTCGAGATGACCATCGTCGCAGGCAGGGTGATGAGGCGGAGCAAGTAGATCAGGGGAACGTTTCTTACGCCGCCTGGCTGCGCCTGTACGCAAACAGCGCCTTGCAGACAGCGGCAGTCAGTATGCCGGCGAATATTGCCTCCGGGACGCCAAGCGTGAAGATAATCCCGGTTACTGCGGAGTAGACTGCGGTGACGGAGACAGATTGTGCTGTGGCATAGGCGTCTTTAAAGATGAAGTAAATCAGGTGCATTACCAGGAGCGTGTTGGTCATCGATCCGGCTATCCCCGCTGTGAAGAGCGACACAGAGCGCGCTGTAACGCGGTTCAGCAGCTTATCCACGTAGTACGGGACCACCCCAACCAGGATGCGGGGGCCGAAGCAGACAAGAAGAGCCAGTATATTACCCCCGCCGTCCGGCGATCCCGGAACCGGCACAAATGGGGAGAACGCAAACGACATCAGACCTGGGTGTGTGTGCGCGCTGATCAGGCTCGTGAGGCCGAAGAGCGCTCCCAACAGGGCGCCCCTTACCGGCCCAAGCATTATAGAGCCTATTATGACCGGTATGTGTATCGTTGTAGCATTCATAAATCCAAGGTTGATGAAGCCGATGGGATTGAAGGCAAGCAAGAAAATAAGCGCCGCAAACATCGACGTCAGCGCGAAATCGCGAATGCCCTCCGATGTTTTCTTTGTGTCTTTCATAGTAAACACCCCTAATTTTGTAATTAATAATGTCATAACGATACAACAAAAAAGTATAGCGTCAAACCCACGCTAACGCAATAATATTGTTCCAATTGATGGGCAGTGATGATTGAAAGAAGAAGGGGTTTACTGTATTATGGACACCGCTGAGGGAACACCGAAAAAATCTGGGTGTAGGCGTCTAACGACAAAAATGGGTCCTCCGGTCAAGCCGGAGGACGACAGAGAAGCGCGGTCAGCGGTTCCCTTAAATGAGAATAGGAAGGGATAAGGCATGAGTCGTAAGGCGATGGGACGTATAGGTGAGATGTTTTTGGTCACTGCCACCGTTTTTATAATTGCTGTATGTTTAATTTCAGGTCTGCCGGATATCGCGGACTCGTCGGACAGGAAGATGGCGGATACCCTGGTGAATCTTCTGGGTGAGAAATTCTCCCCGGAATCGTTGGAGGTGACGGTAAACGGCAGCAGCGCCTATGCCGAGATGCGAGGCGTCGTTTTGAGCGGCATTCGCATAGACACCATGAAGCTGGACGCGCTATTGGTGAATGCCGACCAGGTTGAGGGCAAGGACGTGAAGTTTTTAGCCTCGCTCATCGGTTACTCTAAGGGAGAGCTGATACTGCTCGAGCGGGACGTCAACGCGTATTTTGACTCTAACGACACCAGGGGGTTTTCCAACCTGGTTTTTAACTTTACGCCTGACGGTTTTCGCGCTGATGGGATCTTCACGGCGTCCATGCTTATCACATTCCGCATAAGGCTGGCGGCTTTGGGGCGTTTGGCCCTAAAATCTGACGGGGTAAATCTCGATGACGTCTCCATATATGTCGAGAACGTAAAACAGCCGTCTGCTCTGACAAATCATATACTGTCCCGCGTCAATCCGCTGATAGAATGGGACTCCATCCCCTTCAAGGTAACCTTCAAGGAGATCAGGATGGATGAGGATTCCGCAGTGATGACTGGGTATCCGGAGAGGGTAACGGGCGGTGCGACCTCAGTCTGGGCTGCCGAAAAACAGGAGGAGACATCCAAATGAGTTATTTCCCAATCGTCCGTATGAGGCGCGTTCGAGAGAACAAGACAATACGAAATATGCTGACGGAGGTTACTCTGGAGCCCCGCCACCTGATTCTGCCGATCTTCGTCTGCGCTGGGGAGAACATCTCAAATCCCATACGCTCCCTTCCGGGTGTCTCGCATTGGAGCGTCGACCGGCTGCCCGAGGTGGTCGAGCCCGCCGTTGCCTTGGGAGTGAAGGCGTTTTTGTTATTTGGGCTGCCGTCGTATAAGGATGCGGACGGCACAAGCGCTTTTGACCCGGAACAGCCGGTGCAGAGGGCGCTTGGCTCTCTGAGAGAGAAATATCCCGATATTTTCCTGATAGCGGACACGTGCATGTGCGAGTACACGTCACACGGACACTGCGGGCATTTGCGACCGGATGGGGTGGTGGATAACGACGAGACGCTGTCCCTGCTCTCCAGAGCCGCCGTAAGCCAGGCTCATGCCGGAGCGCATATGGTGGCGCCGTCTGACATGATGGACGGGCGGGTCTCAGCCATACGCGCCGCTCTGGACGCGGCGGACCTCACCGGAGTCGGGATAATGAGCTATGCCGCGAAACTGGCGTCCGCGTTTTACGGTCCATTTCGCGACGCGGCCGGGAGCGCTCCGAGTTCCGGCGACAGAAAGGGCTACCAGCTTCCGCCGTTCAACACCAGGGAGATAATCCGCGACGCAGTGATGGACATCGGCGAGGGCGCCGATATGCTTATAGTCAAACCGGCAGGGCCATGCCTCGATATAGCGGCGCGTCTGAGGGAGCGGACGGAGCTGCCCTTAGCGGGATATGTGGTGAGCGGTGAGTACGTGATGCTCTGCACCGCCGCCGAAGCCGGTCTGCTGGACAGGGAGCTTACTCTGCTGGAGTATCACACTGCTCTGAGGCGCGCGGGCTGCGATCTCGTCATAACTTATTACGCAACGGAACTCGCGTCACTGCTGGCGAATAGAGCCGTGAAGTTGTAAAGGACCGCTGATTTAATAACCTTCGGCTACGGTGGAGCTCCTGTCGTTGTATTCACGACTTAAAACTGCTATATCCCAGATTGGTACTTCGTTTCTTAGACAGCCTTTTTGACATTGGCGTCATTTTGGGCAAGCCGCCTTTCCCTTGCTTCTTTGATTTTCTCCTTTACATACAAAGAATCAGCGCGTACTTCTGCCCAATAGGCTTCATCGCCTATAATTTCTCGTCTCTCTGCGTCATATTCCCGGATTTTGTGAATATCTTCAATCGTGAAGTCAGGACTGATCTCCGGTTCTTTCATCTTCATCGCCTCCTATCAGTGCTGTCGGTTGTAGTATATCTATCGGCTTGAAATACCCGTTTTTCGCATTGGCAATTCGAACGCCTTGAATAGTTTTTAGACGAACCATGTGTTTAAAATTCCATGACACAATCACTTCGCATTCGCTTGTAGAAGCAAAAGCTATATGCATGCAGTCATTTTCGCTTTTCCGCGTCAAAATCCCATTTTCCATGTATGCCTCGGCCAATGCTTTCACTTCGCCGGAATCGGGCAAAATATCGCATTCGATTTCCCCTAAATAATAGATCAGGTCCGTTTGTTTGGGTTGGGGGCAATGCCTGATTTCCCTCAGCGTCAAATCAGAGATGACGATTTCGTATTTCCCCGTCTTCAGCTTTTTCCAAAACGACAACGTTTCTTTCGTTCTTTCCGGCGCGTCGTCGTGTTGCAGATGACTGATGACCGATGTGTCGATGTAGATTTTTAGTTTTTTCATTGCAACCCTCCTTTGAGAACTCCCTTTGTCATTTTACCTCCTGGATTCTCAAATAGGAATCGAACTTTCGCCTGTTTGGAATTTTTCCCCAGACAATTTGCAACGGTCGTTTCGATGGAGAACGAATTTTCCCCATTGTTTGTTCGCTATGTTAAAGTCAGGATAACTTTATCCTCACCGTGTATTTTTTAACGAAGTCCATCGGGTGATATGACATTTTAGCGTCCCTCAAACCTGGGTCCGCCATGTCCTCCTCGCGGTTGACGATGTTGTATCCGGAGGCTTCGTGCAGCAGGAACTCGCGGTTTATCACCTGATAGGCTGCGTTAAAGTTGAGGCTTGCCTTCTCAAAGTGGATCATTATCATGTCGTCGTCCGCTTTCTCGGCAATAGTATAGGCAACTATGTTGCCTAAAACCTCTATCGCCCCGCCAATTACATTGGGCAGCCGACTCCAGTTGCCGAGAATATTCCGAATGATCCCCTCGCTCTCCATCTCGATGCTGTCGGAGCTGCTGAAAATTTTGTAGGAGTCGCACCACTGCCTCTGGAACTCCGCGATCCTGGGTATCTCATCCGGGGTTATGGTGAAGTACCTGTACGGATTCTGTTTGCTGAATTGATTGACTCGATTGCGCTTGCGCATGTACTTGTTGCCGGACAGGTCCGACAGATCCTTGACCCTGTGCAGGTACTCCCAACTGGCCCTGTTCTCCTCCGCCTCGACCGCGTCCCCGAGCTGTTTGCGCCAGATTTCGACCAGTTTGCCGGGAACTATCTGAAACTCAGATTCCCTCCCAAACCGAGCGCCGATGATCTCCTCCCAATCGGTGTGCTCCTCCCAATTGCCGACCGGAGCGAGGTAGTGCTCCCTTGGGTATCGTCCTCTGATCCAAGCGAGCCCGTCGTTCTTCTCGAAGGCGAACTGATAACCGAGAGCCCGCTCCCAGCAGAGCAGAACCCCTGATGAGTAGTCTGACGATTTCTGCGGCATAATTTTCCATAATTCGAGATAAGGCTTTATTGTATCAAGATTTACAGATTTAAAAAGCAATCGCACATAGATGCCTCCATGATTGGTATTTTTAGAGCCTTACTTTATCACTCTTTGAAGCTGCTTGAAAGAGGATGTCCCGTTAGTATCTTGATAAGCGAGCATTTTTTATAATAATACTTTCTCACTTGTACTTGACAGTACAATCCGCACTTTCTATGATAAGATCCATAATTGAGTTTCTCTGGTACTTTTGGTGATATTTTGCAATTCTAACGTGACTTTTGTGCAGGTGTATGGGGATAAAGGAGGAGTGACGCGTGGCGAATTCTGCCCTTGTTTTTATGAATGATGATCCGACCGAGTCTAATAATATTCGTGCGCAGGATGAGGGCAGGGGTCGTGAGGTTTCCTTGGGGCAGCAGCCATTCAAAGAGCGTATAAAGGTGGTTGGCATAGGCGGCGGAGGAAACAACGCGCTCGATCATATTATCAGGTCCGGCGCCTCTGGGGTTGAGTTTTTGGCGATAAATACCGACGCTAACTGCTTGGCGAAGTGTCTGTCTGCCGAAAAACTTGTAATAGGAGAAAAACTCACCAGCGGACATGGCGCGGGGGCAAAGCCGGAGATTGGAGAGCAGGCCGCCAACGAGTCCAGAGCGGCAATCCGTGAATGCCTCAAGGGCTGCGACATGGTGTATCTCGCGGCAGGCATGGGAGGCGGTACAGGAACCGGCGCTCTGCCTGTGGTCGCGTCCATCGCGAAGGATATGGGCATATTGACCGTATCTGTTGTCACCAGGCCGTTCAGCTTTGAGGGGAAAAAAAGGGCTCTTTACGCCAACACCGGGATAGAAAAGACCAAGAGCATCGTCGACGCGCTGATCGTCGTCCCAAACGACCGTCTTCTGGCTCTTTCCGATCGCACGACGCCCATCACGGAGGCGTTTGCGATGGCGGATGGGATCCTGCGTCAGGCGGTGCAGAGCGTGACCGATCTCGTTACGAAACCCGGACAGGTAAATGTCGATTTTGCCGATCTCAAGAGCATAATGAAACACTCCGGGGGCGCGGTGATGGGCGTTGGCTCAGGCAAAGGGGAGACTCGCACGGATGACGCGCTGAAGCGCGCTATGGAGAGCCCCCTCATGGAGAGCTCCATATCCGGGGCGAAGGGGGTCATACTCAACGTCACGGCTAGTCCGGACATCGGACTTCTCGAGGTGCAGTACGCGGCAATGAAGCTTCAGGATAATATAGACCCGGACGCCAATTTCAAATGGGGTTTCGTGTGTGACGAGAATATGGGCCATGATGCGTCGGATGAAATACAGATGGTCGTCATAGCCACAGGATTTAACATGAAGCCCGAAGCTGCGCCTCAGACCCCGGACTTGAAATTGCAAAAGGCGTCTTTTCCCGAGGCAGAGGGCTTTATGTCGGTGGATTCACCTTTGGACACGCCCTCTTATCTGCGTCGTCAGCAGCGAAAGTAAACATCGGACGTGAATTCGGAACAGAGACCGCGCGGCGACCGGCAGGGCGCGCGTTTCTGTGCTTATGAGGGCAGCTGGATATATCAGCTCAGGAAGTGCTACAATGCAAAAATTTCGTGTAATGTACAATTTTATTATAGCGATACTTCTGTTGAACGCTCTGTCCGCTCCTGCCTCATCCGGCATCGAGGCAAAGAGCGCGATACTGATGAACACGAAGTCGGAAAGCGTGCTCTTTGCGCAGAGCGAGGATGTGCCCATACCTCCCGCGTCATTGGCCAAGATAATGACCATGCATATTGTGATGAACGATATAGACTCAGGTCAGGCGTCTCTCTCGGACATGGTGAAGATCAGCCGCAGAGCGGCTATTCAGCCGGGTTCCAGGATGAACCTCAGAGAAGGGGAGACGGTCGTGATGGACGAACTGCTGAAGGGCGTGGCGGTCGCGTCCGGCAACGACGCCGCTGTTGCGGTCGCTGAGCACGTTGCGGGTTCGGTGGAGGCATTTGTCAAGAGGATGAACGCGGAGGCCGGCGCGCTTGGAATGAAGAGCACGATATACAGAAACCCCAACGGACTTCCGTCCAAGGAGCAGGTTACGACCGCGCGCGACACGCTGACCCTGACGAAAAACTACATCGAGAGTCATCCGGACGCCATGTCTTATCATAAAATATTGGAGATAACCCACCGCGGAACGACAACCACCAACAAAAATCCCCTGCTCAAGACCCATCCGCTTGTCGATGGTCTCAAGACGGGCTGGATCAGGGCGTCGAATCACAACCTCATAACCACCGCAAAGAGCGGCGACATAAGATTGATATCGGTGGTGCTCGGCGCTCCTACGTCGCGCGACCTCACAGATGAATCGGCGTTTCTCATAGATGCCGGCTTCAGGACGGTTGAGAGCGGAGGAAAAATCAAAGTTATTCATCAGCTTGAAGAACGCGTAATTTCAGGGGACAAGATCCTGATCTCGGATGATAAAAGGGAGCCGAGTGAAGAACCCCTGTCCGCAGATATTTCGGAAACCACGGAGGAATTTCATAAGGAGGCTGTGCCGGTGAGGGAGATCGACGCAAGTGAAGTTGAGCGCGCGGTGGCGACTCTGTGTGTGGAGGCCAATTACCTCATGAGCCCCGATATAAAGGCGGCTCTGAGCAGTGCCGCTGAATCGGAGACTAACGAACTGGCTTCTGAAGTGCTCGGTTCGCTGCTGGAGAACGCGGAGATAGCGTCTGAAGGGACTCTGCCTCTCTGCCAGGACACCGGGATGGCGGTTATATTCGTGGAGATCGGTCAGGATGTCAGAGTCGTGGGCGGTTCGCTGCGAGACGCGATAAATAACGGGGTGCGGCGAGGTTACAAGGAGGGATATCTTCGCGCGTCGGTGGTTTCAGACCCTATTGACAGAGTCAACACCGGCGATAACACGCCTGCGGTTATTCACTTCAACATCGTTCCCGGAGACAAACTGAGAATAATCGCGTCTCCGAAGGGCTTTGGAAGCGAGAACATGAGCAGGCTCGCTATGCTCACGCCATCTCAGGGAATAGCCGGCATCAAGGAGTTCGTCATCGACACAGTGAAGATGGCCGGTCCAAATCCGTGCCCCCCTATCATCGTGGGAGTCGGAATTGGGGGGACCATGGATTATGCCGCGTTCATGGCGAAGCATGCGCTTCTGCGTCCACTGGACAGCCCCAACGAAAGAGAGCTGTGGAATGGAATAGAGAACGATCTGCTGGCCGCTATAAATTCGCTGGATATAGGGCCTGCCGGCTTAGGAGGTCGGACCACCGCTCTGGCGGTGAAAATAGAGACGTTTCCGACCCACATAGCCGGTCTGCCCGTGGCCGTAAATATCGGCTGCCATTCAACCAGACACGTTGAAATCACTCTGTAGGAGTTGCAGGTATGTTATCCTCAATCAGAAAATATCGCGAACTCACAATTCCTCTGACCGACGAGGTCATACGCAGCTTGTCCGCCGGCGACTCAGTATCGCTCTCCGGCGTCATATACACCGCTCGGGACGCGGCTCATAAGCGCATGGTCGAGATGTTGGAGCGAGGTGAAGATATACCCTTCGACTCTGAGGGCTGCGTCATATATTATGCCGGTCCCAGCCCGACCCGACCGGGGGCCGTTATCGGCTCTATTGGTCCGACCACCAGCGCTCGCATGGACGCCTACTCCCCTCTCCTGATACGGCGTGGACTGAAGATCATGATCGGGAAGGGAGTGCGAAACGACGCGGTAAAACGCGCCCTGGCAGGTCACTGCGGCCTGTACATGGTCTCCATCGGCGGAGCGGCCGCACTGATCTCGCGCAGCGTTAAGAGCGCGTCCGTCATAGCCTTCCCGGACCTGGGAACGGAGGCCATACGCCGCCTGGAGGTGGAGAATTTTCGCGCGATTATAGCCATTGACTCGCACGGCCACGATATCTACGAGAGAAATTCATATTGTATATAGACAGGATTTACAGGACATTGCTCGGCTCGATAGCGATGCGGTGATTTTTGAGAAATAGCTGAAAAATTGGGAGGTCTGGCTCTGATATGAGGGAAAAGATCAGAAGTATGCTGCCGGAGATTGAGTGGATAGGCGATGAAGAGCTGCGGGAGAAGGTCGTCTCCTGCTATGAGGACGCGCTGAGGTCCGGTGGTTGGACGCCGGAGGACATGGACAGAATCCCCTTTACCCTTTTGATTCCCAACTGTCCAGCGTCGTATCTGACTCACGTCCGGGGTGTTACCAGGATGGCGTATCACGCACTGGAGGAGTTCAACTCCCTCTACGCGACGCCGGACGGCAAGTTCAGGATGGACAACGATCTGCTGGTGGCGGGCGCTCTGCTGCACGATATCGGCAAGCTCGTCGAGTATGAGAAGTCGCCGGACGGGGGAACGGTCAAATCTCAGATGGGACGCGATCTCAGGCATCCGTTTTCGGGCGCCGTAATAGCGCTCCGCAACGGCTGCAGCTCTGCGATAGGGCACATCATAGCGAATCACGCCCACGAGGGGGACGGCACGCTTCGCAGCCCTGAGGCGGTGCTGGTGAACAAGGCCGACTTCATGAACTTCGAGGGCATAAAGAGTTTCCTGGGGATGAAGTGAGTTTAAGGAGGGGGATGCTGGACATGGGCAAGACTATGATCATGAAGATCATGGAGCGGGCTTCCGGCAAGGAGGTCAAAGTCGGAGACAGGGTGTGGTGCAACATCGACTGGTCGACGGCGCGCGACTTCGGAGGCGCGAACTGCGCTCTTCAGTTCGACGAGATAACGAATAACGAAGGGCGAGTGTGGGACCCGGATCGCATAGCTTTTACGTTCGATCTTCAGGCGCCCTCTCACTCGGAGAAGGTGTCGAACAACCAGAAAATTATTCGGGAGTTTGCTCGCAGGCAGGGTATTACTCATGTATTCGACATCAACCACGGAATAGGCCAGCACGTTCTGCTCGAGCACGGTCTGGTCAAGCCGGGGGATGTCATATTGGGCACCGACAGCCACATGAATTTGCTGGGCGGCGTGGCCGCATTTGCCACCGGAGTCGGCAACACGGACATCGCGGCCTCATGGCTCAACGGAACCAACTGGTTCCGCGTTCCCGAGACGATGAAGATCGAGGTGAGGGGCGAATTTCAGCGCGGGGTGTCGATGCGCGACTTCCTGACCATGCTGGTCGGCGACCTGGGCGCGGGGGGTATGGACTTCCTCGCGGTCGAGTTCACAGGAGAATCGATAGAGCGGGCGTCGCTGTCGGAGCGCATAACCCTCTGCTCGATGGTAACGGAGATGAGCGGTAAAATAGGGCTCATTCTGCCGAACGGCCCGGTTCTGGAGTGGCTGGCGAATCGAGCGGGCCCGGAGGTCTACGCTCGCGTCAGTGCGATAGCTCCTGACGGTGACGCTCCATATATCGATGTTCGCAGGTACGATGTTTCCGCACTCGAGCCGATGGCGTCATGCCCGGATGCGCCGGACAACGTCAGGCCGGTCCGGGAGATAGCCGGAACGTCGGTGGATCAGGTTCACATCGGAAGCTGCACGAACGGTCGGTATGAGGATATCTCCGCTGCTTTCGAGGTGCTCAAATTGAGCGGATTCAAGATCTCCCCAAACGTCAGAACGATAATAACCCCGGCGACCCGCGAGGTTATGCTCCAGGCCGCGCGTGAGGGCATGATCGAAAAGTTCCTGGAGGCAGGGGTGGTCTTCACGAACCCAACCTGCGCGCTCTGCACAGCGGAGCATTACGGGGCTCTGCCAAGCGGGGATATCGGCTGCTCCACCACCAACCGCAACTTTATAGGCAAGGTCGGCAAGGGAAGCCACACCTATCTCATGAGCCCGATGAGCGCTATGGCGACAGCTGTGCGCGGCGTCATCACCGACCCTCGCGATATCTTGTGTCAGGGGGGGAATTAATTATGAGCGAAATATTGAAGGGGCGGGCGTGGGTTTTCGGCGACGATGTCGACACCGATCTCATCTACCACAATAAATATCTGGCTGAGACTGACCCGAAGAATATGCCTCAGTACTCGTTCGAGTACTACCCTGGGCATGAGAACTTCGCGCGCGAGGTCAAGCCGGGAGATTTTGTCGTGGCCGGTAAAAATTTCGGCTGCGGTTCGAGCCGCGAGCACGCGGTCTACTGCCTCAAGGAGGCCGGTGTGCCGGTGATACTGGCCGAGACGTGCTCCCGCATCTACTACCGCAACGCGATTAACAACGGTTATCCGGTGCTGTTCGTAAAAGGGATATCGGAGGCCATAAAGGCGCGCAGAATCAACGACGGCGACATGCTGGAGGTGGAGCTGGAGACTGGGACGATAAGGGATATTACGAGTGGGCAGACGTATCACGGCGACGCGGTCAGCGACCTCGAGCGCGAGATAATGTCCGCCGGCGGTTTGATACCATATTTGAAGGCTCAAAAAAAACAGGGGTGAATGTGATGGGACGTACTTTTGCCGAAAAAGCGCTTGGAAGGGCGGCGGGCCATCCGGTGAGCGCCAACGAGGTTGTGACGGTCGAGCCGGACTTCTGTATGAGCCACGACAATACAGGGCCGATATCGCGAACGTTCAATAAAATAGGAGTCAAAAAAGTTTGGAAGCCGGAGCGCATTGTGGTGATACTGGATCACGGAGTCCCGGCGCCGTCGAGCGATCATGCCGTCAATCACAAGGAGGCGCGTGAGTTCATGCACAATCAGCGCGCGCCTCATTTTTACGATGTCGCCAGCAGTGGCGGCGTCTGTCATCAGAAGTTCTGCGAGGAGGGGTTTGCGCTCCCGGGGCAGATAGTGATAGGCAGCGACAGCCACACTTGCACATATGGAGCGTTCGGCACGTTCGCTACCGGAATTGGGCGCACTGAAATGGCGGCGGCCTGGGCTACCGGGGCCATTTGGTTCAAGGTACCGGAGAGCTTCAGGATCGACGTTACCGGCAGATTTAACGAGAATGTCACAGCCAAGGACTTCATACTGAAGGTAATGGGCGACGTCAAGTCCGACGGCGCCGACTACATGAGCGTCGAGTTCCACGGGGACGGGATAAGCGGCATGAGCATTGCGGAGCGCATGACGCTCTGCAATCTCGGGATCGAAATGGGCGCCAAAAATGCCGTCTGTGAGCCGGATCAGCGCGTGTTAGATTTCATAAAGGGCCGGGAGAAGTCCAATGACTGGGAGATCCTCTGGGCGGACAGTGACGCGGTATACGCGCGTGAACTCAGCTATGATCTGAGCAGTATAGTTCCGGGCGTGGCAAAGCCGCATACGGTCGATAACTACGCTTTAGTGGAATCGGAGAGAGGAGTCCATATCGATCAGGCGTTCATCGGGACCTGTACCAATGGGCGTCTGGAGGATCTCCACGCGGCGGCCGGAATACTGAAGGGGCACAAGGTCGCGGTGCGCACGATAGTTATTCCGGCGTCATGGGAGGTCTATCGCGCGGCGCTCCATGACGGCACTCTGGAGACGCTGATCGACGCGGGCTGCATAATTTGCAACTCCGGCTGCGGCCCCTGTCTCGGCGCTCACATGGGGACGCTTGCGCCGGGTGAGACCTGCATCAGCACCGCCAACCGTAACTTCAAGGGCAGGATGGGCGACAAGGAGAGCTTCATATACCTTGCGAGCCCTCTTACGGTCGCGGCCAGCGCGCTGAAGGGCGAAATATCCGATCCGAGGGAGGCGCTCAAAGGATGAAGATCAGGGGAAGAGTGTGGAAATATGGCGACGACGTCAACACCGATGTGATATTCGCGGGAAAATATACCTACACCATCAAGGATCGCGCCGAGATGGCTAAATACGCCCTAGAGGACCTGGATCCGGAGTTCACGAGGAGCGCTCATGCCGGCGATATAATAGTCGCCGGGAAAAACTGGGGCTGCGGCTCCAGCCGGGAGCAGGCGGCGATCTGTCTCAAGGAGCGCGGAATTGGGGCCATCATAGCGCGCAGCTTTGCCCGTATTCACTATCGCAACTGCCTTAACGAGGGACTGCCGATAATCATAAGTTCCGAGATACAGGATTTGGTGAAGGCTGGTGATGAGGTCGAGGTTGACTTTGACAGGGGGGAGATCATCGTCGGAGACCGCACCATAAAGTTCCCGCCATATCCCGAGTTTGTGCAGGGTCTGGTGAACGATGGCGGGCTGATACCGCACGTCAAAAAGGCTCTGGGACTCGTGTAATTTTTTTACGTTGTTGTTCATGGTGTATTATATGATAGAATATCCTCTTCATTAAGTTAAAGTTATTGGAGGGGATCGATATGAAAGCAGGCGAGTTTAGCAACAAAGAAGCGAGGGCAAAGATCGAGAAGATGCTCTCCGGCGCTAAAATAGTTTATATGGGAACCAACGGTTCTCATGGGCACCCAAATATCAGGGCTGTATCTCCGGCTAAGATTGAAGGAGTGGAGACGATCTGGTTTGTGACGGATCTGAATTCCAGCAAGATAATCGAGCTGGTGAAGGACAACAAGGCTGTTGTGTACGCGTTGGGAGCTCGTATGGTTGCCGAGTGCCGTCTTTGGGGGTATGTGACTATTTTGGATGACGCCGCTTCGAAAAAGTCGGTGTGGCACGATGATCTCAAAAAACATCTGTTTCCAGATGGCGTTAACTCCAGCAGCCTTCGTGTTCTGCGTTTTGACGTGTCGAACGGGTATTACTCCAGCAAGGGCGGAAAGTGCGGCGAATTTAAGAATTGACCTGGGCGCAGGCGACATGCTACGCCGACCTCCCAGGCTCATAAATTAGGAGTGAGGGGGATTTTACTGTGCATCGTGATGTTATGAAGGTAAGGGAGAAAAAAGACCGCTACAAGGTGTGTTACATGTCCGGGGACGACTCCGGTTTTGACATGATGGAGGGCGCGCTGCTGGTTTTGGAGGCGATGAATCTGCCGATAGACTGGGTGCGCGCGGATCTTGGCTGGTGCATGTGGGAGAAGTCCATAGCAAAGTTCGGCGAGGGCGACCCGAGGTGCAACACTGTGCCGCCCGAGACAGTTGAATCCATAAAGAATACTGACGCCACCCTTATGGCGGCGATTACCTCGAAGGCGGGCGTGAAGGGTTTCAAATCCGCCATACTTCAGATGAGGCAGCTTTTCGACTTATATATAAATTTACGTCCCGCAAAATCTCTGCCCGGAATCGGAACACCCCTCAAAGGCGATCCAAAGATAGACGTAGTTATGTTTCGCGAGAACACGGAGGACCTTTACTCTGCGGTGGAGTTCTGCCCGCTGCCTCCCGAACATTTCGATCTGCACCCCGGGATGGAGCGTTTCAAGAAGAGCAGTGAAGTAGCGGTCTCCTGGAGGGTGTTCTCCAGGGAGGGCTGCAGCCGGATAATACGCGCCGCGTTCGAGTACGCCCGCAGCACCGGCCGCAAGACCGTTCACTGCTGCAACAAGGCCAACGTCATCCGGCAGACCGACGGAATGATGAAGCGTATATTTTTGGAGATAGCCGCCGAGTACGAGCAGTACGGGATCAAGGGCATCGAGGAGAACGCGGACGCCACCGCGATGTGGCTCATCAAAAATCCTCAGGACTACAGCGTCATCGTGGCTAGCAACGTCTTCGGCGATATCCTCTCCGATGAGGCGAGCCAACTCACGGGCGGTCTGGGTTTTGCCCCGAGCGGCAACATCGGGGAGAGCGCCGCTCTCTTTGAGCCGTCGAGCGGCTCTGTTCCCAAGTACGCCCATAAGTATCGCGTCAACCCGTCGGCGATGCTGCTTACGTCCAAAATGATGCTGGAGTACCTCGGGCTCGATGAGCAGGGCGCCAGGATAGAGCGGGCGATCGGCGAGGTGCTGCTGGAGAACAAACCCGGTACTCTCACCTACGACATACTGCGAGACTTCCGAGGCGACCCGGACTGGGATAAGAACGCCGCCAGCACCATTGACATGGCCGCCGCAATTGCGCAGAAGATAGACTCGGGTTTCACCGGAGAGCGGCTCGAGCGCGCCAAGGCTCATGTCCACAGCATGTGCGACTGGACCAAGACCGTCGGCTTCGAAAAATAAAAAAATTCAGGCATGTACGTGAGGCGTCGTGAGCCGCGCGGATATAACGCGGCGCGCGACGCCTCGTCTCGCGGATTACGATTATATGCGGGCTACCCCGCTTCTCCTCGCGGCGTCAGCTACTGCGGTCGCGACGGCGTCCCTGACACGTGGGTCGAATGCGGCTGGGATTATGTAATCCGCTCTCAGTTCGTCATCCGGTATCAGATTTGCCAGCGCGTAGGCGGCGGCTATCTTCATCTCGTTGTTTATGTCGCTTGCGCGGACGTCGAACGCCCCACGGAATATGCCTGGGAATGCCAGGGCATTGTTGATTTGGTTGGGAAAATCACTGCGGCCGGTGCCGACGACAGCGGCGCCCGCCTCTATCGCGAGGTCCGGCATGATCTCGGGCGTTGGGTTGGCCATCGGGAACAGTATCGCGCCAGGCGCCATGCAGCGGACCATATCCGCCGTTATTGCGCCTGGGCCGGAGACGCCTATAAATACGTCGGCCCCCCTGAGCGCCTCCCCGATGCCGCCTCGCTGCATCGATTTGTTCGATATCTCCGCCATCGCGCGCGTCTCCGCGTTGAGCCCGTCGCGTCCCCTGTAAATAGCTCCCTGTATGTCGTACATCACGACATCTTTTAAGCCTGCGTCCATCAGCAGCTTTACGATGGCGATACCTGCGGCGCCCGCCCCGCACGTGACCACGCTGATCTCCCTTATGTCCTTGCCGACTATCTTCAGCGCGTTGACCAGTGCCGCAAGGGTGACTACTGCGGTGCCGTGCTGGTCATCGTGAAAAATCGGTATGTCCGCGCGCTCCTTGAGCTTGCGCTCGATCTCGAAGCAGCGGGGGGAGGAGATGTCCTCCAGGTTTATGCCGCCGAAGCTGCCGGCCAGGAGGGCTATTGTGTTCACAATTTCGTCCACATCTTTGGAGCGGATGCAGAGGGGGATGGCGTCCACGCCTCCGAAGGCCTTGAAGAGCACGCACTTGCCCTCCATCACGGGCATGCCCGCCTCAGGACCGATATCGCCCAGCCCGAGAACGGCGGTGCCGTCGGTGACAACAGCGACAGTGTTCCATCGGCCTGTCAGCTCGTAAATCTGGCTGGGGTCTCTCTGTATCTCCAGACAGGGTTCAGCCACGCCGGGGGTGTAGGCTATCGAAAGGTCGTCCTTTGTCTTGACCGATATCTTGGGGATGGTCTCCATCTTCCCCCTCCATTTGCGATGCATCTTTACCGCTTCGGCCCCGTAATCCATATAAGCGCCCCCTCAAACATCATAAAAATATATCCTAATGACAAAGATTCATTATACTTGTTTTGAGACATAATAAGATATTTGACTTTGCTTGACCTTGCTTGTTATAATCATCCAACTAGGGATTCCTATAGGGGAGGATACTAAATGACAAACAGTGCAGAAAAAATGGAGTTCCAAAGCGAGGCAAAGCAGGTATTGGATTTAATGATTCACTCCGTCTACTCAAACCCGGATATTTTTTTGCGGGAGCTGATATCGAACGCGTCTGACGCGCTCGACAAGCTGAGAATAGAGAACCTGAGCTCAGATCATGAGTCGGAGTCCATTGCACCCGCGCAGATAACGGTTCTGACGGACAAGCGGAGAAGGACCATTACGGTCTCGGACAATGGGATAGGGATGTCGCGCGATGAGCTGGTTTCGTTCCTTGGGACGATAGCTCGCAGCGGAACGAAGGAGTTTATTCACGCGATGCGGGAGATGTCGAGTGGAAACGGCGAGCTTATAGGTCAGTTCGGCGTGGGTTTCTACTCCAGCTTCATCGTCGCCGGCAGGGTCACTGTCGAGACTCGCCGATTCGGCTCTGACGAATCGTGGCTGTGGGACTCCACCGGAGACGGAACATACACCATAGAACCCGGTCTCAGGGCGGAGTGCGGCACGGACGTAACCCTGTACCTGAGGGATCGGGCTGAGTCGGACGAGGATTCCGGCGCCGATTCCAAGGACTACCTCTCGTCGTGGACTCTGCGGGAGATAATAAAGAAATACTCCGACTTCGTCTCACACCCGATCTATCTCAAGGACTCCGATGACAAGAAGGATGGCGAGGGGGGCGCGCCGCCTGAGCCGGTGAACTCCATGAAGGCCCTCTGGATTCGCCCTGAGGCGTCCGTTTCGGATGATGAGTATAAGGAGTTCTACAGGCATATCACCCATGACTGGGAGGACCCGATGGAGCGAATCGTGTATAAGGCTGAGGGAACGAACGAGTTCCACGCCCTTCTCTATATTCCCTCTCGTCCTCCGTTCGACCTGTATTACCGGGACGGCGCTCACGGGATACAGCTTTACATACGCCGCGTGTTCATCATGAGCGACTGCCGTGATCTCATACCGGAGTACCTGCGTTTCGTGCGGGGCGTGGTTGACTCCGAGGACCTGCCGCTCAACGTGTCGCGCGAGATTTTGCAGCAGGACAGGCAGACCGCGATGATAAAGCGGAGCCTCACCCGCAAGGTGCTGGACACACTCAAAAAGATGAAACAGGAGAGACCGGAGGAGTACGCGAAATTCTGGGATAAGTTCGGGGAGGTTTTGAAAGAGGGAATAATCTCCGACGCAAAGAACCGGGAGTCCATAATGAGCCTCGGCTTGTTCTCCAGCTCGAAGAGCGGGAGAACAAGCCTCGAAAGTTATGTGGCCGCGATGAATGACGGGCAGAAGAGCATATACTACCTCTCCGGAGCGAAGTCTGCCGTCCTTGCCGACTCCCCGAAGCTGGAGGCGTTTTCAGAGCGCGGGCTGGATGTTCTGCTGCTAGGCGACCCGGTCGACGAGATCTGGGTCGCGGCCGCGTCTGAGTTTGAGGGGCATCCGTTCGTGTCCGCGTCCGCTGCCGATATCGAAATAGAGGGCGGCGGACAGGCAAGCAGCAATCGCGCTGAGGCAAAGAAGCTGGAGGAGAGCGGTTTTCTCTCGCGCGTGAAGGAGGCTGTTTCCGGCATGGATTTGGGCGTAAAGATCGAGGACGTCAGGCTATCGTCAAGGCTGGTGGACTCCCCCGCAACGTTTGTCCAGAAGGGCGACGCGATCTCCCCGCAGATGAGAAACTTCTTCAAGTCCATGGGACAGGACGCGCCGCCCGAGCAGCGGGTACTAGAAATCAACCCTGCGCACCCACTGATTCAAAAAATTGCCTCGCGAGTCGAGGAGCATGTTGATGAGCCTGGGAATATCGGAGAATGGGCCGCGCTGATAACAGGTCTCGCCTCTATAGCGGACGGAGAGGTCGTGGCAAATGGAAGAGATTTTACGCACACGATAGAAAAACTGCTTTTGTGAGATAAACTCCAGCTTCAAGACCGAGGTTCCACCCCATAAGCATTAACGGAGTAATATATTTCCCTATTTAAATTAGCGCTTATGGGGTGGCGCTCACGGTCAGCCCGCATCTTTATTCTGTCGTCCTCCGGTCAAGCAGGGGGACGATAGAGTCCGCGTCAATCATATCATATTTGACGGCTTGTCGTTGGGCGGGGAATGTGCTAACGTTAGTTATGTTTTTAAAACTTACGTTAGTTGAGGTGGGGAAACGTGGTTCTTACTGATATATCACTAAAGATGGCCGCGCATGATCCAAGCAAGCAAGCAAGCAAGCACTCTCCCTCTTAGGTAATTTTTTAGTCCAGCCGGACGCCCGAAGGGCGTCGGCTCGCGATACCGGCTTCAACTCCCGAATAAATCATACAGGCAAAAAAATAAATATAGTTTTTTCGTCTATGTGCGCGGCTTCTAATGAGGCATGCCTGTGCGTGCCGTGCCGCGCGCCGATATGGGAGATGAGGGAGGTGGTATTCCGGACAGGGAGCTGATGTTTTGCTGCAGTAGGCGTTATTTTTGCGTTATATCTGGGCCCAAGGTTTACACAACTTGAGTCGGCAGGAGGTGGGCGGAGGAATAGCGCCCCGGACTACATTAATTGAGGAGGTTTTAGATGTTGCGTGCGAAGAAAATATATCGCGTCATCCCTGTTATCCTATTGTTAGCGGCTCTGCTCTGTCTCACGTACGGACAGTCGGCGGACGCGTCCTGGTTTTTTAGCGAGGCGGCTGTGGGCAAATCCGGGGCAGAGGCGCCGGCCCGCAAAGCTCCGATCTTCAGGGGAGCTAATAACGGTTTCGACCAGATTCTCTACAATTACGACAGCGGTCCGGACAGTCGTTTGGAAGGGCCGTCTGTTGACTGGCAGGGGCAGTATTATTACCTCAAGAAGAACTCTGACGCTACCACGTCCTATATATTTGAAAATTACGGCCCTGAGAACAAAACGAACCCGTTCATAACTATAAACGGCAATGTCAACTCATTTGAGGTCACTTCAGACAGAGACGCGTCCTACGTGTACTATAAGCTCGTTGACGACGACAACAGCGTCTATCGTCTGCCACTGGAGCGCGGGGCGACTGGGGCCGTGAAAAAAACTTTTTCTTTCGAGGGGACGCCGTTTGTCTTCAGATCATTCACACTTGCCGACGATCCCGATCAATTTCTGCTCTGCTCTGAGCCCGACGCGAATCTGGGCGTTAGGATCGGGCTCTTCTCGTTCGATGGAGGCACTGAACCAATCAGGTCGTGGACCGCTACGCTGCCGCAAGAATGGGAAGATGACTATTACCACATAGGGGAGGAGGATGACGGTTATTGGGTTATTTATGAGGCTTCGACCGCCAAAGTATGGTTGACTGTGAGGAGGACATTTTACGATACCTCAAGGTATGATTACTTTAATACGCCCTGGTGGTTTTTTGAAAAAGACATATCGACGTCAGGAGAATTGTCCTACTACAATCAGGCCAGTGAAATTCCGGGCTGGAGCAGCGGTAACTTAAAAACCCTCGGAATTGATCGATACGGAAGACTCGTAAGTGAGTATAACGGGAGCTTACCCGACGAAGTTCTGAGTTTCAGGGAGTTTGACCCCGCCACCGGGAACTACAAGGATGGTATTATACAGACTTGGTTCGATGACGATGGTACTGAGAGACCTATCGAGGAGTTCTTTTATAAAGCGGGCGACGGATCAAACTGGAGATCCTTTTCAGGCGCCCATCTTGACGGACAGGGCAACATACACCTGAAGTACTCTCGGAGCTACACTGACAGCGGCGACGCCTTCCAGCGCATTGCCATATTTGCTCAGACCGGCGCCGACGCTATCGGCGATTCTGTTCCAGACGCGGCTGCGGACAATGGCGCGGAGTTCCGACCGGACGATATCCTGCTGAAGTCCTCTCTGCCGACTTTGCCGAATGGGTATGTCATCACCGGCAGCACATGGGTTATTTATCTGGTTGACGGCGACTCTTCGGTCTACGTGGGCTATAACACCGATTCAGGCAACACGCACAAGGTCGCTCGCCGCCTGTCGAATGGCAAATACATCTGGCGGGTGGCGTACGAATGGCAGAAGTCGGGCTTGACCACTGCGCGCGGTTCGACAAAGTGGTCGAGGTTCGCCGAAATAACGGTCGTTGACAGTCCAAATAACCCGAGTTCCAGCGGCGGCGGCGGCGGTTGCTCCGCCGGATTTGGTTCGTTAATGGCTGTCTTTGTATCGGCCATGCTGATAAAACGCAAGGCCCGATAAACATTCAGTTGCATACTCCCCCTGCTTCATCGAGGGGAGTATGCAAAATCCGTCTTTGTGGCTCAGGCGCTGTATATCAGCAAGGTATATAGCACCATCCCCGCAGTGGCGAACGGGTATGCTGCGGCGTAGCCGGCGGCGGGGTCGTTGCTGCCTATTACATTGCTTGCGACCCCAAGCCCCGGGTTCGACGTCATTCCGCCGCAGATACCCCCGGATAAGAGAATCCAATTGATCTTCAGAAGATAGTGACCGATTAAAAAACCGCAAAACACGCACGATATTCCGACCGTCAGTGACGCCAGGGCATACCAGACGCCGGAGCCGGCCAGAGCGTTGACCACCCGGTATCCGTAGGTCAGGCCGACCATTCCCAGGTATGTTGCGAGCGACAGATCTCTTAGCGCGTTGATGGAGTTGCCCGCCATTCTGAAGCTGAACGGGCCAAGATTTCCGATGCACCCAAACACTGCGGCGGATATGAATACTCCGCCGGTCGACCCTAGGCTGAATGTGCCCACTCTTCCCAAGGGGATCTCCACAGCTCCGGCGATATACCCGATGGCGCAGACCAGTGCGAACGATTTGAAATCAAAGTAGACCTCCTCCACGTTTTCCGGCGGCTCAGTCTGCCGTATGTAATTCATCTCGTACCTGTGCTTTTCCAGCTCCTTGGCGCAGTCTATGCGGAATATTTTCGGAATGAACATCATCCCCAGGATGACCGATATCAGGCCGAATGGATATGACACGGCGTAAGCCATGCCCACATCCGCGCTGGCCGCTATGGTGAGCGAGTTCACCTGGTCGCCCGTAATCGTATGGGAGTTCTCCGGAGTCAGTTTCCCGGACGGGTCTATCATTATCAGCAGCGCCTCCTGCTCATCGCGGGTCATTTCTTCATACCGTCCCGCCCTCATAGCCGCGTCCCCTGCGCTCGACTCCAGCGCGGTTCCAAGGCCAAGGGAGCTCGTGAGCGCTCCGGCGTAGATGCCTGACGCCTTGTACCTATTTCCATCAGGCAATCCTCTCACTCCCCATAGATACGACATGCCGGCGCCGATTGCCGTTATCGTCACGCCGAGAACGACAAATTTCAATCCATATTTTTTCAGAACGATACGAAGATCGCGGGACGCCAGAAGCCCGGTGGCCGCTATAAAAAGCGTCAGCATGAACATCTGTATATTGGATGGGACCACGTTATTTTTGATCATTGTCTGAACTGCGGGATAGACCGGATCTCCCGGCGCAACGGTAAGCGCCAGAGCAAATACCGCCCAGCCGCCGAATATCCCGATAAAGAGAGGCCCGCTTATTCCAAATCGCAGTTTTCCCATTTTTTTGCATTCTCCGAAAATCAATCCGAGGCACAGTGTTAAAAATGAGAGGAAATAATAGTTGGTGATTAGCTGAAAAAATTTTACTCGCATGATGATCCCCCTTCGTGGCAAGCGACAAGAGGTGATATTGCAGCATATCTTAGTCCTTGAACACTAAACCAGCAGTTCTCCGGGCGCGCAAACGCTCGCTCACGCCGGATATTATTTATGAGACAGAGTAATATTCGTGCTCTTTCTGATATTACCCCGAGAACTCAAAGGGGCGCAAAGGGGGTTTTCTTATGCGTTATTTCGCATAATGCCGATTTATTTGCATAGTATCCGGCGAACATGCGGTCAACTGGTCACGTATTAGGGGCTTCGGCATTGCCTGTTTTCATAGCCGTGATTCGCATCTTCAACTCCTGTTGATAGGAGTTTGTCAGTCGTGCTCGTAGTGGGAACGACATTGCAAAATCTCTATTCTTCCTTCAAAGATGCGATATACAAGCCTGTTCGTTTCGTCTATCCTCCGGCTCCAATATCCCTGCATATCCCCCTTCAGAGCCTCCGGTTTCCCTATCCCGATATAGCCGTTGCGGTCGATGTCGAGCAGAAGTTGGTTGATTCGTTTTAATGTCTTCTTATCCTGCGTCTGCCAGTAAAGATAATCATCCCAAGCTTCATCATCCCAAGATTTAATCATCATCGATTCCGATTAATTCATGAACGGTTCCACCAGTCTCTTCCATGCGCTTTTTAGCTGCTAATAGATGCGCATGGTTCTCCACAGAATAAAATGGATCCGCATGTAAATCGAAAGGAATACCATTATGACGGACAACTTGTTTCAGAAAAATAGTGGTGGCTGTTGAAAAATTCATTCCAAGTTCAGCGAGCACGAGCTCAGCCTGTTTTTTCAAGGTATCGTCGATTCTCATATTCAAGTTTGCCATAAGATTCACTCCTTCTTAACCTATTCTCACAAGGATAATGCAAAAACGCGTAAATATCAACACAAATAATAGCAATATCTTTACGTATTTGCCAATCGAGGTTATCACAGACGAGTTATAAAAAATATTAAATAAGCCTTTACTTTTTCGCGAAATAATAATAAAATATTCGTCACTATTACCAAAACAAAATCTGGAGGTGTTTTAATTATGAGTATCAGGAAGTTGGCGTGTCTGGTTCTTTGTTTGTCCTTTTTGTTGGGCGCTTCGACGGGGTTTGCCGCCACGAAGAAGTATATTGTCGGCATTGACGGGGATTATCCGCCGTACAGCTTTATCGGCGCCGATGGCAAGCCCACCGGTTTTGACGTCGAGTCCGTCCAGTGGATAGCGAAGGAAATGGGTTTCGAGGTGGAGATTGTTCCTACGGCGTGGGACGGCATTATACCGGCCCTGCTCGCCAATAAGATAGACATGGTCTATTCCGGGATGACAGCCAACGAGGAGCGCAAAAAGGTGGTGGACTTCTCGACTGTCTACTGGGAGATCGACCAGGCAATAGCGGTCAAAAACGAGTCGACCGCTACGATGGAAGATTTCAACGCCGGCAAGCTCGCTATCGGCACTCAGCGCGGCTGCACTGCGGCGGAGTGGCTGGAGGATAACCTCGTAAAGAAGGGCATTCTGCCGGCCGACAAGCTGCGCCTCTACGACAACTTCCCAGCGGCGGCGATGGATCTCGAAATCGGGCGGGTGGACGCCGCGATGATGGACGATATGGTGGTAATCGGAACTATCAAAGGCAAGCCGCTCAAGATAATCGGCACAGTCAAGACCGGTGAGGAGTACGCTGTCGCTATCCGCAAGACCGACACGGATCTCAAGGATTTAATAAACGAGGGGCTGAAGCGTCTGATGGCGTCACCGAAGTGGGAGGAGCTAAAGGCGAAGTACGAGATGCAGAAGTAAGCGGCAAAGTGCAGAGCGCGCTTATTTTCTTTGAATCACTGCCCAATATAGCGCTGGGCATTTTTACCACAGCCGGCCTCGTTCTCATCGCTTTGAGCGTTGGTTTCGTTGTGGGGCTTCCCCTTGGAGTGATCCAGGTCTATTGGGGAAGCTCTTTTTTTTCACGCGTTGTCAGCGTCTATGTATGGCTGCTGAGAGGCCTGCCCAGCCTCGTGCTGTTGTTTTTGTTCTACTACGGGGTCTTCCCCCTGTTCGGAATAGATCTTCCCCCTTTTTTCGTGGGGGCGACAGTCCTGGGGCTCAGAAGCTCGGCGTACCAGTCGCAGATATTCCGGGGGGCGCTGCTGTCGATAGACCAGGGTCAGATGCAGGCGGCCCGCTCGCTCGGCATGAGCCGCTCAGTCGCTATACGGAGCGTCATACTTCCGCAGGCTCTGCGCGTCTCGCTGCCGGCGTGGTCCAACGAGTATCCCATACTGCTGACCGATTCCTCAGTCTGCTACGCCATCGGAGTTATGGAGATGCTGACGCGGACCAGTCTGCAGGTATCTCGCACGAGAGCCCCGGTTCCGCTCTATCTTGGCGTCGCGGTGATCTTTATACTCATGAATTACATTGGGATGTGGCTGCTTCACTACGTGGAGAGACGATACCGCATCCCCGGTTTTGGAGGTTCATAGCAATGGAGGATGTCATACTGAGGGTGCGGGACCTGCACAAGCGATTTGACTCCGAGGAGGTGCTGCGCGGCGTCACGTTCGAGGTGCGGAAGGGGGACGTAAAGGTATTCATCGGCCCGTCAGGCACCGGCAAAAGCACACTGCTGCGCTGTCTGAATCGTCTTGTGGAGCCCGACTCCGGACAGGTGTGGCTTGGCGGGGACGAGATAACCCACTCCAGCGATATTGACGGTGTTCGCCGCCGCATGGGAATGGTGTTTCAGAATTTTTGCCTCTTCGACCATCTTACGGCCCTCCGCAACGTGGAGATAGGATTGCTTAAAGTTCTAAAGATGCCGAAGCATCAGGCAAGGGAGCTCGCGCTCTCCGAATTGGCCCGCGTCGGCATGGAGCGTTTTGCGGACAAGTACCCGGCGGAGCTCTCCGGAGGGCAGGCACAGCGCGTCTCCATCGCCAGATCGCTAGCCATGAACCCGGAGGTCATGCTCTTTGACGAGCCCACGAGCGCTCTCGACCCCGAGTTGACCGGGGAGGTGCTGGACGTCATGAAGCTCCTCGCCTCTGGCGGAATGACCATGCTCGTCGTCTCTCACGAGATGGAGTTTGTCTACTCCGTTGCGAGTGAGGTGCTTTTCATGGAGCGCGGCGTTATCGCCGAGAGGGGGACGCCTCGGCTGATAAGGGGCGGAACGGCGCCCGGCTCTGACGGCTCTTCGGACGCCGCTGGAAGTTTTGAGCGGACAAGGGCGTTCCTGAGGCACATCAATAATGGATGAATCCGTCCGGTATATTCTGGATATCCTGAGAGGTCCCCTGCTTCAAGGGACGTTGGCGTCGTGCAAGCTGATAATCTGCTCCGCCCCGCTCGGCCTGCTCACGGGTTTTCTCGTCTCCACGGGCTGGGTCTACGGGAACAGGGCCGTATCGGGGTTATGCCGGGCGTATGTTATTCTGATCAAGGGGACTCCCCTGCTGATACTTCTTTTTGTAATCTACTTCTGTCTTCCGTCCTTCGGTCTCATGCTATCGCCTTTTTCGGCGTCCGTGCTGGGTTTTATAATGTGCAGCGGGGCTTACAGCTCCGAATATATCAGAGGCGCCATACTTTCTGTGCGTTCAGACCAGGTAACGGCGGCCAGGGCGCTGGGGATGAGCGGTATGCAGGCCATCGTGTGGGTTGTGCTGCCGCAGGCTGCCCGCAGGGCATTGCCGGGCTGCTCGAACGAGATGATATACCTCATAAAATACTCCTCCCTTGCCTATATGCTCTCGTTTATCGAGCTTACAGGGGCGGGAAAGATGGCCGCCTCGCGGTCATTTCGGTTTACCCTGGTATTCTCGGTCGTGGGCCTTATATACCTCGGCATGGTCTCGCTGGCGTCGCTGCTCTTTTTGTGGATTGGCAAAAAACTCGCCATCCCCGGATTCGAGTTAAAGCGTGACTGATGACGCTCGGCCGCGAGGTTCTGCTGCCTGAATGAGCGCGCTCGCTTTTGAACCTTCTTTTAAGGACGTGGTCAAGGCCCATCGTTTCCTCAATACGAGGCTGAGACACACCCCGACGGAATATTCCCACGCGCTGAGCGATGTCGCTGGATCTCCTGTCTACGTAAAGTGGGAGAACCAGCAGCTCTGCGGCTCGTTCAAAGTCAGGGGCGCGCTCTACAGAATGAGTGTGCTGAGCGAGGACGAGCGCGCTCGAGGAGTCGTCACCTGCTCCAGCGGCAATCATGGGCAGGGTGTGGCGCTGGCGGCGCGCGAGATGAAGGTGAGGGCGGTTATTTTCGTCCCAAATGCCTGCCCGGAGATCAAAAAGCAGGCCATCCGGCGGTTGGGCGGCGACTGGGTGGACCTGGCGGTCTCAGACGGCGACTTCGACTCAGCGGACGGCGAGGCGGTGAGATTCGCTGAAATGTCGGGCGGAACGTACATATCCTCTTTCGAGGACGCCTACCTGATCGCCGGGCAGGGCGCCGCCGGGTTGGAGATGTTCATGGATGAACCGGATATAGACTATTTGCTGCTGCCGGCCGGCGGAGGCGGACTGCTCAACGGCGCCGCCATAGCCGCGAAGGCGATAAACCCGGACGTCGAAATTTTCGGCGTACAGTCGGCCGCGTCGAACCCCTGGGTGGTCTCATGGGAGGAGGGCGTCGTCAAAGCAGTCGAGTATCGAGACACCTTAGCCGACGGTCTCGCAGGCGCCATCCCGCAGAGTCTCTTGACCCTTGCTAAAACGCGCGTTTCGGGCATTTATGAGGTGACGGAGGACGATATCGGGCGCGCCATAGCATACGCGCACAGAGAGCACCGCCAGATCGTGGAGGGCGCGGGAGCGGTGGGAATAGCCGCCCTGCTGGCAGGATACGCTAAACCGGGGAAGAAGACGGGCGTATTCGTCTCCGGAGGCAACATTGACGACGATCAGCTCAAAAAAATACTCGCCCTGTGGGGAGGTGATAACCCGAGTCGAGGATATAACAGAGTTTAGTTTTCAAAAAGATTAAAATGCCAATTATAAGGGGGGTTTTTTGTGAAAAAGCTAATAATATTTATTGTACTGTGTATTACAACGCTCTTGAGCGCGGTTGCATTCGGTCTCGACATACCAACGTATACGGTGGAAGAGCAGCATCTTAAAAGTCATTCGATAATGTCATTACAACAAAGGCTGGACGTCCCATACGGTACCAGCACAGAAGCCTTGGTCAATGTGCGCAAATATGACAATCGCATTCTGCCCAATACCAGCAATATATTTGTCAGAGATTCCGTTGCAAAAAAATTGGGCAATATCAATAAGAAATTGGCCGCAAAGGGATTTACCTTGAAGTTGACGTCTGGTCACAGGCAGCCGTCCAGACAGCAGAGCAATTGGGATAACAGGCTGAGGAGGGTGAGAGAGGAGTGGGCCGCCAGAGGGCTCGTTGAGGGCGTGGATTACACGGAGATGGAGCTTTGGGCGTATTGCGACGTCTTTAACGCTATGCCGGAAGTCGCCGGGCACCCCACCGGAGGGGCGGTCGACCTCAGAATCGCGTATCTCGCGGATGGCAGGGAGTTGGATTTTACGCCCCCGACCACCGGCCTGACGACGGATCTCGAGGCTGAAATCATAGCAACCTTTTCAAAGCACATAACCCCGCAGCAGTTCGCAAATCGCATGCTGCTGCACGATTTAATGCTGGAAGAGGGCTTTGCCCCATTTTACGGCGAGTGGTGGCACTTTATGTACGGAGACAGGGAGTGGGCCGCCTTTGTCGGAGAGCCGCAGGCCATCTACGGGACTACTTCTGGCGATATAGATTACGAAGCGCTCGCGATAGACCAGATTATCGACCCTACCGTCTATGATGACGCCCCGGTAGTTCCCGAGATAATTCCGGTTATGACGACGGAGGAGCAAAATTTAGCGACTCACGCGATAATGTCGTTCGAGCAGAGAAGATCCGTAGGTGTCGGCGTCAGCGACGAGGCTATGGTCAGCGTGCTCAAATATGACCCTCGCATTATCGCGGCGCAGAGCGAGAACATGATACCCTATGTGGGCGAGATAGTGCCGGTCAGGGATACTGTCGCGAGGAAGCTGGCGAATATAAACGAAAAGCTGGTACCGATGGGATATACGCTGAAGGTGACGTACGGCTACAGACATCCGGAGATACAAGAGACTTATTTTAACAGCACAAAAGAGAGGATAAGAGAGGAGTGGGATGCGGAGGGCAGAGAGTACACGGAGGATGAGCTCGACAGGCAGACCGATGTCTTTGTGGCTTTGCCGGAAATCGCCGGACATCCGACCGGAGGATGTGTGGATATAAGGATTGCGAATCTCGCGGACGGCACGGAGCTGGATTTTGCGCCCCCGACCGATGGGCTGTCAACGGAGGAGCAGGAGGAGATCA
This sequence comes from Synergistaceae bacterium, assembly GCA_031273805.1. Classification (GTDB taxonomy): domain Bacteria; phylum Synergistota; class Synergistia; order Synergistales; family Synergistaceae; genus JAIRKI01. Next base: position 33,158 of record JAISRE010000004.1, on the reverse strand, counting down.
TTGGAACATTCTCGAAGAACATAACGGCGAGTCAGTTTGCAAATCGCATGTTTTTGCACGACTTGATGCTGGAAGAGGGCTTTGCCCCGTTTTATGGCGAGTGGTGGCACTTTATGTACGGCGATAGGGAGTGGGCGGCGTTTGTGGGGGCGAGTTCGGCAATCTACGCTCCTGTCCGCCTGACTGCCGATGAGATAGACGACGGTACAGATGACACAGATGACACAGATGACACAGATGACACTGATGACACAGATGACACAGATGACACTGATGACACTGATGACACAGGCGGCAGCGGCGGATGTGAAGCCGGTTTTGCCGGGCTGGCTCTGGCCATAGCGGCCCTGAGTTTCCTGAGGAAGCCGAGGGTTTAATCTCTGCGACTTATGTCAGGGAGGCGGCGCTAAGGAATCGCTGATTAAATGTTCTTCGAGCTAAATGGAGCGAATTTGTCCATTGCAGCCGAAGGTTATTTAGTCAGCGATTCTCTATGTGGATATTTTGTCGTGCGGCAGCCATTGCAGCAAGATCCTGTTGAGGTCTGGGATCTCGATGGGCTTGCTTATGAAGTCGCTCATGCCGCACGACAGATAAGCCTCCTTCATCCCGGTTATCGCGTTTGCGGTGAGCGCGATTATCGGGACGGTTTCGGTCCACCCCGGCGTGGCCCTCAGCGTTTTGGTCGCGTCTATGCCGTTGATCTCCGGCATCATGTGATCCATGAAGATGATGTCGTAGCGATTGTCCTCGATGAGCTTGTAGGCGCTTCGCGCGCAGTCCGCGATGTCCGGCTCTATGCCGTACTGCCTGAGCAGCTCGCTCTCTACCAACAGGTTGATCTCGTTATCGTCCACCAGAAGAATCCTGGCGTCCGGACATTTGAAAGATCCTATTACGCAGCTCTCCAAACTCTCCTGTTCGTTCGAGCCCTCTGTCTTGACGTTGTTGAGGATTTGCGCGACAGCGGTCACAAGAACCGGTTCGAACAGCGTCTCGACCCGCGACTCGGTGCTGTAGCGCTCGGCAAAGCGGATATCCTTCAGCGCCACGATCCGGCACGTGTCGGGTATGTCGTCCATGATGGAGTCCAACGCGTCAGCGCCGAGAGCGCACTCATATATCAGGTGAGTGTATGAGCCGCGCTCCAGCGTTGCGCGCAATTCTTCCCAGTCTCGGCAGATGTCGAGGCGAATGCCTAAATCATCGAACATCTGCTGATATTCTGAACGATGCAGGTCTCCTGCGAGCAGCAGCGCGCGTTTGGACTCCGGAGACGAGACGGAGGCGAGAGGCGTTTCGGAGGCGGATTTGAGCTCTATTGTGAAAAAGAACGTGCTCCCCTCTCCATAAACACTCCTTACCCTCAGCTTCCCGCCCATTTTTTCCACGAGCCTGGTGCTGATGGAGAGCCCCAGCCCGGTCCCCTCTATGCTGCGGTTGGCGAATTTATCGGATTGGGCGAAGGGCTGGAATATAAGGGCGAGGTCCGCTTCTTTTATCCCGATCCCGGAGTCGGATACTTCAAACGTCAGTGATACGCGGCGTCTGCCGTTGTTATTAGGTGCGGGTTTGCAGGCAAGAGCTATTCCAACGTGTCCTTTGTGCGTGAACTTTACCGCGTTATTGAGCAGGTTAAGCAAAATTTGTTTCAGCCTTATGTCGTCGCAGATGACGGAGGCGGGGGCGCGCGGGTCTATGCGCGCCGCAAAGCCTATCCCCTTTTCCGACGCTTTGAGGTTGATCAGCCCCGCGACATCAGCTATTAAGTGACCCAGATCGACATCGACCTCGACGAGGTCGAGTTTGTTCGCCTCTATCTTCGAGAAGTCGAGAAGATCGTTGATAATCGCGAGGAGAGAATGGGATGCGCTGGTGATGCTCCTGGCATAGCCCCTCTGGACGTCATCCAGTTTAGTGAGCAGGAGCAAATCGCTCATCCCCTTGATCGCGTTCATGGGCGTGCGGATTTCGTGGCTCATGTTTGCCAGGAAGGTGGTCTTTGCCTTCTCGGCGGCTTTCGCGGTTTTGACCGCGTTCGCGAGGTTCGTGACATCCTGGAGAACTACGGCAACTCCGCAGCATAGCCCATCTGTATCTATCGCGGGCGAGATGTACACCTCGAACTGAAACGTATCTCCTGTGTTCATCTCCACGATGTCGCTGAAATGAATGTGATGCGACTCGGCGAGCGACCGTCGGCACTGTTCGACCATTTTTGCAATCCATGACTCCGGGGCGATGCGCGAGAACATCTGATTGAATGTCAGTTTCGCCATCTCCCTCTGATCGGCGAAGGCCAATATCTGCATCAATTGACGCGAGCCGGTGACGTATTTCAAATCCCTGTCGAGGACAAATATGAGGATGGGAGACGTCTCAAGCAATAATCTGTTGTACAGAAACTGGAGAGCCAGCTCCTTCTCGTTGAAGATTCGGAGCTGCTCGGAATTTTCATACATAAGGGAGAGCTGGGCATAGCTCCTCTCCAGCTTTTCCAGCTTTCTCCTATTCCTGTTGGATTCGGAGATAATCGCATCGATCTCCGAATCGCTGTATTCTTTATTATTGATAGACATTTTATAAGCTTATTGACAGCGGTCTCGTCAAGAATAAACCTCCATCGATCAGACCGCGAGCAGAACTAAAGATTCGTTATGCGCCGCATTGAGCGCTCTGCCTGATTTTATGGACGTTGGACAAATTTCTCCGAAGCTGTAATACCCGGACAGCGACAGATCGCGCGGAAGGCCGCTCTTTAAAGAGTCCGCCTCGAGGGTGTTTTTGCTCGCCATGACGTAATACCTCGCCACACAGGAGACGGCGAATACCATCGAGTATTTGTAGCCCTCCGCCTCGTTTTGCTTCATCTTCTCCAGAAGATCCTGCGTGCTGTTTTGCGTCGAGGTCTCTATGTCATTTGCCTGCAGCACTCCGATTGAAAGAACGCTGCCCTCGGGAACTTCCCCGATAGCCGTGCCGGAGCCCGACTTCAGGTCCACTCCGTGCAGAGTCCTGACGATTGGCACACCGTCAGGGTTTGCTATCCCCGGTTTCTCCACGAGCAGCGGATACGTGGTAAACGACGTGGTCTTCTCATCGGGATTGGCAAGTTTTGCGGCGTCCAGACCGAACTCCTCGATGAACTCCACGAAAGTTTCGTTCCCGACTCTGTGGATGACGTTATCGTTTGAGCTCGTGACGGTCCTTTTCAAGCCTGACAATAGGGCGCCGATGTGATTTTTAACCGTCATAACCGGTCTTACCGCTCCGGACATCAGAAGCACCGTCAGCCTCTCCCCTGATGCCGTGTCGCCGCAATAAACCGCGCTGCGTCCATTTGTTTCGTCGTGGGCGGGAAGCCCTCCGAATATCGGAAGCCCTCCGGAGACGCGGTCAAACTCCCGCGGATATACGTCGAGCATTATCCCCAATATATACGGCGGGAACGCCATGACCAGAGAGGGTTCCCCTTTGAGCGTTTCAAGTGCTTTCTTGTACGTCCGCTCTATCTGACTCGCGACGTTTTCAGGGGTGAGAGGTTCGCTTGTCGCGACGGAGAAAAACACATCGTCCGATGTGACGGTGGTCAGTATCGCGGACATGTCGGTGAGCCCCCTCTCCCCGCTTATCATGGCAGTTGAGGAGAACCCGACTATGGGGACTCCCAGTTTTTGATGCAGGGTATGTGCGAAAATTTCGTGATCGACATCGGAGTCACAGAGCAGCAGGGCAAAACCGTTGCTCCGCATATGCAGATTTTTCAGTGTTTTTTCCGCCAGCTCTGATGTCCCGGCGTCGATGTCGTCAAGCTCTTCTGTAATTACGGTGGTGGATTTCAACATATTTTGGTACCTCCAATATTCTCACGCTCATAAGAACGCTGTTTCACGGGCTGTTCCCCTGTTAGGGGGTGCGCCAATTTATAATAATCCCCTTTTCCGGATTACTTTATAGCCATATCGCGTAAATATTATAGGTTTTTGTCGGCAGCCTTAGCGGAGGGCGCACTGTTCTCCGCTCTCAGCCTTTTGGCGAAGTCGGCCATGCGGCTTATAGCCTCCCTTATCTCCCCCTCCGGCCTGCAGTAGGTGATGCGGAGATACCCGTCCTCCACCCCGAACGGCTGTCCGGGGACGGTCGAGACTCCCTCCTCATCCAGCAGGCGGCGGCAGAAGTCGATCGAACCTATGCCAAGCCTCTTTATGCTCGGGAAGACGTAAAAAGCCCCTCCCGGCACAGGCACGTCTATTCCGTCGATTGCCGAGAGCATGCTGACCATGAGATCTCGCCTTCTCTTGTACTCCTCTATCATGTGTTCGACATCGGAGGCGCAGCTTCGAAGCGCCTCTGCGGCGCCTGCCTGGGCGAATGAATTGGCGCATGTGGTCAGGCCCTGATGACACTTCATGAGATAGGGCTTGACCTCCGCCGGGTGCAAGAGCCAGCCTATTCTCCAGCCGGTCATGGAGAACGTCTTCGATACCGCCGACAGTGTGAAGACTCGCTCCCTCATGCCTGGCAGCGAGGCCATGCTGATGTGCGGCGTATCCGAGTCATAGATGAATTTCTCGTAGCACTCGTCGGATATCACCAGAAGGTCGTGTTTGCGCGCCACATCCGCGATTCCCAGGAGCTCCTTTCTGGTCAGCACGGCTCCGGTCGGGTTGTTGGGCGAGTTAAGCAGAATTATCCTGGTCTGTGGCGTGACGGCTTCCTCTATATCCTGCGGTTGAGGTCTGAACCCGTTTTCTATTTTGCACGGGACGCCTCGGAGAACGCAGCCGGCGGTCTTGATCTGATCCCCGTAAGGCGGGAAATAAGGCGCGGGAATGAGGACCTCCTCTCCGGGGTTCATCATGGTCATGAACACCATCATAAGCGCCTCTATCGCTCCGGCGGTCACTATTATCTCCATCTCCGGGTCCACGTCGATTCCAGCTTCGCGCTTGTATTTCGCCGCTATTTCCCTGCGAAGCTCCAGCGAGCCGGTCATGTCCGTGTAGTGGACATCCCCTGCCTCCAGCGCGCGAATAACGGCATCCTTGGCTCGTTTCGGCGAATCTAAGTCAGGGCGTCCTATCTCCATGTGCAGGATATTGCGGCCGGAGCGCTCCAGCGCGTCAGCGCGGGCCAATATCTCGCGAATCCCTCCGCCGTAAGCAATGTTCCGCATATTGTTATTTGGTGTCCGATAGTCCATTGTAAAACCTCCAATATTTAATATTTTTGAGTAAAATACTGAAATACATCCATGCCGCGTAAAACCTCAGCTAAGTTAATCAGATCATTGCTGAGTGTATTTTATACATCAATGAAGCGTAAAACAAGGACCGCAAAAAAAATGGCAGGCCTTCGGAATGCGCCGGTTAAAAAATTCGGGCTAAGTGCGGGATTTCATCCTGTGTATTTTAACTCTGACGGTCGAGCTCGGCCGCTTTGGGTAATTCAAAGAAAAATACCCGATGATATCTCTGGTGCACGAGCGGGCCGATATTAACCGCATGAGGGCCAGTTCCTCCTCCACTGTCCACTTTATCGGTTTGTGAGAGCGGCGGCGGGGTTTGAGGCCGTATTTTTTGACGAGCCTCGTCAATGTGGACTCTCCAATGTCGAGGAGACTCGCCATCACGCTCTTTTTCACTCCGGCGTCCCACATCGTCTCGAGGAATTTCCTGCGGCCGTCGCCTCTCGCCCAGTGAAAGACTCCCTTGCCGATATTCAATATCGTCGGGACCACCGGCCACGCGCGGGTTTTGCTCGTATCTAAGCTGATGGGGATCAGAAACTCAATATCCTCGTGCCTCCCAAGATAAAGCGGCGTAACCTGGCGATCCCGCCTCACATAGCCGAATATGGATTTTTGCCCTTTTTGGAGATCATGGTTGATTATCTCTCTGACGCGTCTTGTGGAGGATACTTTCGCCACACGTTCGCGGAATCGCCCTACCGCGTGAGAGGCAATGTAAAATGGGCAGTCAAACAGCATAATCTCATCACCTCGCAAATCCAATTTTGAAAAATATGACTATCAACTTGCTTCATGTTGTGGGTCTGGAGACTCAAGCCCCCGATTCACTACGCAAATCGGACCGTGGCGGAAGTACATCCATGCCGCGTAAAACCGCACGAAGAACGCGGTTTTACGCTTACTTCGCCACTCGTCCGACATCCTTGTCGGTCGCCGATTTGCTTCGTTCATTCGGCGGCTTGAGTCTCTACCTGAGTTAACTTGATAGTCATATTGAAAAATAGAGATTATATGACTATAAGGCTTGTCACATGTCGTAGTTCTGGGGGGGCAAGGCGCCCGACTCACTTCGTTCGTTCGGGTACCTTGACCCTTTACCTGAGCTACTAATATTCATATTCATTTATTGAGAGAACCGGCTAGCTTCCGGTCGATCTTTACGTAATCGAGGATATGAAATCCATAACGCTCGTCTCTATCTCCTTTTTCCATGCCGGGGCATGAGCGTTGCGCGGAATCAGGCAGGTGTCCAGGAGTTGCCGCAGGCGCGCGGCTGAGAAGCGCCGCTCGCGAAACACGACCATTATCTGAATGAACTGGCTCAGTTTTAACGGAACAATGTTAATAAACTCAGGGTTGTCGCCATTATACCAAACGCCAATTCTAAAGGTTTCCGCCGTATTGTTGTCAATTGTTCCGGCCAAGAACAACCCATAAACCGGCTTGCCGCTTTCTCCGGCTATTCGTTCCTTTTCCATCGCGACGTGTCTTCTTACCGGCTCGCCCTCGGCAGCCTCCTGTCTGGAGGAGGAGGTCAGCGTCACCTCAACGACAAAGGCAAAATCTTCAAAGATGAAAATCATATCCGGTCCACGCCCCGGAGCGCATCCTATGGGGTAAAAGTCCTGATCGACGCGGAAACGCCGGGCTTCATACGCGGGATTCACCAAACTGTCAATTGCCAAAAACGCGCGCCATACTGCCCATTCGAGATACGCCGCCTTATCGTCTATTTTTTCGAGGTTCTTAGTGCACTCATCGTTTTGATTATCGAGCTTTTTCAAGTACGCGATAGTCTCTGATATATACGGTTCCTCCGCCTGAATCGCGGCGTATTGAAGCTCCAGCTGATCTTGACGCATTTTCTCCAGGCGAAGTCTGATCATGTTCATGTCCGCAATGGACGGATGCTCCGGCACATCCGGCAGCAGGTCCGGCGGAATATCGCAGTTGGCGAGCAAATTGCGATATCTTGTGATTTCAGATAACGCGCCCCTCTCGTCGTCGGTTGGCAGAGGCGCTCCAGCCCATAGACCAGCCAGGTACTGTTCGTTGTTCGCGCCTGCCGGTTTAACGCCATCGCTCAAAATCGCGTCTATGATAGCTTGTTTGTCGGAGTTAAAAACAAGCCGCCGTCCCCTGTATGAAAAGAGGCCGGTATGCCGCAGGTAGCGAAAGTTCAAGTCGGCATAATCATTTAACGACTCGAACCTAATTCCCATATTGTCTGCGAAAGGCTCCAATGTCTTGCGGCCGAGCATTCTTTTCGCGACCGTTCCATCGGTATTTTGACAGAGCTCCCTGTATTTGACTATGAGGGCTATTATGTCTTTTATCTCGTCAGGGTCATGTGTGCGAAACACCTGGAGAACTCCCATTTCAACACCTGAAAGACCTGTTCCTGTCTGGGCGAGTAACTCCGTCAGAGCCTGGAGCATGAAGAATAACGGCTTGAAGGGGGTTACGCCGTTGTGCGCCTCTATTGCCGACGGGATCTCATATGATTTCAGCGCGCGAAGCATGCACTCCTGCTGCTCGGGAAAACTCTCCGCGTCGATGAGCCTGCGGCCGATCGGGGTTATCTCAAATGGCAGGCCGGTCATCCTGCGGTCTCCGATCAGTTTTATCGCGCTCCCTATTAACGGCTCCGTTTTTCCCAACTCGGTCCCCCGCGAAAATTTGTGAGTGATAAAACCCAACTGCGAGAAGCAGGAGCGCCACTTTCGCCCCAGATCACTGTAGTCCCGCGACGGATTCTTAATTTCCACGACGCCGGCAGCGTCAAGCAGCTCAGCGAATTTGAGCTCTTGGGATTTTCCGATTAAAAATCCGTTCAACGCTGAGTTTTTAAGAACGATCAAGCCGCTTCTGATGCGCAATGGGTTTCGTACTGTTGTATTGCCAAACGCCCACGGGGACGACATGCCTCACACCTCAGTAACCAACGAATAAATACTCCTTGACCTTGTTATTGTCGTTTTCCTCGCCTGACCTTTGGTTGCCGAAAGAGTAGCGGTGATCGACAGGAACCACATCCACATGCCGCTTATGCTTTGACATTGACGCGACCATTTCATCCAGGCCGGGCAAACTGTTCGATGAATAGGAGACGATCAGAACGCTGTCTCGATATCTTTTGAATAACTTGTCAAACGCGTCTTGTGCCCCCATGCGCGTGGAAAAGGGAGTTGGGTATGACTTGAATTTTTTTGTAAGAGTGTGCTCCTGTATCTCGACGCCCTTCCAGCCGCGAGCCAGCCCCTCCAGAAAATGATACCGCCGCACATACTCGTTGTCAGAGTATGGTGAATAGTACGGCGGGTCGATATAAATTATATCCGGCCTGCCGCCCCTGTAGGTCATTGCGTCGCCATGACGCGCCCTGTTTTCCCTTCCATTGTCAAATACCGCGCCATTGACCGTATGTACCGCTTCGAGAAAGTGATCCTGAAGGGAGATGCTCAGGTCCCTGCGCCCGTCATTGTACCGTTCGCCCACATATGTAAATATCCCGCGAGGGCGTTTTTTAGCGCACGCCCGCATAAGCGCCGACAGCGCGATCGCCCGTTTGTACTGATCGCGTATGGCGGCTATATTCGCGCGCAGAACGTCGATAAGCCGGTTTTCCTCGTCGGTGAAGTACAGCCCTTTGAATGTTTTTTCCACAAACCCGTCCGTGTTCCCGCTCTTTATCAGCAGGGCATCCGCCTCGTTCGGCGGGAGCGTTGTCGAGTTATTCTCGATCATCGCCTTTGCGTAGGTTGCTGACATGGCCATATAGTCATTGCTGATAACGGCCTTGCCGTATGTTTTGAACATATATCCAACGATTCCCGAACCGGAGAAGAGATCCGCAGCGGTATCGAACTCAAACTGGCCGGCGATAGCCCAAATCTGGCCGAGCAATTTGCTCTTCGACCCCATGAACCGCGTCGAAGGATACCTTGACAGCTGCCTGGGCTGCGGACTTGGGGCAAGATAAATGCTCAACTGCCTTGCGGGAGGGATTGAAACTATAACATCCTCTCCATTGCGGGAATTGCCGTTGCAGGAGATGTGTCTCTTTGTCTGCAGCACCTCGATGTTATACGCGCCATATAGTTCATGAACCAAGGGGTGATTGGAGCTCGTCAAAATAATATGGCAGCCTGATTTGCGCAGGTGTTCGATTTCGCGTGCCAGTTCAATATGATCTTCCTCATAAAACTGCTCCTTCGTGTAGCGCTTAAAATCGGCATATTCTGAAATCGGCAGATACGGCGGGTCCAAAAAGATAAAGTCATCCGGTCGCGCGTGCTCCCGCAGAACATGTTTATAGTCGCCGCAGACAATGGTAGCGTTCTTCAGCATCTCTGAGGATGCGACGAGAACGGCGCGGTCAATGATTTTTGGGTTTTTGTATCTGCCAAAGGGGACATTGAACTGTCCGTTTTTGTTTACCCTGTATAGCCCATTGAAGCAAGTCTTATTTAAGAATATGGTCCTTGCCGCGGCCTCCGCCGGCTGCATTTTCGTCCAGTCCATGGAGCGGACCCGGTAAAATGTCTCCTCAGAGTTGTCGTATTGCTGCAAAAAACGCATAACAGACTCGATGTCCATGGAAATCACTCTGTACGCGTTCATGATCTCGGGGTTACTGTCAGAAATAACGCCCTTTGTCGGGTGGATGGCAAAAAAGAGCGCGCCCCCGCCAAAGAATGGCTCTATATATTTATTGTAATGTTTCGGGATTTTGCGGATCAAATCATTCAGGAGCTGTGTTTTCCCTCCGGCCCATTTAAGCGGAGGGCGAGCCGATGAGGGATTCGCGCGCGCCATGAGAGTCTCATATTCCCGCAATACAGTTGTACTCATGACATGCTCTCCCCCCTGATAATCCGACCTGTGAGACTACGAACAAAACCAATCGAGACGTAAGTATTCTACCACCTCTTCCGGAGTTTCATCTCCGCCGGTAATCTATCCAGCGGAGGAACTATGGTTAAAAACAATTGATCGACTCCGTTAGCTTTAACCTCAATGCAGAAATATCCTTCTTTGTTTCGCATTCCCATATCGTTAAAACACGCCAACCCATATTCTCTAATTCAGATTTTTTTTCTTTGTCTCGTTTTAAGGTTCGATCAAGTTTCGTATTCCAATAATCTGAATTTGTTTTCGGGCGGATTTGCGCGTGTTTACACGTTGGGCATCCATGCCAAAAACAACCGTGTACAAATATAACCGTTTTATATTTGGAGAGCACTATGTCAGGATTGCCCGGTAAATCACGCATGTGCAGGCGGAAACGATATCCCATTTCGTGTAATAGTTTTCTAACCTTTATTTCCGGTGTTGTGTTTGAACTGTGAACCCTAGACATAATTTCGCTGCGTTTTTTTTGATCAAACATATCAGCCATTGTGCAAATCTAACCTTTAGCCTCAAACTCTATTCGCAGGCTTGGTTCTGTTTGAAATTCTTTAAGACGTTCGTAAGCGCTGGACGTATTGGACATTTAACTATTGACGGCTTCTTTATGTTTTAGGTCACGTTTCGTTGCCGATTCGGCCAGAGGAAACAACAGATATTTTGCAAGATGTTTCACGACAGGCAAGGCTACCGCATCCCCCATGGCCATATAGCCATCCAAATATGTCCCAGGCAGTTTATACGAATCCGGCGCCCCCATCAAGCGCGCAGCCATTCCCACACAAGTCCACTGCGGTGAGCATATATCCCGTTTATCTTTCCGGCCAGGGATAAATCCTGACATGGGAAACTGGCCCACGCCAATGTAGTGAGGGGAAGCGCGTTACCTTTGACATTTTTAATATCGTCGAATATGAAATGAGAATCCCCATGATTTGCCGTATACGTTATTGCTTTTCGAGACGATATATCGTTCGCCCATACAACTTTGAAATATGGAGACAACGCCTCCGTGACCAAGCCGGAGCCGGCAAAAAAGTCTATGGCGGAAAACTGTAAATCCAAATTGTCCGAAGAGGTCATCTGCATCACCTCGATTTTCTCTATTATAGCGTAATCAAATCATCACGGCTCGCGTTTCACTTGAGGAGAGGATTAAACGGGCTGCACCTATATTAAAATTCAGCGCACGCGGCGTGACGGGATGTGTCACGCCGCGTGCGCCTTCAGACTTGCGGCGACAAGACGAGCTATGTTAAATCAGCGGCTCTCCGGAGTAGATTCTGTTTCTGCCTGTGCTTTTTGCCTTATACAGGTTTTCGTCGGCAGTGGAGATGAATTCCTTGAAGCTGCTCTCCTCCTGCGGAATGATCGAGGCCAGTCCTATGCTTATTGTGGTGTTGGTGAGTTCGCCGTCCACTGTGGGTACCCTGAGAGATTCCACCTGTGAGCGGATGTTCTCCGCTATAGCCAGTGAACTCTCCAGGCTGGTGTTCGGCAGCAGCACGCCGAACTCCTCGCCGCCGAGCCTGGCGACTAAGTCGGCCGGACGCCGCGCGGAGGAGGAGAAAATGTTTGCCACCGCGCGGAGCAGCGCGTCGCCCTGAGGGTGTCCGTAGGTGTCGTTATATGTTTTGAACTTGTCGAGGTCCATCATCAGGAACGAGATGGGACTCTGAGCCCGTATGCTCTTTCTCCACTCGATGTCGATGTGGTTGTCGAAGCTGCGTCTGTTTGGGACGCCCGTCAGAGGGTCCATCAGCCCGAGCATTTCGATGGTGTGCATCTGATGCACTATCTTGATGTGTGTTTTTACTCTGGCGAGGACGATGGCGTTCTTGAAGGGCTTCGTTATGTAGTCCACCGCGCCGAGGAAAAATCCGCGCTCCTCGTCGTCCTCGCTGTTGAGGCCGGTTATGATGATGACCGGTATGTTTTTCGTGTATGGGGACTCCTTCAGACTGGTCAGCACATCGAAGCCGTTCATGCCGGGCATGATGATGTCAAGCAGTATCAGGTCCGGCATATCCTCCTCCGCACGGCGCAGAGCTTCCTCCCCCGATTTTGCGGTAAGCACCGTATATTCGTCGGACAGGAGCTTATTCAGGACCACCAGGTTCGATCTTTCGTCGTCTACTATCAATACGCTGTATTTAGCTTTGGCTTCCACTTCCCAACATCCCCTCGCTTAAAATGTCAGTGGCTTAATACCTGCTCCATCTCAGTCAGCGAGTCGAGCGCCCCGTCGAAGTCGAAGTCCTGCATTCGCTTCACGAGTGTCTCAGCGCCCTCGCCGAGGAGAGAGAGGTCTTTTGTAATATCGTCGATTAGCTCAAGGCTCTGGGTGTTTCCGGACTTCAGGAGCGGTTTGAGCCTCTCTATCAGCTCCGTTGCCCTACCCTTGTCGAGATGCTCTGGCTCTTGTCCGGCGGGCTTCGGTTTGACCGGGTTTATGGCGGCGCTCACGTTCAGTTCGGTCTTCACCGACTCCAACGCCGAGGTCATCTCCAGCATCTCGTCATAGGAGGGGTCTACATCCCCTGCGGCAAGTTCTTTTTCGATGACGTACGCCGCGTCGCGGAGCCTGTGAGCTCCGATCAGTCCCGCAGTGCTCTTCAGCGTGTGAGCGATTCTGTGCGCTGTCTTCCTGTCACGCTCCTTCAGCGCGCTGTCTATCTTCATGTTGTCCGAAGCGTGATCCGACATGAAATTCATCAGCAGTTCCCGGTAAAGAGCCTCGTCGCCCGCAGAGTTTCTTATACCCTCTTTTCGGTCGATGACGCCGGTGCTCTTTATCGCTTCGTCCGACTCGGGCTCATCTCTCTGCTCTAAAGGGCAGGTTATCGCGTTTGGGGGAAGCCACTTGATCAGAATTGCGTCGAGTTTCCTGGGGTCTATCGGTTTTGGCAGAAAATCGTTCATGCCTCCCTCCAGAAACGATTCCTTGGCCCCGGCTACGGCGTTTGCGGTGAGCGCGACTATGGGGACGTTCTCACAATCTCCGTGACAGACTGTACCCAGCTCTCTGATTCGCTTTGTGGCCTCGATGCCGTCCATCTCAGGCATCATGTGATCCATGAAAATCAGGTCGTATCGTTTTCTCGAGACCTTTTCAATGGCCTCTCTGCCGCTGAGCGCGGTATCGGCCCTGATATTGTGTTTTGCGAGATACGCCACAGCCACCTTCAGGTTTATCTGGTGGTCGTCAACCACCAGCACGTTCACGCCATCTGTGGCCACTGAGAATGAGATGAGGCAGACGTTCTCTATCTTCTCCGGATCTCCCTCCACCAGAGGAAGCAGGACCGTAAATGTTGAGCCGATCCCATATTCGCTCTCGATTTCGATCTCCCCGTGCATGAGGTTTACGAGGTTCTTTGTGATGGGCAGCCCAAGTCCGGTGCCCACTATGCCGCGGTTGTAAGCTCCATCGAACTGAGCGAACGCGTCGAACAGCTTCGGAAAGTTTTCGCGCTCGATGCCGATTCCCGTGTCCTTGACCGCGCAGGCGATGTAGTCCTTTCCCGACCTGGAGACGCGGCGCAGCGAGAAGTCCACATATCCCTCCCGCGTGTATTTGATTGCGTTGTTGATGATATTTACGATTATCTGCCTTATGCGCGCGTCGTCGCCAAAGACCACGTGGGGCACGTCCTCTCCGAAGGAGCATCTGAACTCCAGATCCTTCGTCTCGGCCAGAAATCGGCTCATGGAGCAAATATTGTGAAATACCTCCAGCAGGTTGAAGTGAACTTCGATCAGCTCCATCTTCCCCGCCTCTATCTTCGAAAAATCAAGTATGTCGTTGTTGATTTGAAGCAGGGCCTTCGACATCTTCTTGATGTCGTTGAAATAACTCTGCTGGGTCGAGTCGAGGTTGTCGGTGCGCATCAGATCGCTCATCCCTATGATGGCGTTCATCGGCGTGCGAATTTCATGGCTCATCGAGGCCAGGAACTTGCTTTTGGCCTCTGATGCCACAAGCGCGGCGCGGTTCTTGACCTCCAGCTCGCGGTTGCGCATGTCGGCCTCGCGCATCCGCTTCTCGTTCTCCTTCTCCTCCCTCAGGTCCCGAGAGTAGGTCGCCAGACGATATCCGTCGTTCCACGGGATGCGCACAAGCGTAGTCTCCACCGGCAGGTCTGCGCCCTGCAGTGTCCGGTGCATCCACTCGAATCTGAGGTATCCGATTTCGAGCACCATATTGTCCATTGCCTCCGCCTTTTCTCGGCTTGGAAGACCATCCTCCTGGAACTCGGGGCTCAGGTCGTAAAAATATTTCAGGTAGTCGGACTTCTGCGAGAGCCCGAACATTCGCAGCGCCTCCTCGTTGCAGTCGAGCAGGTTGTCCTCCTCGTCCCATATGGAGCACGCCAGAGGAGTCGCGTCGAGCATCAGTCGCGCGGATTCGTCGGCCTCGGCGTTGCGCACGTCGGTGGTGTCGTAGTACATGACCAGAACTCCGTCTAAGTTTCCGTTCTCTCCAAGCATCGGAGAGCTCTGCACGGTGTACATGCGACTCTCCCCCTTGCCGGAAAAATCGATGAATACATCGTTGGCGATGGTCGAATGTCCCTCCTGGACAGCCTTGAATCTCTCGAGGCCATCCTTAATAAATTCCTCGTCGCCTATTTGAGAATAAAGCTCCTCGACTCTGCGCCCTTCGATATTCTCGAACCTGAAGTTTGTTAACTTAAGGAGTGTGTTGGTGCAATACGCGATTCGACCATCCGGGCTGAGGAGCAGTATGATCTCAGGGCTGCTCTCCAGGAGCAGTTTCATGTACTTTTCCGCCCGCAGCAGATCCGAATACCTCTGTTCGCTCAAATCAGGCGGCGCGTCGGCGCGTCGGCGCAGCTCCCTGTTCTCTCGCGCCAGGAGTTTGGCGGTTTCCAAAAGCCGACTTGTCTCCATGCGCTCCAGCTCTTCATCGTCCAGTGTGTAATTGTTCAGGCAGTCGTTTCCAGGCAAGACAGGACACCCCCACAGCGTTGTTTATCTATGTCCTCATAACGAAATAAAATGCGCAGCGTATTTTGAAATAGTATACAGGCTGTGCCGGCAGCTGTCCAATATCGCGCATGGAGAGGGGAATAATCCCCTCTCCCGCTCAGTGCGCTCTTTTAACGCGCAGTTTCCTGTGTGTCAGGGGCCGGGGCGATATGGCGGAGCTCCCGGAGTTCTTGGGTTTGCCGTCAGCCTGTCCAGGTGTCGCTCGAAGAACCACTCGGCGATTTCGTTCCTGAGCGCGATGTGTCTTCGATACGTTCCCATCGCTCTGCCGCGATCGATTACGGAGCGGTCCAGCATCTCTCTGAGGACTATCGACAGTTTTTCAGCATCCGCCATCTTGTCCCTGATGTTTTGGGGTATTTCCGAGGACCCGGGGCCCCATCCATGTCCGCCGCCGTGGCGGATCGGGTCGCGCATCCCAGGGCCCCGTCCGTCCATGTGACCCCGGTCCTTTTCATATCTCCAGCCGTCCTTGTTCTGACCGTGATGCGATTCCCCTGACGCGATCGCCGCCGACGCCATAGCGAGGAGCATCACGACCGCCAAAGCCGCCATTAACTTCTTCCCGTTTTTCATGCCGCCATACCTCCTGTATTTGTGTTTTGCCGCTGAGAGTATGATATAGCGCCGTCAGGCGTTTGCCATTGCTGAATAATCCAATTTCATTATTGTTAAAAATATCAATGCACAGCCATGTCCGCTCTGATATGGTCTATATTCGACAGGAGTCGTGGAGGAGCGTGATAACGGTGATAAGGATACTTCTTGCTGATGACCATCCGCTGACGCGGGCCGGACTTGCCGCGTGGATATCGGACGTTCCGGACTTCAAGTTGGTCGCGGAGGCTTCGGATGGGGAGTCCGCGTGGCGAGCCATGCGGGAGTCGTCCCCCGACGTCGCTCTGTTGGACATAGAGATGCCGAACGGAACAGGCATAGAGATAACGGAGCGGGCGACGCGGGCGCGTATGCCGGTGAAGATAGTGATGCTCACGGCATATCGCGCGCAGCAGTACGTCATGGCGTCCATACGGGCCGGGGCTACCGGGTTCGTTCTCAAAACCGCTCCGTTCGAACAGCTGCGCATGGCCATAGTATCGGCGAGCGAGGGCAGGTTCTACCTGGACACCTCAGTGTCTCTGGCCGGTTCCGGCGACGTTGCGCCGGAGGAACTCTCCCCTCGCGAGAAGGAGGTTCTCATACTCACGGCTCAGGGGATGCAGGGCCACAGAACGGCTTCCAAGCTCTCGATCACCGAGCGCACGGTTCAGGCTCATCTCGCATCCGTGTACAACAAGTTCGGCGCCAGGAACAAGACGGAGGCCATACTTATAGCGCTCAAGCGCGGAATAATTTTTCTGGATGAGCTGCACATTGACGAGGACGGTGAGATTTAATATGAGCGCCAGAAAACTGCCCAGGAGCGCCCTGTTCTTCCTGATGCTGGCTGTCACGGCGTTTACGGCCGTAACCTTTCTGATCTCACTGTATGTTTTCAAGGCTCAGGCCGTATTGACTGACAGAGTGCTCTCCTCCTACGTAACTGACGTGGCGGAGACCTTTGCGCAGGGACTGCCCCAGCCGCCCGATATTCCTCCTGTGCCGGCGACGCGCGGAGTGAAGGAGTTCGGGTCGCGTCACACGCCCAGGCGCAGGATGTTCTTCCGCATGTTCGCCACGGACCCGTCTCTGAACTCTGGCGGGCTTCTGCTTTTCGACAGCGAAAGGCGACCGCTGGGCGGCTCCGAGGGGGCGGAGAACCTGATCTCCCTCTGGCGAGACGATGTGGCGCTGGGTGAGCCGACCGTGGTCTCGGACAAGGACGGCAGGAGCTATTACATGGTGGTGCGGGCGCTCGACCAGGGCGGCTACGTCCTCGTCGCCGCGTCGAAGACAAACCTGCTCAGTTCATACTCGCGGCTCTGGAACTTCTGGCTGATATCGGTGATGATCTCATCCGCCGCCATGTTGGTGGGGATAGCCGCTCTATGGCGGTATTTCGTGCTACCCATTCGCCGGATCGTCGAGGCCGTCGGCAGTCTCAGATGGGGCGTCTCCATGCCGAAGTTCGCGTATGAGGGACTGCTGTCTCTGTACGAGGTGTGCGAGCTGGAGAGCGTCATAGAAAGATCGGCGTCGGAGGCCATCTCCGAGAAGGGCCTCAGAGCCCGTTACGTCACTGACATTGTGCAGGCTCAGGAGGACGCCCGCAGGCGCCTGGCGCGAGAGCTGCACGATGGGCCGCTTCAGTCTGTCGTGGCCTCGATAAAGCGCATCCAGCTTGCCCTGAGCTCTGCGGTCGGGGGGGCCGCGAGGGAAAAGCTCGACGAGGCGGAGCGCATTTCACAGTATGCGGCTAACGAGATTCGCGACTACTGCGACGAACTGTCGCCGTCGTGGACGGCGCTGGGTATATCGAGCGCCCTGGAGGAGCTGTCTGAGCGACTTTCGATGGCGCACAACGCGCTGATAAACGTATCGGTCGACGACGAGTACGGCGACATGCCGGGAGACTGCGCGCTGGCCATAATACGCATACTGCAGGAGGCCGTCTCAAACTCCGTCAGGCACGGTGGCGCTCATGTGATAGATGTGCGGCTAGAGCGGGCAGGCGACGATCTGATCTTTTCCATAACAGACGACGGACGTGGCTTCAGCGAGGGGGATTTCATACAGCCCGATTTCGAGCGAACTCGCCTCCTCGGGCACAGAGGGCTGTCCAACATGCACGAGCGCGTCCAGATGCTTGGAGGAACTCTCTCGATCGGCCCCGCTTCGGATAACCCAGACGCGCGCGGCGCCAGAATATCCGTGACGATCCCCATAAGCCTGGCGGAACGTCCGCCGACGCCCCCTTTGCCTCGTCAGTGATCTGCTCAAAAAAAAGATAACAGTCTATAAGGTAATTAATATATGCAAGAGCTAATTTAATAGCACCATCAAATATTAGGCGTTTGTGGCTATTAAAATTAAGCGTAATAATCATTTTGGTAAGAGTGTGTAGATATTTTTAGGTGGTACCAGTAACTAATAATATGGAGTTGATGTAATATTTCGGCTCCTCTGGCTCTCTTTTAATGCATACCCGTCCGCTACAACAACTCAAACATTATACGGAATCCCATTGCGCACATGACTGATATTACGAGCAAAAAAATTTTGGCTATGCCCAACCTTCGCTCGATGGTTTTTGGGTCCTCCGGTCAAGCCGGAGGACGACAGAGGGGGGGACCGGTGGTGTTTCGGATAATATCTATAATCGAAATTCCAGAACAATCGTTCGGTATAAGGGAACAAATTTATTGATGTCATTCAGACAAAGTGATAGAGTAATGACACTTAGAGCACATATTAAAATTTTAATTATCTTTAACTTTGTTGCCGTTTGGCGTTAAGTGATGTTGGGTTCGCATGTCAGTTTCGTCCTGACATGCGTGTTTACCAGGTATGCATTTTTGTTTTACGGCGTCCTCTCTTACGTATCTCTTTGAATTTTATTTTTTAATGTTCTAGCCACTGCTTTGCATGTCACGGCCCGAGAGGTTGTATGGCTATGGAGATGAAGAACAAGAAGCCCTCTCACGTTCAATCGGTCGAGCGCGCCATGATACTCCTTAACATCATGGCTGCGGAGAGGTCCGATATGTCTCTCACCGATATATCCAGGCAATCGGGCTGGCCCAAGAGCACTGTATACGGACTGCTGTCGACGCTTCGCGACTACCGTTTTGCGGAGCAGTCCGCCGAGACCGGGCACTATCGTCTCGGCGCGCGGCTCTTCGAGCTCGGGAACGTCGTCGCCAAATCGTGGGACGTCTGCGCAATCGCCAAGCCGCATCTGAGGAGGCTCTGCGAAAGCGTGGGTGAGACCGTGCACCTGGCTATGGAGAGCGACGGAGAGGTTCTCTACCTGGATAAAGTGGAGCCCAAGCAGCTCATCCGCATCGTCTCTGAGGTCGGGGGCAGGCTCCCGATGCACTGCAGCGGACTTGGGAAGGTACTGCTCGCGTACATGAACGAGGCGGAGGTCATGCAGGTAGCCGAGAAAAGGGGGCTGACGCAGATGACGCCCCGGACGATAACGAGCCTTCCAAAGCTGTTCGAGGAGCTGGAGAAGGTGCGGAGTCAGGGATACTGCATGGACAACGGGGAGATAATGAACAACCTGAGATGCGTGGCGGCCCCGATATTCGACGTCTACGGCGCGGCCCGGTATGCCGTAAGCGTCTCCGGGCTCGACTCCAACATGCGCGGTGAACCCCTGAATCGGGCAATCAAGCAGGTTATTCATGTGGCAGGCGTCATATCCGGCGCCATCGGGGCAAAGGCAAGCAGCGACGCGTAAAAGACTCGCTGACATACACTGACATATTAAGTAGAAGGATGTGATTATAAATGGCACAGTCAAGACCGGAAATTGCGAACAGCATCAAAACAGGCGGGTTCAATACCAATTATCACGACATCGGCAGCGGACATCCGGTGTTTTTCCTGCACGGGTCAGGGCCGGGCGTTACCGCATGGGCAAACTGGAACAAACTCTTCCCTCTCCTGAAGGACGAGTTTCGAATCATCGCCCCCGATCTGGTCGGCTTCGGCTTCACCGAGCGGCCGGCGGACGCGGTCTACAACCTCAACAACTGGGTGAGGCAGACCATAGACCTCTACGACGCGCTGAATATCGAGAAGGCGAATCTGGTCGGCAACTCCTTCGGAGGAGCGCTCGCCCTCTCCATGGCGATCAAGTACCCCGAACGGGTGAACAAGCTTGTCCTGATGGGCAGCATGGGCGTGACGTTCCCCATCACTTACGGGCTTGACGCGGTGTGGGGATACACCCCGTCTCTCGCCAACATGGAGGAGCTCCTCGAGATCTTCACCTACGACCACTCATTCTCGACGCCGGAGCTCATAAAGACACGGTATGAATCCAGCATGCAGCTCGGTTTCCAGGAGAGCTTCTCATCCATGTTCCCGGAGCCCCGTCAAAAGGGTGTGGAGCGCATGGCGTGCAACGAGAACTACATCCGCAGCATACCTCACGAGACTTTGATAATTCACGGGCGCGAGGACAGGGTCATACCGATAGAGACGTCTCTGCGGCTGATACAGCTCATAGACCGCGCTCAACTGCATGTGTTCGGGCATTGCGGGCACTGGACGCAGATCGAACATACGGAGGAGTTCGCCGGTCTGCTGCGCAATTTCTTCAAGGAATAGGTCTTTATCATGGCGAACCCTGACGGCGTAAAACGACACGTAATAAGGGTGCTGGATACCAACGAGGAATTTACATGCGGGGAGGACGAGTTTCTCCTCAACGCAATGATACACGCGCGCTCTGGTCCTATTTATCATGGTTGCTGCGGCGGAGGCTGCGGCATCTGCAGGATGAAGGTTGAAAGGGGGGCGATGTTTGCCGCAAAGCGTATGAGCAGGGAACATGTTTCGCCGACAGATGCGGAGAATGGAATAGTGCTGTTGTGTTGTGTCCAACCCCGCGGGGATATTCTTCTCGCGCGGGCATAGGGGAACCGCTGATTTAATTTAAGAATAAACACAAAAAAATCTGAAGAATCGCTGATTAAACGCCGTTTTAAGTGAGGCTGGCAGTGTATGTCCAACGCCCCTCTGCTGTTGTTGTACTGCCTTGTAACAGGGGGAGCGGACAAAGATTGCGCCGCCGCCAAAATTTATTTTTTATTTTAATGAGCGGTTCTCAAAAATTAGGAGGTATTAAAATGGCTCTTAACAAAACGCTTCGACCGGGGCTGATACAGATTCGCGTGCTCGACCTCGACAAGACCCTGGATTTCTACAAGAACATCCTCGGCCTGAATGAAGTCGGCCGCACATCAGACGGAAGGGTAATGCTCAAGGGATACGACGAGTTCGATCATCACTCGGTCGTTCTGCGCCTGGCAGACGCCCCCGGCTTCGACTACGCGGCGTTCAAGGTGGACAGCCGCGAGCGTCTGGAGGAGATAAAGGCCGCCGCACAGGCCTTCGGATACGCGGTGGACGAGGTTCCGCCGAACAGCAACCAGCCTGGCTTCGGCAAGAGATACGGCTTCACCCTCTGCACCGGTCACAGGCTCGAGGTATATGCCGATGTGGATCTGGCGGCTCAGCGCCCGATGACACTGAACCCGGACCTATGGGGCGACGAGCCGCCGAGGGGCATGAAGGCTCAGAGGCTCGACCATTTCCTCCTCTTCGGCCCCGGCATCGAGGAGGCCGAGCGGTTCTGCACCGAGGTTCTGGGCATGTTCGTGCCTGAAATAGCCAATACACCGGACGGACATCGCCTGGCGACCTGGATCACCAGCTCCAACAAGCCTCACGACCTGGCGTTTGTCGAGTACCCGCATCCCGGCAAAATACACCATATCGGGTTCTACCTGCAGGATTGGACCGAGGTCGGGGGCGCGGCGGACATTATAGGGAAGTACCGACTGAAGCTGGATATAGGCCCGACCCGCCACGCTATTACCCGCGGCATGACGATATACTTCTGGGAGCCGTCCGGCAACCGCATCGAGACCTACGCGGGCGGATACACGGCATACCCCGACAACCCGCAGCGCGTATGGGAGGCCGACAAGATCGGCCGCGGCCTGTTCTACTACTCCGGAGAGCTGATCGACAGCTTCCTCCAGATAGTAACCTAAGACCGGGAGGCTGACTATGGCGGCACACCCGAGAACAGCCGAATTTGCGGGATTGCTCTACAATGCCGGCGCCAGTCGGGTGGCGATCGATGCCCTGACCGATATTGATCCAACGTTCGCGGTGGACGACGCATACGCGGTCCAGATGATAAACGTCAATCGCGCCGTCGGCCAGGGCAGGTCGATTTCCGGCAAGAAGATAGGGCTGACGTCAAAGGGAATGCAGACTCAGCTTGGGGTCGACGAACCCGACTACGGTCACCTGTTCAGCGACATGCTGCACACTGACGGGCGCATTCCGACCGATGAATTTTTGCAGCCTAAGATCGAAGCGGAGATTGCCTATATCTTAAAGGAGGATCTCTCAGGAGGCAGTGTCTCCGCCTCGGACGTCATCGCCGCGACTGACTATGTCGTGGGCGCGTTCGAGATAGTCGACAGCCGCGTGCGCGACTGGAGGATAAAGCTGCCGGACACGATCGCCGACAACGCCTCATCCGGCTGCTACGTCCTGGGGGAGCGCAGGTTCCACCCGCGCGATATAGACCTCCCCTCGATAACTATGAAGCTCTATAAAAACGGCGAACCGGCGGGAGAGGGTACGGGCGCGGCCGTCCTCGGAGATCCTTCGGTCTCGGTCGCGTGGCTCTCCAACAAGCTCTGGAACTATGGGGTCGTCCTGAAAAAAGGGGAGATAGTCCTCTCCGGAGCGCTGTCCTCGGCCCCGTCCGCGTCGCGCGGAGACGTGTTCGAGGCGCGATTTTCCGAGTTCGGCGTCATTCGCGCTGAGTTTGTGTAGGAAATCACTGATTGATTCGCTTAAAGCGTTTTGCTGTTTAGGAGCACAGACGCCGCAAGGGTTTAAATCTTCACCCTTTAGGCTTCTAACGATAAATCAGCGCTTCCGTAGGAAGATCGTTTATAGTTACAAATGTTACGCTTCACGTGAAACATTATAGGGAGGAGGGGAGCGTTTGGACAGGATAAAAGCCGGAATAATCGGGCCGGGCAACATCGGGGCCGATCTGATGTACAAGGTCTTTCGCAGCAAATATCTGGAGATGGGCATGATGGCCGGAATAGTGGAATCTGAAGGGATCAGGAGAGCCCGATCTATGGGCGTCAAGACCTCGACTCTCGGAGCGGCCGCGATTACCGGTGAGCGCGACATCAAAATCGTATTCGAGGCGACGAGCGCGGCTGCTCACCTCAATAACGCGCCGCTGCTGAGGGAGGCCGGGCAAATAGCGATAGACCTGACGCCTGCAGCCGTAGGACCATACTGCGTCCCCTGCGTCAACTTGAATGCCCTCTCCCATGAACCCAACATCAACATGGTGACGTGCGGAGGGCAGGCGACAATCCCCATAGTCTACGCCGTATCCCGCGTGGCCGGAGCGGAGTACGCGGAGATAGTCGCCTGCATATCGTCCAGGAGCGCCGGACCCGGGACCCGGGCAAACATGGATGAGTTCACCGAGACGACGTCCAGGGCAATCGAGGTCGTGGGCGGCGCGGAGAGGGGCAAGGCAATAATCGTGCTGAACCCCGCAGACCCGCCGCTCATGATGACCAATACGGTCATAGTCCGCGTGAAGGACCGCAGTGTCCCGGCGGACAGGATAACCGCGTCGATCGGCGAAATAGTGGCGGAGATACAGAAATACGTGCCGGGCTACAAATTGCGCGTTCCGCCGATAATAGAGGGCGAGAAGGTGACGACCATAATCGAGGTTCAGGGGCAGGGGGACTTCCTCCCGCCGTACTCCGGCAACCTTGACATAATCAACTCCGCAGCTGTGGCCGCAGCGGAGCGTCTGGCCGCCAACCTGCTCGGCATCCCAGGAGAGGAGCCGTCCAAATGAGCGAGCAGCATATCCACGTGGTCGACACCACCCTGCGCGACGGAAGCCACGCTGTGAGACACAGCTTCGACAGGGAGCAGGTCGCGGCCATAGCCGGCGGGCTCGACCGGTGCGGGGTAGAATTTATAGAGCTGTCGCACGGCGACGGGCTGGGCGGCTCCAGCTACACCTACGGATTCTCCAAGGTGGACGAACTCGAGCTGCTCAAGGCTGCGGCGGAACACGTCAAAAACGCCAGGCTGACGGTCCTCCTTCTCCCGGGAATCGGAACGATCGAACGCCTGAAGGAGGCTAGTGACTGCGGCGCATCAGCGGTTCGCGTGGCCACGCACATCACGGAGGCGGACGTCTCCGCCCAGCATATCGCGGCGGCAAAGGACCTCGGCATGTTCGTCGTCGGCTTCCTGATGCTCGCCCACATGTCAGAGCCGGAGGCAATCGCGGAGGAGGCTCTTAAAATGGAGAGTTACGGCGCCGACTACGTCAACATAGCGGACTCGGCGGGCTATCTTCTCCCGGAGGGGGTCAAGCTCCGCATAGAAGCGCTGAAACGCGCGCTCAGGATACCTATTGGCTTCCACGCCCACAACAACCTCTCCCTGGCGGTGGCGAACTCTCTTGCCGCCATCGATGCAGGGGCGGCCTACATCGACGCGACTCTGTGCGGACTTGGCGCGGGCGCCGGCAACACTCAGCTGGAGGTATTGGCAGGCGTGCTGCAGCGCAAGGGATGTGAGACCGGGCTGGACTTCTACGGGCTGATGGACATGGCGCGCGACGTTATGCCGCCGATTATGCAGCGTCCACAGGTCATAGACACAGGCTCTCTCATGCTCGGCTACTCCGGCGTGTATTCGAGCTTTCTCCTGCACGTGTACAACGCGGCGGAGAGGTTCAAGCTGGAGCCGCGCGACATCATGATGGAACTCGGGCGCAGAAAGATGATAGGCGGGCAGGAGGACATGATAGTGGACGTCTCCTACCAGTTAAGCCAGAACCGCAAGCATTGAGAGAATATACTGGCAAGCGTGGCTGGGGAACCGGATAAAAAAGTTCCCCGGACACGCTTGCTGTCAAAGAAGACGACCATCGATCACGTACATCCGTGGGTCCTCCGGTCAAGCCGGAGGTTATCGCTGCGGGATATAGATTTGCCGCTATTCCCTTTGTTCGTTGTGATCAGCGATCATTGCGTGTTAATCAGTGGTTCCCTCAAGAAGCTCGAAGTGATTTTTGTGAAAGCGCAGTATGCCCTCGTCGCGCATCCTGCACAGTTCGCTTGACATCGCGCTTCTGTCGGCTGCGATATAGTCGGCCAGCTCCTGGCGGTTGAAGGGTATTTCGAATGAGTTGCCGCGAGCAGCGCGCGCCCGCGACGAGAGGTAGGCCAATAATTTCTCCCTGATACTTCGCCTTGTGACGTGATCGAGATGCTGGGTGAGCATGACATTTTTGTCGGCTATTATCCGAAGCAGGTTCTTTATGAGGCGGGAGTGAAATTCACAAGCCGAGCTGCAGATCGTGATGATTTTTTTGCAGTCTATCAGCATCACGCGCGAGCGCTCAGACGCCATGACACTGACCGGAAAATTCAGGACCTCCGCGCACGCAAACGCTTCCCCGAATATACCGCCGGGCTCTATGCGCGTCACTATGGCGCGATTGCCCCAGAAGTCCTCTCGGAGCACATGAACGCATCCGGAGATCAGCACGCCGACAGATATCGCGGCCGTGCCCTCCATAAATATAAATTCTCCCCTCTCGAAGCGCGACACCCTGGCTGACAGGCACCTAATCACTGAGCGCAGGTCGGACTCGGCCACGCCTGCAAACAGAGGGCAGTTTTGCAGGATATGTATATATTCGTCCATGACATCTCCGTTTTTGTTGTATTTACAACAGATTATCCTGGGAGAGCATAGTATCATAACCTCAGTAAGTCAAGGAGGGGATTTCTGATGACGCGCGGAATAATTAAGATAGACGAGGGAAAGTGCGGCGGATGCGGGCTATGCGTCGACGCCTGCCACGAGGGCGCCATAGAGATAATTGAGGGCAGGGCGAGAGTAGTGCGCGACGATTACTGCGACGGGCTCGGGATGTGCCTGCCAGTCTGCCCGACAGGGGCCATCACGCTTGAAGAGCGGGACGGAGCGACCGGCATATGTCCCGGAGGAGGCGCGGCTGAGCTGATGCAGGAGGCGGTCACAGCCGTGAAGGCGCGCATGGAGAGCGAGCTGAATCAATGGCCCGTGCAGATAAAGCTGGTTCCGGTGAACGCCCCGTACTTCAACGGCTCGAATCTGCTGATATCCGCCGACTGCGCCGCCTACGCATACGCCGGCTTCCACTATGAGTTCATGAGGCGTCACGTGACTCTGATAGGCTGCCCAAAGCTGGACGGCGTGGACTACAGCCAGAAATTGGCGGAGATCATCACCAGAAACGACATCAGATCCATCACGGTTGTACGCATGGAGGTCCCCTGCTGCGGGGGCATAGAGCACGCGGTGGTCACCGCGCTGGAGGACTCCGGCAAATCGATATCATTACGCGTAGTCACGATATCGATAAAGGGCGAGATCCTGGAGGGTTGAGGCGACGCTGATTAAATCACTAAAATCGGCATTTTACCGTCCGAGGCCATACGAGTTCAATTTTTGCCCATCAGACCGCTAACAATAAATCAACACTCCCTTGAAGGAATCGCTGATTTAATGTTCTTCGGGCGAAATAGGGCAAATTCGTTCTCCGCCATAACGGAATGCCGCAAATGGCCACAAGCATAGCTATTCCCTAGGAGCATTTTTATGGCGACCGTAAAGATAGTGGGCAAAAGCGCCCATTGTGGTCGAAAGTTATTTAAATCAGCGGTTCCTTAATACTTCAAGCCAAAGATTGGATGGAAGAAGCGCTCGTCGTGCAGATAAGCGGCCTGCTTTTCCAGCGCGTCGCGAGCCGGCTCGCCAAGGTGCACCACCAGAGACGACGTCATGAGATGAACCAGAAAGAGCGGGCCTATTATACTGCTGCCAAACGTCGGACTGGCTGCCGATACAAAAAACGATATGTCGGAGTAGCGGCACACGGGCGCAGCAGGGCTGTCAGTGATAGACGCTATCTTGACTCCCTTTTCATGCCCCTCCTCGATAGCCTCGGTGACTCCAATGGCGTAGCTGGGCATCTCGCACACCACGAGCAGACTGTTCTGCTTGAGAGTGCGCACCTGCTCCACCAGCGAAAGACTTCCCCTCTTGAAGAGAACGGCCTGAAGCCCCATGACGCAGAAGCGCATATACGCAAGCTCCATCACGAGGGAGGAAATACCCCACCCGACAAAGGCAATTGTGTCAGCGGACTCCACCATACCGCAGAATTCATGTATCTTTCCCATGTCGATCTGCGCCCAGGTGTCCTCGATGTTCGCATGTTCCACGTGCAGTATGTTCTCCGGCAGTTCATCCTTCATGTCCACGGCTTTGGTCAACATGGCGGCCGGATTGATCTGCTCGAGAATGACCGTCTGCAGACAGTCCTTGAGCTCTGAGTAACCGCTGAACCCGAGAACTCTGGCCACACGTACGAGCTGAGCCTTCGAAACCTCGAGCTCGTCCGCCACCTCGCCGATCGATTTGAAGGCCGCTTTCCTCATGTTCGAAAGCAAATAAGCCGTCACACGGCGCGCTTTGTTCGGCATGCTCGTGATTTTTTGCAGCATCATATTTTGAAGATCAACACTATCCATTCGCAACTCTCCTTTGTCCTTCAATAAGGCTATTACTCAATAAAATGGAACCTAATTTTATCCCCTTACCTACGCCAAGTCAACGTAATAGTAAATATTTGCCAAGGCCGTTTACTTTTTCCTCATCCGGTGGTAAAATCCATTGGCTGAATAGAATGGCCCCGAGAGTATTCGTGGGCTGTATATTATATTTTATATTCTGTAAAGGAGTGTCGTCATGGCAACCAGAAGAGAGCCGCGGTTTAAGCTCTGCCGTCGGCTGGGTGTGAATGTTTACAATCATCCCAAGGCGCTGAAAAGGGTGAGCGCCCAGGCGCAGAAGGGCGGCCGAGCGGGGAAGAAAACCTCCGAGTATGGTCTTCAGCTGATGGAGAAACAGAAGATAAAGGCATACTACGGAGTGCTCGAGCGCCAGTTCGTGCGCTACTACAAGAGGGGACAGAAGAGCCCCGAGGCGACAGGCGTCGCGATGCTTAAGGGCCTTGAGTGCAGATTGGACAACCTGGTCTATCGGATAGGCTTCGGGCGCTCAATCCGCCAATCGCGTCAGATCGTGAACCACGGACACATTCTTGTAAACGGGCGCAAACTCGACATTCCATCCTACGCCTGCAAACAGGGGGACGTGATCTCTCTTTGCGAGAAGTCGAGAGAGAACGAGGCAATTCGCTCCAACTTTCAGGAGCTGCGCAACTTCGACCTTCCCTACATTGAAAAGAATCTGGAGCAGTTCAGCGGGACATTGACCAGAGAACCGATGCGCGACGAGATTCCTATAGACGCCAACGAAATCCTGGTGGTCGAGCTCTTCTCCAAATAACACGACGGACCGAAGCGGGCCTCTCTGTTGGGGGGACCGCTATTTTTTTACCTTCCGGTGGAACATTTAACCAGCGATTCCTCAAGTTAATTTATCATTGAGAAATATTATCAACCAACGCTTTATACCCTAAATATAAAATCGGCGGAATAATCCTAAAATATCTAGGCAAAAATATAATAAACACCGAAATATTGCTTAGTTTCTAATCATATTTTTTAAATTGACAACCGGATCAAAAGCCAACTATACTTTTTGCGAATCATCCAAATTACGCTCGAGACATGTCAATGCGCATAAATATGTTGTAATTTGGAAATTTCCATCTAGCTGTCATTCCCCTACAGGATGATGCCAAATGCAATAATACCAGGGGGGTATATATTATGAAATGGTTTAGAAATCTCAGCACAATGTTAAAAATCCTAGCCCTTGTCATGATTTTGATCGCGCTGATGCTGATTATCAGCTTTAAAGGTTACAACACAAGCGCGAGGATTGCCCAGGACATCGAGCAAACGTATGAGAATTACGCAAAACCCGCAATGAATATGCTGAAAGCGAGAAGTCTTGCCGTGGAGAACAGAAGAATGGTGCTGAGCATGTTCAACACCTTAGTGGATTCTGAGCTGAAGAGCTACGCGGAGCGCGTCACCCAAAACAGAGCAGCCATTGCCGATCTGGTAAAGGTGCTGAATCCTGAATTGCTGTCGCCGGAGGCAAAGAAGGTTCACAGCAGTCTCTTAAAAACAGGCCCGGAGTACAGGAAATTTCAGGACGAGGCAATTGACGGGGCCCTTGAAAAAATCCCCCGCGCCCTGATCGTTCCGCGCCTTACGAGCACAGGAGATATCGGCTGGTGGGAAAACGAGTACGCCGACGGATTTGCGGCACTGACTGAGTTTCTGATCCAAAAAGGCGACGAGGCGACGACCATTGCCAAATCGGAAGCGACGCGCGGCGGCATCCAGATTGCCTATACCTCGACTGCCGCCGTCCTGTTGGGGATACTCCTCAGCATATTTGTCTCCAAGACAATAACAGGCCCGATAAACAAGATACAGAACAGCGTAAACCTCTTTGCCGAGGGAGACCTGGCCAGCAAGTTCTCGTCGCACGGCAGGGATGAGCTCGCCGTCATGGGAAGGGCTCTCCAGAATATGGCGGACAAACTCAAGGATATCATCGGCTCAGTCAAGAACGCCAGCAGACACATAATGGAAACCTCCCACGACTTCTCCGCCCTCGCGCAGGAGACCAGCGCGTCCGTGCAGGAGTTTCGCTCGAACGTGGACGAGATGGGCGCCAATCTGGACTCCCTGGCCGCCACAGGGGAGGAGGTAAACGCGTCCGTCGAGGAGGTCGCCTCGGGCGCGCAGACGACTGCGGGGAAGGGGACCGATATCGCCACAAAGGTCGACGACGCAATGAGGGCCGGGGATAACGGCATGGAGTTTGTGCGAAAGGCGGTCACGGGAATCGAGAGCGTGGTTGACAACGCCTCCGCAACTGCGAAGTCCGTGCAGGAGCTTGGAGATAGGGCGAACCAGATACAGGGCTTCGTATCGCAGATAAACGACATAGCCGAGCAGACCAATCTGCTCGCGCTCAACGCAGCCATCGAAGCGGCGAGGGCGGGCGAGGCGGGGCGCGGATTTGCGGTCGTAGCGGAGGAGGTCCGCAAGCTCGCCGAGGACAGCAACGTCGCGGCAAAGAATATCGAAGGGCTAGCGATGACGATCAAGACAGAGCTCAACAAAGTTGTGGACATGTCTTGGGACAACGCCAAAGCCTCCGAGGAGGCGAAGGAGATCTCCAGAAAGACGGAGGAGATTCTGGAAAACATGATCTCGTACCTGAGCGACATAGCGGGGGAGACTCAGGATCTCGCCGCGATCTCTCAGGAGCAGGCCGCGTCGAGCGAGGAGATTGCCGAGGCGGTGGAGAGCATAGCGACAAGAGTCAGAAACGCCGCCGATGCCGGAGAAAACATACGTTCTGGCGCCGGAGAGGTATCGAATGCGGCTGATCGTATCGCGGTGGGTTCTGAGGGATTATCGAAGCTGGTGGAGGAGCTCGATGACCTGTTGGAGTTCTTCAAGATGGAGAGGACAACTCTCCCTCTCGCTTCGTCAACTGACAAGAGCAACAACAAATTTGTGCTGAAAGGTTGATGGCCTGCTGGGCAAGCGAGAGGGTGCTCCCACATAGAGGCGAGAGACCGGCTGCCATTTTGGCAGCCGGTCTCTCGCTCGCAGTTCATGCACGTACTCAGCCCTGTTGGCTGCCGCTGTCGTCGGAGTTCTGTTGGGTAACCGACTTCAGTCCTTCAATGTCGTCCACAGGCAAAGCGATAATGACTCCCTGCGCGTCAGTGTTGTAACCGCAGGCCTGAGTCAGCGCCCTCATTATCTCGCTCTTCTTCTCGTGAGTCGTGAGTATAACGACGATATCCTTCTCGCTCTGAACGGATATGCCAAAAAATTTCACGTCCTCCTCCACGCCCATTTTCTTTCCGTGGAGAACGGTGCCTCCGCTCGCGCCGGCAGACTTTGCAGCTGTCATCAATTTGTCCAGATGCCCCTGGTTGATGATCGACAGTATCATGTCATATTTCGGAATGGACTTGCAGGTCTCCAATTTATCCTCATCCCCTCTCTCCTCGACGTCCTTTGTGATCAACTGGAGAACTGAGTTGTTGACGGCCGAGATCGTAGTTGTAAACGCAATGCCGCGCCCCGGCTTATTCAACTGAGTTTTTTCCGATATATGCCGCAACAGAGACGCGGCGGCATATTCCGGAACAAGACAGCATATCAGCGACTTATCTATAGAATTCAAGCCCAACAGCGCCAGAATATCCGAGCCGGCTGTTCCCTCTCCCAAGGTTATAAAGTGGAAACGAATCTGTTCATGCTTCAGAGTATCCGTTACCTTATTCGTATGAGTCCTGTCCACTATCACCCCCAACAGCTTGAGGGAGATCGGCTTATTATCGTTATTATCACTCATCGGAGGACCCCTCCTCGTAGTCGATGATCTCGTCCTCTGCCGGGGCAAACGCCGTCTCGACCGCCTCTATGACCTTGGCAAGCCTTGCCTGCCTTGCGTAGACGAGGCCCAGCAGTTGTATCGTCACCAGCGGAGTCATGGCAACCATTGCGACAACTCCAAACGCGTCGGTCAGCACGTTTCCTCCAACACCTTCGCACGCCCCCATAGCCAGAGGCAGGAGAAATGTGGACGTCATGGGACCGCTTGCAACCCCGCCCGAGTCGAACGCGATACCTGTGAATATTTTTGGGACATAGAGCGAAAGGATGAGCGCTGCCGCGTATCCGGGTATCAAAAACCAGAAGATCGATATGCCAGTCAGGATCCTCACCATCGACAGCGCAAGCGAGACCGCCACGCCGAGCGACAACGAGAGCTTCATGGCCTTCTGAGAGACTATGCCTCCGGAAATCTCCTCGACCTGCTTATTCAGGATGTAGACCGCCGGCTCCGCCACCACTATATGATAGCCTATTACCATGCCCAGCGGGATGAGCGCCCATTTATACTCGCTCAGGGCTATCTGAGAGCCCAGCAGATGCCCAACCGGGATAAAACCCACGTTGACGCCGGTCAGAAAAAGCACCAGCCCGATTAAAGTATAGCCAAAGCCAACGCCGATGGTCATGAGCTGTTTTTTCGAAAAACGGCGCGAAATCACCTGAAATATGGCAAAGAACACTCCGATGGGGATTATCGCCTTCGCGACCTCCTTCAGGTAATGCGGCAGTTCGCGCCCATATTGCGCCGCAACGTCACGAGTGGTGACTATCTCCAGGAGCTCGACCGGGGTGTATGTCGCGTCAGAAGGATTGTAGCAAATACCCAGCAACAGAACGGCTAACACAGGGCCGATGCTGCATATCGCTACGAGTCCGAAGCTGTCGTCCTGCGAGTCCTTGCCCGCCCGCGCGGACGACAGACCTATGCCCAGCGCCATTATGAACGGGACCGTTATAGGACCGGTAGTTACGCCTCCCGAGTCGAACGCGACGGCCAGAAAATCTTTCGGCGCAAACGCTGATATGGCAAACAGCACGATGTAAAACGCCATCAGGATATGCCTGAGCCTGATCCTGAAAATAATGCGGACCATCGCCACCACCAAAAACATGCCGACGCCCAGAGCAACGGTTCCGACGAGAACGGCATTGGGAATCGACGGCACCTGGTTGGCTAAAACCTGAAGATCCGGCTCCGCCACAGTGACGATAAAACCTATCATGAAGCTTAAAAATACCACTATCAACAGGCTCTTGCTCTTTGTAAAATGTCCTCCCACCGCCTCCCCCATCGGCATCATGGATATGTCCGCGCCGAGCGAGAAGAAACCCATACCGACTATGAGAAGTGACGCGCCGACGAGAAACATTATAGTAGTCCCTATAGGTATCGGCACGGCGTAGATACTCAGTATAAAAACAATTATGGTAATGGGGATTACAGAGGACAGCGCCTCGAGAATCTTCTCCTTAAGTTTCTTATTCATCCACTCACCTCGCAGCACTAGAATCATCTCCGCCTGCAAACTTAGGGAATCGCTGATTCCTCAGATATTATAAACCATGCCGCAAAATGGTTATACGGAGAAAATTTGTATTCAACAGCACTTAAAGAATCGGCTCCTTAGTTATTAAATCAGCGGTTCCTTGAGGTTCACGTTGCGCGTTACGATTATGTCGCATTGGGTGGACGCCGGGTTGGTCGCTATCGTCTGCCCTATGCGGAGGGGGGCGTCGAGCGTCAGTCCGCGCAGATAATCCATGACCTCTCGAACTTTCGCAAGGGGAATGGGGCTCTTCGTTCGTACCGACGCGCATATATAGTC
>JAISRE010000155.1 GCA_031273805.1 Synergistaceae bacterium | reverse complement strand
TTCATGTGGATATTATGGACGGGCATTTCGTTCCAAATCTCACCTATGGACCGATGTTGGTCAAGGCTCTGAAAAGAAGTTTTGCGGACCTCTTTATCGATGTTCACATCATGGTTGAGCCGGCGGATGATTTTATAGACATGTTCATAGAGACCCGCCCGGACGTGCTTACGGTGCAGATCGAGGCGTCCAGGCATATTCACCGAATCGCGCAGAGAGTACGGCAGGAGGGCATACATCCCGGTATCTCCATAAATCCCGGCACGCCTGTTTCTCTCCTCGAGCCGATGCTGCCATTTGTGGACCTTGCGCTGATCATGTCTGTCAACCCAGGTTTTGGAGGACAGACATTCATACCGGAGACATTGAAAAAAGTGAAGGATCTCGTGAGATTCAGGGCCGCTAACTCGCTTGATTATCTGATCGAGGCGGACGGAGGGATAAACTCCGAAACAGCCGGAAGGGCTGTTATGTCAGGATGCGATGTGCTGGTCGCCGGAGCGGCTGTTTTCGGAGATGAAGAGCCCGCCGAGGGCGCCAGGAGGATTAAGAAAAGCGTATATAAATATAAAATGGATGCTGCGGAGAGTGTAGACGATGCAATACATTGATCAGGAACAAGTGGACGAGGGCAGCGCCGATTTAAAAAGACTGGGAGTTCAGCTGAGATCTCTGAGGGAAGCTCAGAAATTTTCGCTGGAGGACGTATCCAATATGACTCATGTCAGGCCTCATCTGCTTCAGGCAATAGAGGAGGGCAGACTGGAGAAGATCACGGCGCCTGTATATATGAGAGGCTTCGTTAAAACCTATTGCGAATATCTAATGGCCGACGACCTTTGGAAGCGATTCAACCATCTTTTGCCGTCGCCCGAGGACAGCGGTATGTTGAACACAGATAATTCAAACTCATCTGTAGATATACAGCACCCGACTCCAATGTTCAGGAGATCGTCCATAATATGGGTCTATATAATTCTGGTCATTGCAGTGCTAGGAGCTGCCTATCTGCTTTGGAATCAGCACAACGATCCCGACCAGACGTTGGAGGCGTTCTTTCTGAAACAGCCGGAGACGATGAGCGGAGATGTAGAGGCAATACTTCCGGTGACCGTATCCGCCGACACTGCCCAAACAGTCTCAGGCGAATTGATTGCGCAGCCGGTTTCCGCAGAGCCGCCCTCTCAGTTCGTGCGCGTTGTATCACCGGAGATTAAGGAACTTGCTCCGAAAGATGTTTCGGCCCAGAGTACCGGGTTGACCGTATCATCTTTTGATATGTCCTGGATGGATATGCCTGTGTCCGCATCCGCTCGACCTGTGGTTGAGCTGCCTCAGATACAGGATAGGAAGCTCTTCGTGGAGATAACAGGTTCTAACAACAGGTTGGCGGTGGAGCGTGACAATAAAATGGTTACCCGCAGAACTCTTGGAGCGGGCAGCCGCCGCACTTATGACGTGTACAAGGATACGCGCGTGACGTTGAGTGTCGGCAACAAGGCTAGAATTACATGGCAGGGGAAACGATACGACAGCATCGGTGGAGACGCGAATCCGGTATCTCTCATATTCCGTCCCGATGGCTCCGTCACTGTTGAGGATGGAAACGTGCCTCATTTTGCTGAAAACAATTCTCAGGAGAACCAGCAATAGATGTCATTAAATTCTGAAAATACGGTGTTCTGCTTGACTCTCGGGTGCTCGAAAAACAGCGTCGACTCCGAGCGTATAGCAGGCATGCTTCGGACTGCCGGGTTTAAAATGGTGCCGGAGGTTGAGCTTGCCGAAAACGCGATTATCAACACGTGCGGTTTTATACGCTCGGCAGTTGAGGAAAACATAGCGGCAATTCTCGATCTTGTCGAGCTGAAGTCCAGCGGCAATCTGAAGCGGGTCGGCGTAGTCGGCTGTCTTGTGAGCCGATACGGGGAAGAGCTCAGCAAGAATATCCCTGAAGTTGACTTCTGGGCGCGTTGCGAGGAACACGATGTCATAATGAGGGCTCTTTCCGCTGATACGATTCATCTCGAATGTAACCGCAGCAATACGACGAACAGGTATCTCCTTCAGGGCGTGTCACGACACGTCAGGTATCTCAAGATATCGGAGGGTTGCAATAATAGCTGCTCATACTGTACGATTCCATCCATTAAGGGCGCTCTGCGAAGCAGGCCGATAGATGTTACGGTAAAAGAGGCGATGGATCTGGTTCGTGATGGCGCAAGAGAGATATGTCTTATCGCTCAGGACCTCACTGCCTACGGTGACGACAGAGGTGAAAGTCACGGCCTCATAACTCTCCTCGATGAGCTCGAAAGTTCCCTGCCTGTGGATGTGTGGCTGAGGATGCTCTATCTCCAGCCGTACCGCGTCGACCGCAAACTTCTGGAGCGTGTGGCAAACGGAC
Source organism: Synergistaceae bacterium (assembly GCA_031273805.1). Lineage (GTDB taxonomy): Bacteria > Synergistota > Synergistia > Synergistales > Synergistaceae > JAIRKI01. The sequence goes on along the minus strand of JAISRE010000155.1, from coordinate 10,161 downwards.
GCCAGGTCTTACCTTATCTCGATATCCCTATACAGCACTCCTCTCATAAGATTTTGAATTTGATGAACAGGGGATCAGATCCGGAAGATCTGTTCTGTATTTTCGAGACGGCAAGGGCCATAAGGTCAGACTTTGCCCTGAGGACCACCTGCATGATCGGTTTTCCCGGTGAAAGTCGCGCTGATTTTGATGATTTGCTGCGCTTCATCGAGAGAGTCCGCTTTGACAGAGTGGGAGCGTTTGTATTCTCTCCGGAGGAGGGGACGCCGGCATCGAGCCTTCCGGGGCAGGTTGCGGAGCGAACTAAGACCTCGAGACTGGAGCGGCTTATGTCCCTTCAGGAGGAGATATCGCTGTCGCGCCAGATGCTCTTTGTCGGCAAAGAGATGGATGTGCTGATAGACTCCATAGATGAGTGCGGAGAGGCGGAGGGGAGATCGTACAGAGAGGCGCCGGATGTTGATGGCTTGATAGAACTCCGCATCAGCGGTGAAAAATTTTGCGTTGGGGACAAGGTCAGGGTAGTTATAACTGATGCTTACGAACACGATCTCACTGCGGAGCCTGTCTATGAACATCGACCGGGAGCCTGATTCTGCAAAACCTCCAATTGGCGCCTGGCGTAACTGGTATGCGCTTGTCGCTACTTTTTTTGGAGTCGGCAGATTGTCAAAAATGCCTGGCACACTCGGTACTTTTGTTGCTTTTTTGCTGTTCATCCTGTTTGGTGGTATAAATGTATATGCATTTGGCGTCATTGTAGCGGTGGGAACTTTAGCTGCGGACAGGTACGTGAAAATGAGCGCGTCTGACACGCACGACGAAATAATAATCGATAAGATTGCTGGTTACTGGGCTGCTATGTTGGGCCTCGATAGTTCTTATTCGATAATTGTTTTTTTTCTCTTCAGGATAGCCGGCATACTCAAGCCGTTTCCGATGAGCATGGCGGAGCGTCTTCCAGGTGGAATTGGGATAATGGCGGATGACATCAGCTGTGGCATTATAATTAATGTGATTGTAAGGATGTTGACGTGGCTCTTTTTCAAACAAGGGTTTGATGTTATTTATCAATATCTGGGGATAGGGGCGTGACTTGCGGATGTCTGGTAATTTTTTTGGGTACCACGGTTTGGAACTGGAGAAAGAGAGGGAAATAAGCAAACTTGCCAAAAGAGTCGTAAGCATCTCCCTCACTTTAGAGAACCTCTCGAAGTGTGACTCGCAGTGCTCAAATATTTTCACATTTGCGGAATCCTGCACTGGCGGACTTCTCGCGTCATGGGCGGCGTCAATCCCCGGTGTGTCCTCCGTATTTCCAGGAAGTGCCGTAACATATAGCGACAGGTCCAAAATAGAGCAGTTATCGGTATCTCCAGAGACAATAGAACGGCATGGCGCGGTAAGCGCCCAATGCGCCGCCGAGATGGCGTGGGGCGTCCTGAAACTTTTCAATACCATGCTGGCGGTCAGCGTGACAGGAATAGCAGGTCCTGGCGGTGGGAGTGAAGAAAAGCCGGTTGGCACTGTGTGGTTTGCCCTGGCTTACTCCGACGGCAGGATGAAATTGAAGCGCGGCATATACCGGCGCGGCCCGAGGCGCATAGTTCAGCTCTGCGCTGTGCGATCTGCTTTCGATCTTCTGCTTGCGGGACTCGATGAGGTGTAGGGGGAAAAATTCAAGGCGTCCATTTTATAGATTGCAAATGGCGAGATCCTTGGGACAGATTGTTTTTTGTATTAGCTTTATAGGGGGTGCATGAGGAAGTGGCCAAGAGAAAGGAACCAGTTACAAAAGAGGAGATACTTGACAAGGCTATAACCGACATAAAACAGAAGTTCGGCGATGGCGCTATCATGAAGATGGGTGAACGCACGAATATGAATATTGAAGTGATACCGACCGGGGTACTGCCGCTGGATGTCGCGCTTGGGATAGGCGGTGTGCCTCGCGGGCGAGTGGTGGAGTTATACGGCCCGGAGGGCGGCGGAAAGACCACGATAGCGCTTCACATAATCGCGGAGGCTCAGAAGGCCGGCGGCGTTACCGCGTTCATAGACGCTGAGCACGCGCTTGACCCTGGTCTTGCCGCGGCAATAGGAGTCGACACGAGTAATATGTATATCTCGCAGCCGGACAGCGGGGAGCAGGCTTTTTACATCATCGACATGCTGGTGCGCAGCGGTGCGGTTGACCTGATAGTGGTGGACTCAGTGGCGGCGCTTACGCCACAGGGCGAGATTGACGGCAAGATAGAGGAGGGGCCCAACAAGAGCGTCGGACTGCACGCTCGCCTAATGTCATACGCATTGCGGCGCCTTACGTCCGTCATTTCAAAGAGCAAGACTACGCTGATCTTCATCAACCAGTTGCGCGCAATGATAAACACAGGGTACGGAAGCGGCCCGACTGAGACCACCACCGGAGGAAGGGCGCTCAAGTTTTACAGCTCGGTGCGAATAGAGGTGAGGCGCGCTGAGACGTTGAAACATGGCGATATCCCTATAGGCCACGAACTGAAGATAAAGGTGACAAAGAACAAACAGGCCCCTCCGTTCCGCGTAGCTCACACCACCCTCATATACGGGAAGGGCGTGCCGAAGGCTATGGCTGTTCTCGACATGGCTCTGGACATGAACGTGGTCAAGAGAAAGGGTTCGTGGATAGCTTACAAGGGCGAGACGCTGGCACAGGGCAAAGAGGCCACTGTCGAGAAGTTCGAGGAGCATCCGGAGCTTATGGAGGAGGTCAGAAAAGAGGTCCTGGCCAAAGTTGCGGAGGCCAACGGGCTCGTTATCGGCTCTCCTGAGGCATCTACAGAGGACGAACGCCTCTTCTCGGGCGACGACATGAGCGAGTCCCTGCTCGAGGAGGGCGCGATAGCGCTCGATCTCGACGTGACGTTTCCGGAGGAGTAAAACAAAGAGGACCCGAGTGGACATCAAATAAGCGGAGCCGCAAGGCTCCGCTGTCTGTAAGTTTTACCTGCGTAATATGCTCGCGCCGATGTTTTAGTGTCTCAAACCGAGGCTCTGTATGAGGTTCTGATAGCGGCCGAAGTTCTTATTTCTCAAATACTGGAGCAGTTTACGACGTTTGCCGACCATTATCAAAAGGCCGCGTCTCGAATGGAAATCCTTCTTATGAGCCTTCATATGCTCTGTGAGTTGTCTGATGCGCGTGGTGAGGATCGCAATCTGAACCTCAGGGGATCCTGTGTCAGCTCCATGTGTCTTGTACTGCTCGATTACCTGCGTTTTGAGTTCCTTGTCGATCAAGCTATTCACTCCTATAAAATTAGTCCTTTTACTCAGGTTCACGTCACTTTCAGAATAAACGTGAGTCCGTGTATAAGGTTTATTAATTATACCATACGTTCTGTTGATGGCGCAAATCAGGCCGCCGCATTATTAGTCCTGTTCTCCGTGCGTTTGCGCGCGGTCGGGTCGAGTATGCTCTTTCGAATGCGGACTGACTTTGGCGTGATCTCGACGAGCTCGTCGTCCTCTATCCATTCAAGGGATGACTCTACAGTCATCTGACGCGGGACGTCAAGCACCACTGTGGCGTCTTTAGTCGCGGACCTGTGATTGGTCTGCTGCTTCTTTTTTGCCGGGTTGCACGGGAGGTCCCTGGTCTTGGAGCTCTCGCCGACTACCATTCCGCAGTACACCCTGTCGCCGGGGGTCACGAAGAGCGTGCCTCGCTCCTGCAAATTTTCGAGGCTGTAGCTCGTGGAGACTCCCGAGTCCATGCTGACCATGGATCCGCGGGAGCGTGATACCACCTCGCCCGCCCACGGGGCGTATCCTGTAAACCGCGATGCCAGAATACCCAGACCTCTGGTGTCGGTCAGAAACTCGCCTCTGTAGCCTATCAGACCGCGCGTGGGTATTCGGAATTCGAGCCGCAGAGTTCCTGTTCCGCCATTCTCCATGCCGAGCAGCTCACCCTTGCGAAGGGCTATCTTCTGTATCACTATGCCCTGATATTCCTCAGGTACATCTATTATCAGCTCTTCGATCGGTTCCGTCAGCTCACCGTTGGGCCCAGTCTGAGTTATGACCTCTGGCCTCGATACGCAGAACTCCATCCCCTCCCGTCTCATCTCCTCGATCAATATGCCTAAGTGCAGCTCGCCCCTGCCGGAGACTTTGACGCCATCAGGGCGGCCTATATCTTCCATGCGGAGGGCGGGGTCGATTCTCGTCTCGCGCTCGAGCCGCGTCTTGATCTGCCTCAGTGTCACGGCATTTCCGTCCTCACCGGCAAACGGGCCTGTGTTTACCAGGAAAAACATCGATACTGTGGGCTCCTCTATGTCCAGCGGAGGAAGGGGCGATGTTACATACGCGCCGTCGGAAACAGTGTCCCCAAGCGTAATGCCGTCCGGACCGGAGAACCAGATTATCTCGCCTGCGCCTGCCTCGTCCACCTCTTTGCGATCGAGACCCTCCGTTATGAAGAGGTGCGCGCATGTCTCGGCGGACTGTGAGACAGTCTCGAAATCCTGCTGTTCGTGGCTTGTCCAGCGCGTGTGTGTCACCATCATTGTGTCGCCCTTCTTTAATCGTCCGCTCGTGATTCGTCCGCACGCGATGCGTCCAAGGTAATCACTCCAGGTCAGTGTGCTGACCTGCATCAGGAATGGACGCTCTTCGTCCACCTTGGGGGGGGGCACGAAGTCGACTATTGTCTCGAAAAGCTCGTCCATTCCCTTTGGCGTGTCATCTGTCAAGGAGATCATATCCCTGACCATCCAGCCGTCGAGGCCTGAGCCGTAAAGTACCGGAAACTCGCACTGTTCGTCCGACGCGCCCAGTTCTATAAAGAGATCGAAGGTCTTGTCGAGGGCAGTCTCAGGCGATGCGTTTGGCCTGTCCACCTTGTTTACCACGACTATCGGCCTCAGGCCAACGCGAAGAGCTCTCATGAGGACATATCTCGTCTGAGGCATTGGCCCCTCGTTGGCGTCCACCAACAGGAGCACCGAGTCGACCATAGAGAGGACCCTCTCCACTTCTCCTGAAAAATCGGCGTGTCCGGGGGTGTCGACTATATTTATCTTATATTCATTCCAATCGACAGAGCAGTGTTTGGCTTTGATGGTTATGCCCCGCTCCTTTTCGAGGGAGAGGCCGTCCATCACTCGCTCCTCGATATGAGCGTTCTCACGGAAGGTTCTGGTGGCCCTGAAGATGGAGTCGATCAGGGTGGTTTTCCCGTGGTCTATGTGGGCTATTATGGCCACGTTGCGAATTTTTGAAGCATCACGCACAAATGTCACCTCGTTATAATTATAAACTGCTCGAACAAATAAATATCTTAACACTTAATTCTAATTTATGCTAGAATAATTGAGGGAAGTATTTCATCCAGTCGCTGTCGGCTAACGTCGATGGAGGAAAGTCCGGGCTCCGCAGGGCAGGGTGCAGGAGAAATTCCTGTGGGTGCGAACTCAAGGAAAGTGCCACAGAAAAAAAACCGCTTCCTCGCAAGAGGCAGCAAGGGTGAAAAGGCGAGGTAAGAGCTCACCGGACGCGCGGCGACGCGTGTGCCTGGCAAACCCCACCCGGAGCAAGATCGAATAGGGGAGGATGACGCGGCCCGCCGACTCCCGGGTACGATCGCATAGATAAATGACTGGGCACGACAGAACCCGGCTTACGAAGCGCTTCCCGCTATATGGGAGGGTGTGCATAATATGCCGCTCTCCCAATCTACGCAAAAAATCCGCATTTTTAGAAAGGCTGATATACTGACATATGCCTTATTCAGACGACAAGGTACAGATTGAGTGATTTAGCCGACTGTTTCTGATATTTTCAGCCAATTTTAGCCGATAAGTCTTGACGAAGTACTCTCCTCAATATAGGATACTTCGCAATATGTGTCCGTAGCTCAGCTGGATAGAGTGTTGGCCTCCGGAGCCAAAGGTCCGGGGTTCGAATCCCCGCGGGCACGCCACTAGTTAACAAGGGTTCAGGGAATTTCGCCTGAGCCCATTTTTTTACCCAAAATAATCTGAGAGGAACTGGCCACAGGCCGGATTACATGGCCGGAGGAGCAGTAATCAAATGAAAGACGAAGTTAAATTTTTAGCCTACTGTATTGAAATTGGGATTGTGATGAAGGCAAAAAAAATCAAATATATTAAGTTTTTGCGACAGTGCGGGATAAAATGGCGAAATGTGATGTTTCTGGATAAAACTGATTGCCACATGAAAATAATGATATAGTTGTCATGGTAGATACTATTCTCGAGAGGAAACAATATATGAACGGTTCTATCGTGATTATCATCATCGGCGTATCGGCATTAGCTATGATTGTTTCAATCGTTGCGTGGTTTTTTGTGTCCAAAAGACACGCAAAGCTCGACAAGATCAGACATTCACACGTTAAAATCATCTTCAAAAAACGTCAGCTTCCTGCTGAACAGCCCGAGCCGCTTCTATCAATGCCGATTTGCGTCATAAAAGCCCAGAAATTTCCGGTCTGGGCAGCAGTCGTCACGTGGGTTCTGTGGGTCTCATTGTCGCTCCATATGATTTACTCAGGGCACATGGAATATGTGGCTATTCTTATCGGGTCGCTGTCAATGTCCTTCTACAGTTTAAGCCTCGCGACTCGCAGCATAACAGCCTATGAAAACGCGATCGTGTACCACCGTTTTTTCCTTCCGGAGAAGATATTTTATCTCAATGAGATCGACTGTCTGGCATCCAGCGACATCATAGATGTCTTCAAAAATAAAAGAGCGTTTGGGTATCATATCGTAAAAGACGGCAAATCCATCTGTATGTTTGACTCTCGAAGTTACAGTGAGCTATTCAGCCTGGAAAACGCATATACAAACATGAGTCCTAACGTGGAATCGGTGGAATATTGCAATTACTGGTGTATGTAGATTGCCTGCCATCACTCCGTTCTGGGGACTCAAACACTGAAAAAATAAAGACAGTGATTTTATCACTCATCAGCCTTGTTGTGACCTGTTGATCTGCCGGTTGCCACTATGCGGAAATACGGCCTGTCATTTTACTGCGAATCTTTTTAATTACCCAAGGAATATAAAAATCCTGTAAAATAGAACTATCACGGCAGTTTGTGGAGAGAAGAGGAAAATATGAGCGCCGAATTCAGAAATACCGACCGACGGACGAGATATTTGCTTCCTGAATTAAAAAAGGAGAGTCCCGCGTAAAAGAGTCGTCGGCTACGCCATTTTCGGAGTGTTGCTGAAATCAATGCAGGGTTATCTCCGACAGACTGCTAGACTAACTCCAGAATAGATGTTGACCACACGTAGCAGCGAGGAGCCGCAAACTGGATGTGTTTGGAGTTAAGCTAAGGAAACGCTGATTAATAACCTTTGGGCTGCAATAGGAGCATTCGCCCACCATCTTCGCGGTTGCCACAAAAATGCTCCTCGGGCGTAGCTATACTACGCCTGCGGCCATTTTTGCGATAACTATTTCGATGGAGAACGAATCCACTCCATTTTGCCGCAAAGAACATTTAATCAGCGCTTACCTAAGAACCAAAAAATTTTTTTAGGAGGGTTTTGAGATGAAGAGAAGTATTTGGCTGTTATGGGTAGTTCTGGTTCTCCTTGCGTTTGCTTTTGTGTCCGGCGGCTGCGGCGGAGGTGGAGGTGATGACGGAAGCGGCTCGTCTGTCCCTGTCGGATTCGAGAACCTGGATGGGGAATGGGTGTTCGACAGCAGCAAGCCGAACACGGGGAGCATAACTGCGCCTCCTTCATCGGGCTACGGCGGAACATATGAACTCGTTATGTCGGAGGGCGAGGTCACTATCAGAAATGTGACGGTGAGTGGCTCAGAACTCAAGTATGACGCGAGATTATACTTGGCATGGGATGTACCCGCTGCAGGTTCGTACGGGGATAGCCTCGTCTACGGGCGTATGTGGGACGCCTCGAACCCTGAGGGGCTTGTGACGGATCTCAGCGCGACCATCGTCGGAACCAATAAAGTCCTTCTTGCGAGCGATACTTCGGGAGGTCTCGGCGGGGGCTTCGAAAAGGTGGAACTGACGTTGATCAGCGCCACTGAGGCGTATATAGAAATAGGCGGTATCGGGACCAGTGGGCCCACTGCCGGCAGCAGTTACAGCGCGACATTCTACATGAAGAAAAAGTAAATGGCAAGCGTACGGGCCAGCTGCAGAATTTGCACATCTCTGCAGCTGGCAAATCCGGCTGAATAAGGCGCCCGACGCGCCTGATATCCGTGCGTTAAAAGCAGGTTCTCCTGTCGGCGCTCGAAATACGTATGGAGGAGAGGTCGATTATAAAAAGTAATGGCCTTGGGCGTCGGCCATGGGTCTATTGCAATACGCGTAAAGAAACAAAAAATCTTGAGATGGAGTTGATATTTATAGGAGAGAGGCTCAGCACTGCACAAGATTGACATTCTATCCGGATAAAAATACACTATACTGGTCAACAGCAACAGATCAAACAAAATAAAAGAGGTACAGAAGGGCAGCGCTGTATGTCGATGGCCGAAACGCGGAAGACCCAATCGTTCAGGGCGGATATTGCGGAGATGGAAAATGTATATTCCTTCATAAAGCGCTCCCTTGGGGCGTATAACGTCACAGGGCGCGTCGTGCTCCTGATGGAGATGGCAGCTGACGAAATTTTCTCGAACATAGTGAAATACGCGTATGCGGAACCGCGCGACGCGAAGGTCGAGATGGAACTAGACGTGAGAAACGGCGTCGTCGAGATGATTTTTCGCGATAATGGCGTTCCGTTTGACCCACTGAAAGTCGAGCCGCCTGACTTCACCCTGGACGCTCATGCCAAGGAACCAGGAGGGCTCGGCATTCATCTGGTAAAGTCGACACTCGACGAGCTGTCATACATCCGCGAAAACGACAGCAACGTGCTGACTCTGAAAAAACATGTTTGACCTCTCGGGCCTGCTGGATTCTGTGAGAATCACGCCTCCCAACCCTGAAAGCGGAGAGGGGACGAGAGCCGGAAAAATCCGCGCCGTAGTTGCGTGGATTATTTTGTTTGCCGCCTTCAACATTGTTACTGATAAAATTGAAACTTTAGCGCTTTACAGGATACGACCGCAGATCGTCATTCCTCTTCTGTGCGGTTTTATCATGGGGCCAGTGGAGGGTTTTATCGTCGGTTTTGCCGGAAATCTCCTCGGCGACTTCTTCAGCGGAGGCGCCGTGAAGTACGCCCTCTCCTATTCCGTGGGCAACGGCGTCTTCGGCTGCATGATGGGTTTTTACGGCAGACGCTTTCGATCTTTCGAAGATCCTAGGGCGCTCACCACGTTTTTTGCGTACATGCTGCTGACCTTCTCGGTCGGGGTTCTCTATTCAGTCGCAGCGGAGAGCGTTCTTTACGGGACGGATTTCCTCGATGAAATGGAACGCAAGGGCATTTCCATTGTTGTGATGAATTTTTTCGCTGCTATAAGTCTGATTCCTCCCTTTTTTTACCTCACCGGAAGGATTATAAGGACTATCGCCAACAGGTTCATACTTTTTTTATACTACTTCACCCTGGCCCTCGCTATTGGCAGCGTAGCCGTCACCCTTGCCTTTTTGGAGGAGGAACGCGAGATCCTGGAGACGAAGATCCCGGAGCTCCTCTTTATGTGCAACATACTGATCATCCCCGTGTTCTTCATAACATTCGTCTCTTTCTTCATCGCGCATCACATAACCAGGAGGGTTATGGAACCTCTGTCGAAGCTGAACAGCGAGATCATTCGGATAGCGAACGGAGGTTTTGACGACAGGATCAAAGTCAACCACGAAGGGATTATCCAGAATCTCGCGGACTCCTTCAATGAAATGACGGAAAAGCTCGCCGTCTACTCCGAGGAGATCGCTAGGACAGCCCGTGATAAGGAACGCATGCGGACAGAGCTGTCCGTCGCAGCCAGAATACAGAGTATGCTGCTGCCATCAGAAGCGGAGAACGAAAATCATGATACGGATGTCGCAATCTATGGGATGATGATCCCCGAAAAAGAGGTTGGGGGAGATTTTTTCAACTATATCTTCATGGACGGAGGGCGGCTGTTCTTCGTGGTGGCGGACGTGTCCGGGCACGGCATACCGGCGGCGCTGTTCATGATGGTGGCGGACTCGCTCCTGCTGGG
>JAISRE010000145.1 GCA_031273805.1 Synergistaceae bacterium | reverse complement strand
TCCAAGCCTTATGTGGTGAGGGAGCATGACCGCGAGACGGCTTATATCAGGATTGGGAACGTGTCCCGTCCCGCGACCAGAGAACAACTGCTGATGCTCGGTTCATCCGGCGGCATCGTTCATTCTGAAGTAATGCCGGTTCATGGTACGGCTTTCGAATCGCTTGACCTTGCGCGGCTTGGAAATTATATGAGTGATATTTTGCGAGACCCGCAGGTTCCTCAAAATCGAGACGCATGGATAGAGCGTTTGAAAGCGCTGGGGCTGATGACCGATGGAGTAGCCGGAGAGCCAGTTTGCACCATAGCCGGGCTTATCTTATTTGGCGTCAAACCACGGCAGTTTCTCAAACAATCAGGCATTCGCCTAATGATCTTTGATTCGTTGGACAAGATTTATCAGGCCAGGCTGGATAAAATCCTTGACGGTCCTCTGGTGGGCCGTTTCTCCATCGATAAAGCGGGCAGAAATTTGATAGACGCCGGATTGATCGAAAAGGTATTTGACTTGATCGAACCTTTTACCACCGAAGAGTCTGACGAATTGGGCGGGAAACCGAGCCGCGACAAGATATGGTTTTATCCGTTTGAAGCCCTCAGAGAGCTGTTGATAAACGCTCTCGCGCACAGAGACTGGACGCGTTTCTCAGATGTGGAAATAGTAGGGTATCTTGATCGCGTCGAGATTACAAGCCCTGGTGCTTTGCCTAACTCTATGACGGTCGAGAAAATGATGGCTGGGCAGCGCTCAGCAAGAAACCATATAATAGTCGACGTCCTCCGTGATTACGGCTACGTTGACGCCAGAGGAATGGGAGTGAGGGTAAAGGTTATCCCGGCCCTCGAAGCGAGAGACGCCAAGTATGCCTATGAGGCGATGGATGATTACGTGAAGATAATCGTCGGGAAATCGTCGGGAAACGCCAAACCGGACAATTCATCTCAAAATGGCATAATAGGCGGCGGCAAGTCTCCCGGAAACGTCGGTAAAGTGTCGGGAAAGAGTATGGAAAGCGTCGGGAAAGCGTCGGAAAAGATACTTGACGCCTGTCGGGAAAGAAACTCTATAACGATCCCGGAACTCGCGTCGTTAATTGGTATTAGCGAGCGGTCTGTCGAGAGAAATATACAAAAGCTACGGCAGAATGGGTTGCTCAAGCGTGTCGGAGGCAGAAAGGAAGGCCATTGGGAGATCGGATCATAGCTGAACAGGATATCAAACAAAGGATTTGCCGCACCCAGTTTGCAAAATCCAGAACCACCGATGCGGCCTAAGCTCTGAGTGGTTCCCAATGCGGTCATCCTCGAATTTGCCCGTCTCCGTTTATTATGTATTTTATGGATGTCAGCTGTTCCAGCCCCATAGGACCGCGCGCGTGAAGTTTCTGTGTGCTGATGCCTATCTCCGCGCCGAAGCCGAATTCTCCTCCGTCAGTGAAGCGGGTGGAGGCGTTCACGTAGACTGCAGCGGAGTCAACCGACGCCTGAAATATGCGGGCGTTCGTGTAGCTCTCGGTCAATATGCAGTCGCTGTGATGTGTTCCGTATCTGTGGATATGATCCATTGCCTCGTCGATGTCAGAGACGACTTTGACTGCCAGTATGAGGTCGCAGTACTCCGTATGCCAGTCCTCCTCTGTGGCGGCTATTGCCCTGTCGCAGAGCGCCGTAACCCGCTCGTCGCCGCGTATTTCGACTCCTCGGTCCGCGAGATCTTCCATCAGCGAGCTCAAAAATTCGTCGCCGATATTCTTGTGGACCAACAGCGTCTCCACGGCGTTGCAGACGCCGGGGCGCTGACACTTTGCGTTTATCGCTATCTGCAGAGCCTTCTCGGGATCGGCGCTTTCGTCTATGAAGATATGGCAGTTTCCCATTCCGGTCATGATATAGGGTACTCGGGCATTCTCCATGACCGATTTCTTGAGGCCCATTCCTCCGCGAGGTATCAGGACGTCCACGTCATGAAGCTGCATAAGCGCCACTGACGCATCCCTTTCGGGAGTGGAGAGCATCTGTATCGAGCCCTCAGGAAGGCCGGATTTTTCTGCAGATCCGCTCAATATATCCGCTATGACCGTATTTGATTTGAACGCCTCTCCGCCGCCGCGCAATATCACCGCATTGCCGGCTTTCAGGCAGAGTCCTGCCGAGTCCGATGTGACGTTAGGACGCGCCTCGTAGATCATGCCGATCACGCCCAGCGGGACTCGTACCTTGCGAATTTCTATCCCCTTCGAGGCTCGCCACGTCTGTATTGTATCCCCAACCGGGTCGCGCATCGACGCGATCTCCTCAACTCCATGCGCCATGGACTCAACCCTGGGGCCCGTTAAAGTCAGCCTATCCGTCAGGGCGTTTGAGAGCCCATTTTTCCCGGCATTTTCGACATCTGACGAGTTTGCTTCAATTATCCGGTCCGCGCCGCTTCTTAGGGCCTCCGCCATATTGAGCAGCGCATCGTTTTTGCGGGCGGTCTCGGTGACGGCCAGTTCTCTCGCCGCGCGCCTCGAAGCGCGTCCCATCAGAGCAAGTTCATCTCTCCAGTTCATCATGACACCTCATCAAGCCAGTATGGCCATATTATATCTGTTTATCAGCTCCTCGTAGTCCGTCCTGCCGAGGATGTTTTTTATCTCGCTCGTTCGCCTGCCTATGATCTTTCGCGCGTCGTCCACGTCGAAGTTGCTGACGCCTCTCGCTATCTCCTCGCCAAGTGCGTTGAGGACCGACACGACGTCGCCCGTGGAGAAGTTCCCGTCAATCTCGACCGCTCCTGACGGAAGCAAGTTTGTCCCTCTGTGAAGAATGGCCTCCTCGGCGCCCTCGTCAATCACTATGGCGCCCTTTGCCGAGCTGCCCACCGCGAGCCACTGTCTGAGTTTCCCCGCATAACTGCCGCGGCGCGGCTGGAAGACCGTGCCGATGTCCTCCCCATCCAGAAGACGAAGGAGTACACTGTCGATGGAGCTGTTGGCTATTATCATCGGTATGCCGTTCGCCATAGTTATCCTGGCCGCAGCGAGCTTTGTGTACATTCCGCCGCTCGATATACTGCTGCCACGGGTGGTTGAATTTTTCTCCATTTCCTCCGTTATCCGAAGCACCTCAGGTATCAGCCGCGCGTTCTCGTGGAGAGACGGGTCGGAGTCGTACAGTCCGTCTATGTCTGAAAGTATGATGAGCAGGTCCGCGTCCGCTATGCAAGCCACCATCGCGGAGAGCGTGTCGTTGTCGCCGAACCTGAGCTCCTCGACGGCAACTGTGTCGTTCTCGTTGATTACGGGTATAACGCCGTAGTTTAACAGTGAAAAAAGCGTGTTGCGAGAATAAAGATAGCGCGAAGGCTCTGAGAAGCAGTCGCGCGTAAGGAGCATCTGCCCGACGCACTGGGAGTACTCTGCAAAATATTTTTCATACATCTGCATCAACAATCCCTGCCCCACTGCGGCCAGTGCCTGTTTTTCAGGCAGATTGGACGGAGGAGGGCAGCCCATGCGCCCCATTCCTGCGGCGACCGCCCCGGAGCTTATTAGTATAGGTCTGCGCCCGCTGTTGCTGATATCCGCAATAGACGCCGCAAGTTTGTCTATCTTGTTTGCGCATATCTTCCCGTTGGGGAACGTCAGTGAGCTTGTGCCGATTTTTATCACTATGCGCACAGCCCTTTTAAGATCTTCTCTTCTCATGCCGGTTCTCCACCTGCCGCCTCTTGTTTATGTTGGTATAATGAATAAACATAAATTTACCGAAGTTGATATTCTATCCTTATATTGCGCGAATTGCAAGAGGGGTGGGCAAACTTATATTTTTCTTGGCGTTATGACGCCGCCGTGATAGCAGATGTATTTTTCGGCATTCAGTTCCAGCAGTTTCTTTGCGGATTTCTTCGCGGAATCCAGGTCCAGAGAGTAGTATCGATTTGCAACCCTAAGTCTGCCATTTATCCCGACCAGCGCGTCACCTGTTATGACGGCATTGTGGCGCCGCACGTACAGGGAGATGTGCCCCGGCATGTGCCCCGGCGTCCCTATTATCTCCGTTCCGCCGCACCACGGCAGAATATCTCCATCGCGAAGCGCGCGGTCTATGCCCACCGGTTTAACCGCTTCAAGGGTTTTCTGAAACTCCATCGCGTCCTCTTTCTCCCGCTCCGGCAGAGTGTCGTAAATATCCAGCGCCTGAACAAGCCGCAGAGATTTCTTTTTGCCCTCGATAAACGGCGCGTCAAACAGAGAGGACATGGTGACTATATGCGGGTATTTTTCCTTTATCTCATGGAGCGCTCCGAAGTGATCGTGGTCGTGGTGAGTTATAACAATACCGGTGATATCCGCGAAGGAAAGCCCGTTCTCACGCATGGCGTCCTCCAGCAGCGGCAAAAATCCCTGATAGCCGCAGTCAACCAGAATTACATTCGATTCGTCGCGCAGTACTGCGGGATATATTGAATAACTGCCCTCCGAGTCGGAAAAATTTACTTTAAGTGTAATAATCTCAGCAATTTTATCGATTTTTTCCATGAAATACATCATACACCTCTTTGAGCCTCCTTGTATGTTAATATAAGAAATGGTTAAGCTCGCAGAGGATTCTTTCATTATTTATTTTTCAACTGAAATAATAAATTTACGTCCTATTTTTGCTGGAGGTGTTGTCTATGACGTGGGTCTGGGGAGCATTGATGCCGCATCCACCGATAATTGTGCCGGATGTGGGACGTGGCCGTGAGGCAGAGGCCGCGATCACTCTGGAGGGCATAAACAAACTTATAGAGCGGCTGAAGGAGCTGGAGATACCGGACAGGATATTGCTGCTTTCGCCGCACCAGGCATACGCGTTAGGAGCGTACGCTGTAAATAAGGCGCCAATGATACGCGGGTCTCTGATACCGTTTGGAGCCCCCATGATAGCGTTCGACATGCGCACCCCGATGCTTGAGGTGGACTCTCTGGTCTCGTTTCTTGGCGCCAGAGATGTGCCCGTTTCCCTGGTGGAGTCACACGACCTCACTCATGACCAGGGCTCGCTCGTCCCTCTTTATTTTATTGAGGGATACTGCCAGTATCTGCCCGATATAATTCTCTCAAACCCGATAGGTCTCGACAGAAAGATGTCGTACAAGTTGGGGCGTGAATTGGCCTCGTTTGACGACGGTAAAAAATGGGGACTGCTCGCGAGCGGCGACCTCTCTCACAGGCTCAAGCCCGGAGCGCCTGCCGGCTACAGTCCGGCGGGCGAAAAGCTGGACAGGGCTATAGTTGAGGCTCTGAAGCGTGTTGACGCGTCTGATTTGCTCGAAATGCCGCGCAAATCCGTCGAGGACGCGGGAGAGTGTGGGCTGAGGTCGGTTCTGGCGCTGCTCGGGCTTGTCTCAGAGCTTAAGGGGTCTATTGACGTCCTCTCATACGAGGGCCCGTTTGGCGTGGGGTACTGCAACGCGCTCTGGGCCGGCAGGGGGTGATCTGATTGACGGAGAGAATCGGCGCGCATCCGTATGTCGTCCTCGCCAGGACGACGGTGGAGCGCTATTTGACGCGCAAATCTATCCCAAAGGACGGACTCGGAATCGACTCCCGTGAGGAGCTGTGGAGTCCTCAGCGTGCGTGCTTTGTCTCCATAAAGACGCGCTCGGGCGATCTTCGCGGCTGTATAGGCACAATTTTACCGGTTCGCCCATCCCTGGACATCGAGATAATCGAGAACGCCATATCATCCTCCACGAGAGACCCCAGATTTTTGCCTATGCAGAGCTATGAGCTGCCGGAAGTCGTATTCTCCGTCGATGTTTTAAGCAAACCGGAGAAAATTACGGACAGAGCCTCGCTCGATCCGTCGCGGTGGGGCGTCATCGTATCGAAGGGCGCAAGACGCGGAGTACTGCTGCCGGACCTCGACGGAGTTGATACTGTTGACGCTCAGCTGAGTATCGCGGCGCAAAAAGCTGGGATAGCAAGCCTCGACAACGTTCAGATAGAGCGTTTCTCAGTCGTAAGATACGTCGAGTAGGCGTAAGCAAGAGGAGTATGTCGGTCGACCATGCCCGAGGCCAGATGGTGGAGCGTGTGCGAGGATGGATGTTCGGTTCGCTGCGGCCTCTGCTGGCATAACTGTACCATAACGCCCGGACAAAAGGGTCTCTGCGGAGTGCGGGAGCATTCACCGTATGCCGGACTCAGGTCCTCGCATCTCGGGAGATTTGTCAGCATAGCCCTCGATCCTGTGGAGAAGAAACCGCTTCGCCGCTGGCGGCCCGGCACACAGATTTTGTCCCTGGGCGGGGTTGGCTGTAATATGCGCTGTCCGTTTTGCCAGAATCACGAAATCTCGATGCCGGAGCGCCCTCTGACGGAGAAGCCCGTGTCGCCGGGGGAACTTGTCGCCATGTCAAAGGAGTTCGGGGCCCATGCGGTCGCCTACACCTATAACGAACCAACCCTGCAGGCGGAGTACATATTCGCCGCCTCGCCGCAGCTGCGCGACGAGGGCATAGCCACGGTAATGGTCACTAACGGAATGTTTTCCCGCGAGGTCTGCTCTGAGGCGGCAAGCGGCGTCGACGCCATGAACATAGATATAAAGGCGTTTGACGAGGAAACTTACAGGAGACTTGGCGGCTCGCTCGATGTCGTTACGCGCAATGTTGAGCGCCTCATCTCCGCGGGAGTCCATATCGAGCTGACCTGTCTTATAGTTCCGGGTGTCTCCGACTCCGCCGACGGTTTTGTCCGCCTGGTCGATTGGATGGCCGGTTTGTCGCCCGACGTTCCTCTTCATATATCGAGATACTTCCCATCGTACAGGTACAAGGCGCCGCCGACCGATATATCCCTCATGCGGAGGTTCTTCAACGCAGCTGTGGAAAAACTGAATTACGTCTATCTCGGCAATGTATGACCTATGGGATCATAGGATTTATCATGGAGCGCGGATTGAGGATTTCACACTATGTCGAACGCACCAAGGTGCTGGGCCCATTCGTGAGAAGCGCGCTGTGGGTACAGGGCTGCTGTTTTTCCTGTGAGGGGTGCATGGCGCGGGAGATGCACGCCGGGGAGGGCCGTGTCGTCAGCGCTGCCGCGCTTGCGTCGTCACTCCTTTTTATCGAGGGAGTGGAGGGCGTGACCGTCAGCGGCGGGGAGCCGTTCCTGCAGGGGGAGGCGCTGTCAGCGCTGCTGCTGGAGATCAAATCTCGCAGGGATTACGGAGTTATAGTATATACTGGGTTTGTGTATGAGGATTTAGCTGAGAGGGCCAGGGGTGATGACGCGATCCGCAGTCTGCTCACGTTGACCGATTTGCTGATAGACGGCCCATATGTACTGGAGCTCGACGATGGTTATCCATACCGCGGCTCATCGAACCAACGCTTTATCCCGCTGAGCGACAGATACGCAGAAATCTTCGATGAATATTACAATAGTTGCAGGGGACGTAAAATAGAGATAAATTTTTCCAGGGGCGGGACGACTTTAGTCGGAGTGCCATCCAAATCAGGACTCGACTCGTGGAGAAGAGTCCGGAATACGAGAGGCTATCTGAGGCATGGTTGACGTCGAAATTTTTGTTAACGATCAGATTAAGATGATTTTTCTCGATGAACTGCTGCGATCGAGTGTGGAGATGAGGATCTCCATCGATAATGGTTCTATTGAGGGAACATTTCTCGAGCTTCGCGGCAGCGGCGGATCGTATCAGTACGGCGAGGTAATTCAGGTGACCGAGTCCACTGCGGACAACAGCGTATCGCTCAGCCCCGCCAGGATGAATGGAACGATGGATTTTCTCATAACGATAAAGAACGCGCCGCCCAAGGGCTCTTACATTTCGGTGCTGCGATATGAAAGCGGCGCCACTGTGTCCAAGATGAAGCCGCTTAAAGCCGGGGTGTACTACATACGCCTATCTCCGGCGGATGACGAGAAATACGCGGCGACAATGGCAAACCCTGACGATGATATAGAGGCGAATCTGGAGCGCCGGCGATCGGGACTATGCGATAGAGCAAAGTCGCTGAGTACCAGCATGGATGATCTCATTCGCGAAATATCGGAGCTGGAGCGCGGCATATCCAAGGTCTCCGGAGAGATAGGGGAGTTGGAACGGAGGCGGTCGGAGCTCGCGGACACCGAAAACGCCCTTAGTGTTCGCAAGGTTGCCATAATCAGCGAGATGGAAATTTTGCAGAGCAAAATAGAGGACGCGTCGGAGAGGATAAATCGCATGTCGGGCGATAAGGAATCCCTCGGACGCCGCCTTGAGACAATTCAGAGTGAATATGAGAAGGATTACGCGCGCTTTGAAGACGAAATAAGCGATATCAAGGCGCGGTACAGGGTCGACTCTGAAATTCTGACGTACTATAAGGATCGAGATCCGCATTCTATAGAGGAGATGATCTCGAAGGCAGGTGAGCGCCTGGATGAACTCGAGGATCAGATAAGGCTTTTCGCCGAGGCTCGCCGAAAAGAGTCCGAGGATATAGAGGAAGAGCTTCAGATGGGTAAAAAACGAATGACCGGCAATTCGGGGAGCTGACGGGTCTTATGAGTGATATTTACAGCCTCGAGCGGGAGTTGAGGGGATTACGCGATCAGCTTCAAAGCTATAAGAAACAGACCGCTAAGATGCAGCGGGATTATGAGGACGATCTGAAGCGGAAGATTGCCGCTATGGAGGATGAGAGTGCGCGCGCGATAGCAGCTCGCGATCTGGAAACTGCCGGAAAGTACGAGGCGAGTCTGCGCGAATATCAGGGCGAGGTCGGCCGCAAGATGCTAGAAATGCGTCTTCACGAGGATGCGGAGTACAATAGGCTCAGATGCGCGCTTAGCGAGGCTGAGCATGAGTGGGACGAAAAAAATCGCATGATGGAGCGTTTGATCGCGGAGCTTAAGGAGGGACGCGCTGAGAGCGAGCGAGTAAGCTCGTCTTCGGCGCTTGACTCCATCAAAAGCGCGGAGAGCGTTTACGAACTTGTTGAACGGACGCCGCACGAGCTGTTTTTCCCAAACAGGCTGCCGATATTCGGAAACGCAATCGAGGATGCAAAGGACCTTCAGAAAAATGGATTGAACGAGGCCGCAGCTGCGGTGTCTATCTCAACTCGCTTCAGCGTGGAGCGGCTTGGCTATGACATCGAGGATTTGCGCGGAGAGTGGGAGAGATTGTTCAGCGCGTTCTGCGGACGCGCGCGCGCGCTGATCGAGGCTTTACACTCGGAGATTGCCGAGTGGGCTGCCCTCAGTGAGGGAGCGCACATTGACTGGGACAAGATGAGTCCGGACGACAGAAAGAGGCGGATGATAGAGGTCAATTACTGGTCGAAGGGGGAGTTCGCCGATATCTGGCAGTCTGCCGAGAAATATGGGAAGTGGATGGACTGCGTGAACGATATGGGCATCGATAAGTACCTCAAGACGGATGAAGCTGTATCCATAGACGCCCTGAGCTCTGATATAGACAAGCTAAGCGAGTTGAAGTCCGAGCTGGATAAACTGAAGGTTCTTTATAAGGCCCGCTGCGAGGCGTCCTGCCAGCGAGCGGATTGGGGCAAAGCTCTGATAGACTTTATGACCGGCGAGATAAACCTTATTCTGATAGAGCCCGAGAGCGGCTATCGCTATGCCCCTCCTGAGGTCTTGCGGAGCGATTCCTTCAGGGATTATATCAGACAGGCATACGGAGACGAGTCCCTGACCGAGGATACGCGCGAGTGGCTTGAGCTGGCTTTTGAAAACGCAAGTCTGACGCGGATTTATATATACATAGTGCCGGCCGAGAGGGACGGCGAGGTAAAAAACAGCGTAATTATATACACAGAGCATACGGCGGGCAGAGATATCGCCTTCGACAAGGAGATATATTTTCACGTGCTAGAGGCGATGTCCATGAGCGAGGATGATGGCGCAGTCGGTTTCGCCGATGATCTGGAGTATCTCTCCAACGACCGCGAAAATATCTTCTACGGCGCGGTAAGATCACTGAAGGAAAAATTGCAAAACCACAGCTGATACACAACAAACAACCGGGCCGTAGTGCGCTCTCCATCAGGACATCATTGACGATAAGCTCTGATTTGGGTTTGTAAAGAACGTTTTTAACTGCATATAAATCTCATCTGCCTATTGGTTATCTGCATATAACATGTTATTCTATATGCAGATAATTTCTTGGGAGGCGCCGATGAGATATTTTGACTATTCTTTTCTCGAACAGGGTATGCTCCCATCAGGATTAGTGAATATTGTCGGAACGATTGCCGAACTTCGCGTCCGCGATGCACTTCGGCGCGATAGTTACCCCGACATATTCACACGGCTTGAGAGCATGGCGAAAGTTCAGTCGGTGCGTGGTTCCAACGCAATCGAGGGTATTGTTACGAGTGAGGCTCGTATCAACCAGATTGTAATGCAGAACGCCGCGCCGTTGAACCATGACGAAGCCGAAATCGCGGGATATAGTGCGGCGTTGAACCTGATTCACACTGGCTCCCGAACTCTTGACATTCGGGAGCGTGATATTTTGCGGCTGCACGAGATCATGCTGTCGTTTACACAACTCGGCGGAGGAAGTTTTAAGGATAGCGACAATGTTATTATGGAAGTTGGCACGGACGGACGGCGCTGCGTTCGTTTTATCCCAACGCCTGCTGCTGAAACCTCTGACGCCATGAACCAACTCACGCTTGCATATATGGATGCCCGCGATAATTCCTCAATCAACCGCCTGTTACTGATTCCATGCTTTATTCTCGACTTTCTTTGCATACACCCATTCGCTGACGGCAACGGCAGAATGTCGCGCTTGCTCTCGTTGTTGCTGCTCTACAAAAACGGCTTTGACGCAGGACGATATATCTCGTTTGAAGCACAGATAAACGACACTAAAGCCCTGTACTATCAGGCATTGAAGGACAGCTCCGCAGATTGGCTCACCTCCAAGAATAATTATTTTCCCTTTATGAGTTATTTTCTCGTGACTCTGCTCAAGTGCTACAAGGCACTTGACACACATTTTGCGGCGGTACAAAATGGCAAAGTCAACAAACGTCAGCGAATTGAGGCGACCGTGCTTAACAGTCTGCTTCCGATTTCAAAGCGCGAAATATGCTACATCCTACCAGATGTCAGCCCGACTACCGTTGAAAAAGTGATTGGCGAAATGTTGCGCTCCGGCGCGATCGAGAAAATCGGTACGGCACGGAACACGAAATACATAGAGAAACGATAATCTACACAACCTCTGCTCTAGTTGCAGGACAACCTCTCCGCTCTTTATGGCGGGTTCCCGCTGGACAGTAAGGAATTGTTCAAAAATAAGTTGAACTATTTTAAAGGTGAAATAACATAGTTCCATTCACCGTGTTTGCCGATTCTTCTTATATTAATCGCGTCAAATTCCTCGTCCGTTACCTT
>JAISRE010000159.1 GCA_031273805.1 Synergistaceae bacterium | reverse complement strand
CCGGAGATATTCAACAGCGATCAGGGCTCGCAGTTCACTGATCACAGATTCACAGGTGTTTTGGAA
This sequence comes from Synergistaceae bacterium, assembly GCA_031273805.1. Lineage (GTDB taxonomy): Bacteria > Synergistota > Synergistia > Synergistales > Synergistaceae > JAIRKI01. The sequence goes on along the minus strand of JAISRE010000159.1, from coordinate 14,282 downwards.
CGTAATGGAGTAAGGATAAGCATGGACGGCAAGGGCCGTTGTATGGACAATATTTTCATAGAGCGTTTATGGCGCAGCGTAAAATACGAGGAGGTGTATATCAAGGAGTACGGTACGCTGCCTGATGCGAGAGCAGGGCTGACGGAATATTTCCAGCGCTATAACAGCGCCCACACTCACCAAGCGCTCGACTACAAGACACCGAATGAGGTTTATTTTTCACCCAATTGGGACAGCGGCTTACCACCAGAGAGAGGGCTATTTTTCTTAAATCTGTCGTCTAATGGTCTTGACAACAGGGGCCACCTCAAAGTTCAGATATTAAAGTTTTTAACTTTCTACCAGATAGTTCATAATAACTGCCAAGAAAGGAATGGTTAAAATTATTTTAGCTTTAATTTATTTAATAACGTCGACCTCCGGATTGTTGCTCTTTAAACTTGGCAATAACCAAGTGAAGACAATAATTGCATTTCAGAATGGAACAATACAGTTTCAGATAGGTTGTTTATCAGTGTTAGGTTTGTTGTGCTATATTGCCAGCTTTGTAACTTTTATGATACTTCTTACGAAACATCACTTAACATATCTCGTTCCGATTTTGAACGGTTGCTTTTACGTATTAGTTTTAGCAGGATCAGCGTTTATTCTTAAGGAAAAAACTTCTGGAATTGCCATAATCGGTAGCTTGCTAACCATTATCGGAGTGCTAATGGTTAGCTTTGCGAAACAAGCTCCGTAATTATCCACCGAGGGACTCAGCGTTAAAATGATTCCGCGAGATTGACTACTTTGTTCATTGCAATTATTACTTTTTTGCCCATTTCCGCTGAAATGTATGTTGAATCTTTTTTAGTCTCTATATTTTCCATAAATTCACTTATAATTTTATCATGACCATACAAAAGCCGATGAGTTACCATTTTAAACCCATTAATTATAAATCCACGCCAATAACCAAATGTATATTGCATACTACTTCTTAACACATCTACGGCTAAATGTTGCTTGTCATTGTCAGCAACAATAAGAATATCTTTAAAAAAATCATAAATTGCAATTTTTTTTGCACAAATAAGCATTATAATCCACTCGCAAACAGGAGAATTGAAATTCATATAGGTCTGTACAGGGATCTCCCCAACCATACCTTGAATCTCAAGGTGTTGAGGAGTATTTTCTTTTGGTAAGCCGTAATGTGCATGAGCATTTAACACAGAATAATTACCATTCCCAAACCTCATTGCAGTATAAAAAAAGTGTGCCGCTTCATCAAAAAAAAGTCCTAAAGGAAGATCGTTGTACCATTTAGGCAATCTCCTATCCCTATTAGTCAACTGAACCTCTAGGATTGACCTGAGTTCTCCAAATTCATTATTACGGAACCTTTTATCCATTTCGCTAATCCCATCAGCATAATTGAATGAGTGCATAACGTTAAGAGTTACTCGATTATTGTTAGCGATTTCGATCATATCGTCACATTGATTTATATCCATGGCCATGGGTTTTTCTACTAATACATGTTTCTTCAATTGCAGGCAGATTTTCGAAATTTCATAATGCTCCTTTGGCGGAGTACCAATGATGACAGCATCAACTTCTCCAAACCATTGGGTACTATTAAGTTGAAATATAACATCTTTTTTGGGGTCAATCAATAAACTATTTTTGATAAACTTATACTTATTTTGTGTTCTCGTCAGATTATTTAATTCATTACTGACAAGACCAACAATTTCAATATTTTTATTTTTACATACAGCAGGTATGTGCCTTGTGTTTGAAATATTACCCGCGCCAATAATGCAAACCTTTTTTTTCCCTGGCATTTTATATCAAACCCTCTCTATACTTCGGCTCTAAACAAGTTAATGACGGTTTCAACAGTCCTATCCCATGTAAAATAGGCACTTAAACGTTCATAGGTTCTCTGGGCAGCTTGAACTCGTAGCCCTCTGTCATATATCGCCCTATTTAAAGCAGATTCAATGGTTGACGGCTTATTATCCGGCAATATCTCTCCATATTGATTATTGATTATTAATTCTTTAGAACCTCCAAAAATGGTAGTTATGCAGTAACATTCACACGCAGCCGCTTCGAGTATTGATGTTGGCAATCCCTCGGGATATTCTGTTGGTAAACAAAAAATATCGCTTTGCCCCAACAAAGATATCACGTGATGAAAGTCAATCCTCCCTAATACTATAACATTTTTAATTTTTAAATCATTAACATAAGAATATAAATCACCGTCTCCAGCAATAAATAAATAAACTCCGCTATTATTAATGCAACAATTTTGAACTGCTTGAATAAGATTTAGGATGCCTTTTTCCTTCACTAAACGTCCTGAATACGTAACTATTATATCGTCTAAGGTTAATCCATATTCCTTCCGGTAGTCTTTTGCCGGAATAGAACGAAGGAACGTTATTTCATCAATATCCACTGCATTATACAACACACATTGTGATTTAATGCCAAAATGAGATAACCAAAGATTACACGCTTCTGATACACCCCCAAAAAATGGTTTGTTTTTTTTTATCCAATATGTTATCAAATGTTCATAAATTCGACCGAGTGCATCTAAAATTTTATTATTGATGGTAAAATGATTTGTACCATGCTCAATAACTATTGACGGCACTTTCATTTTATTGGCAATTAATACGCCTAAAAATGAATGGATGTAAAATCTTGTATTAACCATAACATAATCAATATTTTCTGCTAAAAGCAATTTGAGTAACACACAAAACCTCTTATTCGGTTTTATTACCGGGAAGCGACCATTTAATAAATTTATACAAGGCATTCTATAGATTTTGATCCCATTATTTTCCTCTAATTCCTTTAATTGAAAAACGTTTGATGTTACTATGATTATCTTGTGTCCTTTCTCCAAAAGTTTCTTGGCAAGATTATATGTGTAGCGTTCAACACCCCCGAGGTTGGGGAAGTAGTTAGCAGAAAAAACACAAAAAACCCCCATCTACATCACTCCGTATACTCTTTCACTACTATAACTCTGTTTTTTTCTCTGACTTGCAATATGATTCTATTCTACACTATTAAGGACGATAATGTCCAGAAGCGGCCAAACATTGTTTTATCAGGCCTGGACATATGTCGAGAGAATGTTTATCCTTCATTCAGGATGTTGGGGAAGTGGGGGAGTCATTATAAATATAAATTCGAAAATATTCGTCGCCGGGCACAATGGAATGGTCGGTTCCGCGATACTTCGCGGACTGATCCGAGACGGCTATAAAAATATCATAACGAGGAGCAGGTCTGAACTCGACCTCTTAAAACAGGATGAGGTAAATGTTTTTTTCGGGGATGAGAGGCCGGACGTGGTTTTTCTCGCCGCAGCGCGCGTCGGCGGGATCATGGCCAATATGACTAACCAGGCGGCGTTTCTCTATGAGAATTTGCAGATACAGAACAACGTCATATCCGCCGCGAGCCGCAATGGCGCGAAAAAATTCGTATTCCTCGGTAGCTCCTGCATCTACCCGCGCGATTGCCCCCAACCGATAAAGGAGGAGTATTTTCTGACATCCCCTTTCGAGCCGACGAACGAGGGGTATGCGATAGCGAAGGTCGCGGGTATGAAGCTGTGCGGGTACCTGGCTAGCGAGGGAGTATGGGACAGCGTCACAGTCATTCCGTGCAACCTTTACGGGCCGGGCGATAACTTCGACGAGAGCAGTTCCCACGTGATGGCGGCGCTGGTCAAGCGCTTTGCCGACGCCGTATCGTCGGGCAAAAAAACTGTTGTGTGCTGGGGCACCGGCAATTCGAGGCGAGAATTTCTTCACGTGGACGACCTGGCCAGAGCGGTTTTAATGCTAATGAACAATAATGTGTTTGGTTCCGAACCAGTTAATATTGGATATGGACAGGACGTTACTATAAAGGAATTGGCTGGTATAATAGCTGAAAAGTCCGGGTTCAGCGGAGATATTGTGTGGGATCGTTCCAAGCCGGACGGCATGGTGCAAAAACTGATGGATACGGAGCGCGCGCGCGCGATCGGCTTTGTCCCGGAGATTTCGCTGGAGGACGGCATAGAGTCGTTTATCGGAGAGTATCGTAAGGTTGCGGCTCTTCAGGGGGAATAATGAACAATATGGACAAAGTGGCAATTATAACCGGGGTCACAGGACAGGATGGGGCATATCTGTCGTCGCTCTTGCTCCGCAAGGGGTACATGGTTCACGGTGTCAAGCGGCGCAGCTCTCTCTTCAACACGGCCCGCATAGATAATCTTTATGAGGATCTGCACAGCGAGCACCCCAGGTTTTTTCTGCACTACGGAGACCTGACCGATAGCAGCAATCTTATTCGCATCATACAGGAGACTCAGCCTGACGAGATTTACAACCTGGCGGCGCAGAGCCATGTAAAGGTGTCGTTCGAGACCCCGGAGTACACTGCCAACGCGGACGGAATGGGCACGCTGAGGATACTGGAGGCTCTGCGGATATTGGGCCTGGAGGGGAAAACGCGCTTTTATCAGGCGTCAACCAGCGAGCTCTACGGCAAGGTCGTCGAGACGCCGCAGAGCGAACAAACTCCGTTTTATCCGCGCAGCCCTTATGCCGCAGCAAAGCTCTACGCTTACTGGATAACTGTCAACTATCGCGAGGCGTATGGAATATTTGCATCTAACGGGATACTCTTCAATCATGAGTCGGAGTTACGCGGCGAGACGTTCGTGACGAGGAAAATCACACGAGCGGCAGCCCGCATCGCTCGCGGACAGCAGGACCGTCTCTGGCTCGGCAACCTTGGCGCGAAGCGCGACTGGGGGCACGCCGAGGATTATGTCGAGGCGATGTGGCGGATACTTCAGCACGACGCGCCGGACGACTTCGTAATAGCGACCGGGGAGACGAGATCCGTGCGCGAGTTTGCGGAGGCCGCCTTCAGGTATGTGGGTATAGATATAGAGTGGCGCGGCGAGGGGAGAGACGAAAAAGGCCTGGACTCAAAGAGCGGCAGGGTCCTTATCGAGGTCGACCCGCGTTATTTCCGTCCCACGGAGGTCGAACTGTTGCTCGGGGACCCGTCAAAGGCGGAGAGAGTCTTGGGTTGGAAGCGGAAGGTGTCCTTCGAGGAGCTCGTCCGCAGGATGGTGGAGTATGACACGCAAATCGTGGACAGGAATCAGTCGATAAACGAAGCCGGGTTTGACGTGGCCTCATCGCTGGAGGACAGATAAGAATGGGCTTATATGTTCTGATACTCGCCGGCGGCAGCGGAACTCGTCTGTGGCCGTTGTCCCGCGAGGAGATGCCTAAGCAGTTTTTGGCTGTATGCGGAAACGAGCTTACCCTGCTGCAGCTGACGGTTAAGAGGCTCTTGGCTGTTGCGGACTCCGCGCATTTCGGAGTGGTGGCGTCGGGCAAGTGGAGGGCGCTGATCAATCATCAACTCGCGATCATTGGGTTTGATCGGGACCCGGTCATCGAGGAGCCGGAGGGGCGCAACACAGCACCGGCAATAGCCCTGGGGGTGTCGTCGCTGATGAGTGCCGGGGCTGGCGAGGACGATATCGTTTTGGTGGCGCCCAGCGACCATTTGATATCAAATGAACCGGAGTTCAAGAGTGCGCTTGACATAGCGGTGCAGGCGGCGTCCGAGGGAAATATCGTCACGTTTGGAATAAAGCCGACTGAGCCGGAGACGGGATTTGGGTATATAATGACTCGCGGGACGGACTCGCGATGGCTTGCGGTGGATTCGTTCGTGGAAAAGCCCGATGCCGAGACCGCGCGTCGATACATGGAGAGCGGCGATTACTATTGGAACGGAGGAATATTCTGTTTCAGGATTTTGGACATTATAAATGCGTATGAGGCGTACTTTCCCGAGTGCGCGCCAATTTTCAGAGAGTCTCCCGAGCGGGCAAAAAAGAGTTTCCTGGCGTCTCCGAAGCAGTCCATCGATTACGCGGTTATGGAGCGGGCGCAAAATATAGCGTGTGTCCCGCTCGACGCCGGATGGTCGGACGTCGGCTCGTGGGACGCGGTGTACGGCAATTCGAATCTGGACAGGCATGACAACGCCGTAGTGGGGAATGTGGCGCTTTACGGAGGACATGACAACCTCATCGTTGGGGACGATCGGCTGATATGCGGTATAGACCTCGACTCGATGATAGTGGTGGATACGCCGGACGCGCTCTTCATCTCTCCTAGAGGCTCGTCTCAGAAACTACGTGCGGTTGTGAAGGATCTGTCGAGCTCTCATCATGACGAGGTGGTGGAGGCGCCCCTGAGTGCGCGTGCCTGGGGAACGTACAGGGTGTTGTCCAAGGGGGAGCGTCACAAGATAAAGCGCATAGTGGTCACGCCCGGACGAAGCCTCTCGCTGCAATACCACATGCATCGCTCGGAGCACTGGGTGGTGGTGAAGGGCACGGCGCGGGTGACAGTCTGCGAGCACGGCTCTGAGCGCACGGCGGACGCCAAGCTGTTTCACGAGGGGGAGAGCGTCTTCGTGCCGAAGGGATACATGCATCGCCTCGAGAACGCCGGCAAGATACCTCTTGAGATAATCGAGGTTCAGATCGGCGAGTATCTGGGCGAGGATGATATTGTGAGGTTGTAGGAAGCACAAAAAGCATGATTTTATAGTGATGTGAGGAGTGGTGTTCATGCAAATTAACGCGAAAGCAAATATTGCTCGTGGTGTCAAAATAAACGAGGGATGTATAATAGATGATGATGTCGTTATTGCTTCAGGTGTCAACGTGGGATATAATGTTGTCATAAGAGCTGGGGTACGCATAGGTGAAGGTTCAATTGTCTGTGATAATGTAGTGTTGGGCAAGACTCCGGTAAAAGCTGCGATGAGTGCTATTACGCAGGCCAGGCAAGAGTTGCCTCCTTTAGAAATAGGTAAAAACGTGACGGTGGGGGCAGGGTGTATTATTTACAGAGGGGCTACCGTTGGGGATAATGTTTTTATAGGGGATATGGCAAGTATTCGTGAGAACGTTGACGTTGGAGAGCTTACTATAATAGGAAGAGGCGTCGCAGTGGAGAATAAGGTATCCATTGGACGCAAGGTAAAAATCGAGACAAACGCTTATATCACGGCTTTGAGCGTAATAGAGGACTACTGTTTTATAGCTCCGGAAGTGACGTTTACCAATGATAATTTTCTCGGAAGGACCGAGGAGAGGAAGAAATATTTCAAGGGCGTAACTCTGCGCAGGGGCGCCAGAGTCGGGGCGAACGCCACAGTGTTGCCGGCCGTTGAGGTCGGGGCTGATGCGTTGATTGCGGCAGGTTCAGTGGTTACGAAGGATGTCCCGGAGCGAATGGTGGTTATGGGCAATCCAGCGAGAATCATCAGAGAGGCGCCAACCGAACAGAGTATAGAAAATCAAGTCTTTTATGATAAATAATATTGCGTCTGTGTGTTGAATAAAAATTGTCTTTTATCACAATGGGAAGTGTATTTATTGATAAAAATAGCATTGGTCGGTTGCGGGCGAATCAGCTCAAAACACCTTGAGGCAATAGATAGAATACATGAGTTGAGGCTTGTCGCTGCCTGTGACAATATATCCAATCGTGCTGACTCGGTTGCTTCTGCTGTTGGGTGCATCCCATATGTTGACGTAGAGCATATGTTGCGCGAGACCGATGCGGAAATAGTTTCAATATGTACTCCTTCCGGACTTCATCCAAAGCATATCGTAATGGCTGCTTCCCGAGGAAAGCATGTGATATCCGAAAAGCCGCTGGGTTGTTCTGTAGAGGCGTCTGAAGACGCTATAAGAGCTTGCCGCGATGCGGGAGTACATCTTTTTGTGGTCAAGCAGAATAGATTGAATCCCTCAATCATGTTGCTGCGCAAGGCATATGAAGCCGGTCGTTTCGGAAGGTTATATATGATTTTGGCGAACGTGCTGTGGACGCGCCCACAGAGCTATTATGACGCGGCGAAGTGGCGCGGCACGCGGGAACTTGACGGGGGCTGTCTATGCAACCAGGCGTCGCATTATGTTGACCTCGTGCAGTGGTTTGGAGGGGAAGTTGCCGGGATTAAAGCATTTTCAGCGACCCTGTCCAGAAATATCGAGGCGGAGGACTCAATCAGCGTCGTTATAAATTTTGCAAGTGGCGCGATAGGCAATATAAACGCTACTACGTTGGTATATCCTAAAAACCTCGAAGGAAGCATAACTATAATAGGCGAAAAAGGAACTGTTCGTGTCGGTGGCATCGCTCTCAACAAGATAGAGCATTGGCAGTTCGATTCCGGGCATGACATGGATGATGAGGTCAAATCGGCGAACACCGATCCTCCGACAGTTTATGGTCTGGGCCATGAGCCGTATTATAGACGCGTACTTAAAGCTCTTTTGGGGATTGAAAATAAAGTTACCGATGGAGCGGAGGCGCTTAAGACCGTGAAGATTGTTGAATTGGCCTATGCTTCCGCTGTAAGGAAATTCACGGAGAATTGCGGAGATGGTGTTCAAGAATGAACGAAATTAAAGGGTCAAAAATTCTTGTCATTGGCGGAGCGGGCTTTATAGGCTCACACGTAATTGATGAATTGCTGAAAGAGGATGTCGGGGAGATTGTAATCTACGATAATTTTGCAAGAGGCGTGTTTGATAATCTGGGGGCGAGCTTGAAGGATTCGCGCGTCAAGATTTTCGAATTGGGCGGCGATGTTCTGCACACTGATATTCTTGATCGAGCCGTGCAGGGAAAGGATTACGTATTCCATCTTGCCGCCCTGTGGCTGTTGCACTGTCACGAATTTCCTCGCAGCGCTTTTCATGTGAACATCGAGGGAACTTTCAATGTACTTGAGACGTGTGTCAGGCACGGCGTCAAGAAACTTATTTATTCGTCAAGCGCGTCCGTGTACGGAGACGCGGTCGAACTGCCTATGACGGAGGATCATATTTATAACAACAAGACGTTTTATGGGGCGACCAAGATAGCCGGCGAGCATATGTGCCGCGCGTTTTACAACCGATACGGGCTGAATTACACAGGTCTGAGGTACATGAACGTTTATGGCCCCAGGCAGGACTATAAGGGGACATACATCGCAGTGATAATGAAGATTCTGGACAGGATAGACAACGGTCTGCCGCCACTCGTATATGGGGATGGCTCTCAGAGTTATGATTTTATCTACGTCGGTGATACAGCAAGGGCAAATATCTGCGCAATGAAATCGGAGTCGACGGATAAAAACTACAACGTCGGTTCTGGCATACAGACCTCCATAAAAGAGCTTGCCGAACTGATATTGAAGATAACTGGCAGCGATTTGCAAATTCAATATGAACCGTCTGGGCAAACTTTTGTCACAAACAGGATCGGCGATCCGAGACGCGCCCGTGACGAGATCGGCTTTGATTTCGACATGGGGCTGGAGGATGGGCTTCGTAATCTGATCGAGTGGAGGAGAGCAAACATAGATTTGGTAAATAAGAGAAGAGAGGGCGCGTAGCGTAAAATGCGAGTGCCGATAACAAGACCTTGGTTTGACGAAGCTGAGAAGAAAAACATCGTCAAACCGCTCGAAACCGGCTGGGTGGTCCAAGGGCCTTATGTTGCCGAGTTCGAGCGGAAAATGGCCGCTTTTGTGGGGGCGGATTACGCGCTTGCGACGTCGAACTGCACGACGGCATTGCATGTCGCGCTCCTTGCTCTTGGAATAGGAAAGGGCGATAAAGTTATTCTGCCATCGTTTACTTTCATAGCCTCGGCTAACGTCATCGAGTATGTAGGCGCTGTACCGCTGTTCTGCGATATCGATCTCCATACCTACAGCATAGATGTGAAAATGGCCCGCCGCTTACTCGAGGCAGACTCCAAAGGGGAGATAAAGGCCATTATGCCAGTGAACCTGTTTGGACTTTGCGCCGATTTGCCCGGGATAATGGCCCTCGCTGGAGAGTTTGGGGTTAAAGTCATAGAGGATTCAGCGTGCGGGCTGGGAGGTTTCGTCCAGGGCAAGCATTCGGGTACTTTTGGGCACGCGGGATGTTTTTCTTTCCACCCCAGAAAGGCCATAACGACCGGCGAAGGCGGTATGGTGGTTACCGACGATCCTGAAATCGCGCGTCGCGTTAACTCTTTGAGGGACCATGGAGGGAGCAAAACGGACCGGGAGCGGCATCTTTCAAAGGGAGCTTTTGCGTTGCCCGATTACGACGTGCTTGGTTTTAATTACAGGATGACGGATTTACAGGGCGCGATAGGATCATCTCAGATGGATAAACTGCCTGAAATTCTGGCTGAGCGTGGGAAAATTGCACATTACTATGACGGCGATCTGAGCGAGACAGGTTTTTTAATCCCGCCGGTTATCCCGAAGGGCTATGTATCGGGGTATCAGGCATACGTCGCACTTTTTACCGGTGGGCATGATATCGACGATTTGACGGTTGAAAAAATCGACGAGATAAGCGATGAGAGGAATAAATTTATGGCGTCGCTGGAAGAGAGTGGCGTATCCGTTCGCCAGGGCACTCATGCCGTGCATGTCCAAGGCTATTACAGGGATAAGTATCATATCAAAAAAGACAGCTTTATAAAATCGTACGCAGCCGAAGGGTTGACTGTGGCGCTTCCGCTGTTCTGCGGGATGTCCGCTGAAGAATATGATTACGTGATTCGAAAAATCCGGGAATTTCGATAGGCGGCTGAAGATGACGTATTGGGCTGATAAATTTAAAGAGATGAGTCTGCTGGAAAATGGCGAATACGAGTGTGTCGACGGTATAATCCGCCAGAGGGATGTTTACAGCGATGCTCAGAAACAGACGGAACAGACCTTTGCGTTTAAGTGGCGGAAACGCGATACGTATGAATCGGATGCGGTAAAAGCTGCTTCTTTTGAATGGATGTCTCGCGGTTTTTTTGGCGATACATCAGAGCGGGTCGTCTTTCCGGGTTGTCGTTTTTTGGATGCAGGCTGCGGCTCTGGGTTCAGCGCACTGGTATTGTTTGAATCAGAACTAAATAAATGCCATTATCTCGGAGTGGATATCTCGACTGCGGTAGACATAGCCAAGACGCGGTTTAGCGAGAAAAAAATCAGCGGCGAATTCATGCAGGCCGACATACTGCGGCTTCCTTTCAATGAGCGGACTTTTGACGTAATCTTTTCCAACGGAGTCCTGCATCACACAGATTCTACAGAACTTGGGATAAAAAAACTGGCGCCCCTGCTCGTCGAGGGAGGTAGGTTTTTATTTTATGTCTACAGAAAGAAATCTCCCATACGAGAATGGACTGACGACTATGTTCGGGAGTGTATAAAAAACTTGAGTGACGAAGAAGCCTGGAAAGCTTTAGAACCTCTGACGAAGCTGGGCAAAGCGCTGGGGGATTTAAACGCGGAGATAAATATACCTGAAGATATTGCGTTTTTGGGCATACCCAAAGGTAGTATAAACGTTCAGCGCCTATTCTACTGGCATGTGATAAAAACTTATTTCAGGCCGGAATTTTCGATAGAGGAGATGAACCACATAAACTTCGACTGGTTTCGTCCGGCGAATTGCCACAGACAAACGCCCGAACAAGTTGAAAAATGGTGTTCCGAGGCCGGGTTAAAGATCGACAGGATGTATGCTGAAGAGGCTGGGATGTATGTCACGGCCACAAAACTTTGATTGTGAGGAAACGATATGCGGCGGATAAAATTTGTTTCTGGAAATAAAGCGCACTGATGTGTGGTATTGCTGGTTTCGTAAACCTCGATGGTCGGCCCGCGTCGCCGGTTCTGTTAAAAAAAATTACGGATGTGATAGCTCATAGGGGGCCCGACGGCGAGGGACAGTACGTTGAGAGCAATGTAGGGCTGGGCCACCGCAGGTTAGCCATAATCGATTTGTCGCCGGCGGGGAATCAGCCCATGAGCACTCCTGATGGAAGGTATATCGTCACGTATAACGGCGAAATTTATAACTTCGTACAATTGCGCGCCGATCTTCAGAGCAAGGGGTATAGATTTCGCTCCAGGACTGACACCGAGGTCCTGTTGTACGCGTATGACGCGTGGCGCGAGCGGTGTGTTGAGCGATTTAACGGGATGTTTGCCTTTGTGATCTGGGACAAAAAAAACGGAGAATTATTCGTCGCCCGCGACAGGTATGGAATCAAGCCCCTGTACTACACATTTCAGAGCAATACATTCGTTTTCGCGTCGGAGCAAAAGGCCATACTGGCGCACCCGGACATAAAAAAGGATTTTGACCTCGAGGGCTTGTTGGAGTATTTTACCTTTCAGAATTTTTTTACAGACAAAACTTTGCTCAAAAGGATAAAACTTTTCCCGGCCGGCTGTCACGCGACGCTGAAGCAGTATGAAGGGGCGGAAAACCTGACATTCCGGCAATATTGGGATTTTGCCTTCGAGGAGCCCGAAGAGGACGCGAGCGAGCCCGAGTACATAGAGGAGCTGGACAGACTTTTCGTGCAGGCGGTAAACAGACAACTTGTCAGCGACGTCGACGTCGGCTCGTATCTGAGCGGAGGAATGGATTCCGGCTCCATAACTGCCATCGCCGCCAAACAACTTCCTTTTATAAAGACATTCACATGCGGCTTTGACCTCCATTCCGCAAGCGGAATCGAACTCTCGTTTGACGAGCGGGAAAAAGCGGAGTACATGTCGTATCTATTTAAGACCGAACATTACGAGATGGTCCTGAAGGCTGGCGATATGGAGCGAGTCCTGCCCAAGCTGGCCTGGCATTTGGAAGAACCGCGAGTAGGCCAGTCTTACCCAAATTATTACGCGGCGCAGCTCGCAGGCAAATTCGTAAGAGTTGTCCTGTCGGGCGCGGGTGGTGACGAATTGTTAGCCGGTTACCCCTGGCGGTATTATCGGGCGGTGGGGTGCAAAGATTTCGACGATTACATAGATAAATACTACTCTTTCTGGCAGCGGCTAATCCCAGGCGAGCTGGTTGGAGATATCTTCAAGCCGATCTGGGGTGGCATAAAGCACGTATCCACAAAAGATATTTTCCGCAGAGTCTTTAAAGAGCCAGGCAAATTGACGTCTCCGGAGGAGTACGTCAATCATTCTCTCTATTTCGAGGCGAAGACCTTCCTGCACGGTCTCCTTGTCATAGAGGATAAGATAAGCATGGCTCACGGTCTGGAGACGCGAGTGCCGTTTCTGGACAACGATCTGGTGGACTTTATCCTCAGAATTCCGGCCAGGTTTAAGCTCAACAAGCTCTCTGAAGTTGTTCGGATCGATGAGAACGAGCCCGGGAGGAAGGCGGAGAAATATTTTAGAAAAACGAATGACGGCAAACTGATAATGAGAAAGGCGATGCGGCGGCATGTTCCGGACGATATAACGGGCGCGATAAAACAGGGTTTTTCCGCGCCCGATGCGAGCTGGTTCAAGGGCGACAGCATCGATTACGTCCGGCGGGTTGTAAATGACGACCGCGCAATGATTTATGATTATATGGACAAGAGGACGGTAAAAGCAATGGTAAGCGACCACATTGAAGGGCGACAGAACAGAAGACTTTTTATATGGTCGTTGTTGAACTTCGAGGAGTATCTGCATTTGCTTCACAATAATTACGAGGAGCATTTGAATTCATGAATAACGAGCCAGAGGAACTTGAAATAATCAATCGCCTGAGATCGGAACATATTGACTTGGATTCTTTTTTTATGGAAAGATGGAACAGATCCCTTCCATTGGCTGAACTTATCGGAGATAGGTGGGAGAGGGCGAAGCGACTCGGTTTTGGAGAAAACTCGTCCATTTATGATAGTTCTATAGTGTTTGGCGACGTAAAAGTGGGTGAAAATACGTGGATCGGTCCTTATACCATCCTTGATGGCTCCGGTGGATTGGAAATCGGCTCTTTTTGCAGCATAAGCGCCGGGGTCCAAATTTACTCACACGATTCTGTGTTGTGGGCTCTATCCGGAGGTGAATCTCAATATGAGAGAGAAAAAGTTGTCATAGGCGACAGATGTTATATCGGTCCAAATTCCGTGATATCGAGAGGCGTTCATATAGGAAATGGTTCTGTCGTAGGCGCGATGAGCTTCGTGAAAGAGGATGTGCCGGAGGGGCGTCTTGCGGTCGGAATCCCGGCAAAGGTTAAGGGATATGTATTTATAAAAGATGGTAAATTGATAATGCAGAGCAGAGCAGAGCAGAGCAGAGCAGAGCAGAGCAGAGCAGAGCAGAGCAGAGCAGAGCAGAGCAGAGCAGAGCAGAGCAGAGCAGAGCAG
>JAISRE010000150.1 GCA_031273805.1 Synergistaceae bacterium | reverse complement strand
GGATTCGGAGTTATCGTGATAATCATTTAAGTGACCACCTCCGATTAATTATCTTAAACGCCAACGATAAATTATCATTATTTGCGCAAGCAACCATGAATCAGCAGCTCTTAATCGTGATGAAATCCCTGATGTCCCCTATAGATGATACTATACATTCGCGATGCTTCTCTCCTGATGCCATTTCAACCATAACCGGAAGTTCGTTTATTCCCAGTTTGTCCTTAATCCGAAGGTTGCGGTGGACATCCACGACCACAATACTGATATTTGCCGTCTTCTGCCACGCCTCAAGCTCACTCGCGAGCGCGAGATGAGCCGGGTTTATGCTGGACATGAAAAATGCGTAGGCGCGCTTCGGAGTGAATAGCGTGTCCTTCAGGTAATATTGGTTTGACAAGTACTCGTATGCCGCCATAGCGGCTACAGCCCCGTCTCCAGCGGCCGTTACGACCTGCCGCAAAAACTTATCGCGCACGTCACCTGCCGCAAACACTCCCTCGACCGAGGTCTCCATCTTCTCATCGGTGACTATCCAGCCGGGACCGGCTCTCCTGATGTTTTTGTCATCCTTCAAAAAGTCCACGTTGGGTTTGATACCCACAAATACAAATATACCCTCGACGGGAATCGTCCTGACGTCTCCGCTTTTTAAATTACGCGCGACAACTCGTTCCGCCATGTTTTCACCGGCTATTTCATCGACAACATAACCTAAAACAGGTTCGATTTTAGGATTAGAGAGCACTCTTTCAATCAGGATTCTCTCAGCCCGAAACTCCTCCCGCCGGTGAATTATATATACCTTCGACGCGAATCTAGTCAGATAATCCGCCTCTTCAACAGCAGAATTGCCGCCTCCGATCACGGCCACAGGAGCCCCCTCGTAAAACACGCCGTCACAAACCGCGCAATAACTGACCCCACGACCTTTGAACTCCTGTTCGCCCTTACAACCGACACGGCTGAACGTAGATCCGCTCGCTATTATGAGTGCGTCAGCAGATATATCGCCCTGATTGGTCCTGATTATTTTGTCGCCGTGGCTTGAAACATCAAAGATCGCCGAATTCACACTGCAGTCACGAAACTCCGCGCCGAAGCTCTCCGCATGTTCGCGAAACGCCTGTCCCAGACTCAACCCTGAGGCGCGCTTAAAACCGGGATAGTTTTCTATCTCCGAGGTCGAATTTATCTGTCCACCGCTCAAACCATACTCCAGCAGCAATACATCCACCCCAGCTCTGCGTGCGTATATCGCGGCAGTCAATCCAGCCGGTCCGGCGCCGATTATTACAAGCTGACGATTCTCCATTTATATCACCTCGCGCTCGCCATAACAACAAAATCAAAATTCCTCAACGCCATTTTAGTCCTTTATGCTGATTTGCGCCATTGCATAAATCTATCAATCCCACAATGATCACAAAAAATATCACAATATTTCAGATTTTTTGAAATCGTTGAGCCCAGAGACTCTATATCCTTAGCCTGACATTCCCCTCCCGTTTCAAGAAACAGCGGCGCTCCTCGTTTCATGAAGGCGGGCAGAACCGGCATCAGCAGTCTGTAGACGTCGAGACCATCAGCCCCGCCGTCCAATGCCTCGATAGGCTCGTAATCCTTGACCTGCGCCTCCAGAATCCTTATATCGGAGGTCGGTATGTATGGCGGATTGGAGACTATCATATCAAGCGACTCAGGTGGAATAAATTCTGAAGCGTCAAGAGGATCGCGGCACTCGAGAAATTCTATCCTGTCCCTGACCCCGTGAGCCTCGGCATTTTGTCTTGCCAGGCTGAGAGCATCCTCACTGGAATCGACAGCGTACGCAAAAAAATCCGGATTGTCCGTCAGAAGCGTTATTGCGATACACCCGCTCCCCGTACACCAATCCGCGAACACCCCGCCATTTATCAGAGATTTCAGAAATTTATCCGCCGTCTCCGTCAATATCTCCGTCTCAGGCCTCGGAATGAGGGAGCTGCCATTTATTTTGAAGGTTTTGCCGCAAAAAATGGCGTCTCCCAATATATAAGCCATTGGCTCGCCAGAAGCGCGCCTTAGCGCGAACTCCTTGACCATCGCCTGTTGGTCCGGGGTTATACTCCTGTCAGGATGAGCATGAATTGCCGCGCGCGTTAGCGAAAGCGCATGACACACTATTCTGTCCGCATCAAGACAGGAATTTTGCATTCCCAATGAGGATGGTTCCGATACCTCTGAAAGTATACAGCGCGCAATTGCGCGCGCGTATGCCACGTTTAGAGCGCCTTGCGCCATTTCAAGCAGCGAAATGTTTCATCTTCTCAGCCTGATCAGCCACGGTAAGAGCTTCTATCAGCTCGTAAAGGTTCCCGTCCATAATCTGATCCAGCTTATGGAGAGTCAGGCCTATTCTGTGATCTGTGACCCTGTTCTGCGGAAAGTTATACGTGCGGATTCTCTCCGATCTGTCTCCCGAGCCGACCTGTCCCTTGCGCTCAGCCGCCATAGCATCCTGTTGCTTGCGTATCTCCAGATCATAAAGTTTGGTGCGCAGAAACTGCATGGCCTTCGCCCTGTTTTTTATCTGAGAGCGTTCATCTTGACAGGTTACGACGACGCCAGTCGGTATGTGGGTTATCCTGACCGCCGAGTCGGTCATATTGACGTGCTGACCACCGGCGCCCCCGGAGCGATATGTGTCAATCTTGAGATCCTCCGGCTTTATGTCGACATCCACATCCTCCGCCTCGGGAAGAACCGCGACGGTCGCCGCAGAAGTATGCACTCTGCCGCTGGCCTCAGTGGCCGGAACTCGCTGTACTCTGTGCACCCCGCTCTCGAACTTGAGCTTGCTGTACGCGCCATTGGCTTCTATGCGGAAAACTATCTCCTTGTAGCCGCCTATGACCGTCTCGTTGGCGTCCAGTATCTCGACTCGCCACCTCTCGAGTTCGGCAAACCTCGTGTACATACGAAACAGATCCGCCGCAAAGAGCGCCGCTTCATCGCCGCCGGTTCCACCTCGTATTTCTATCACGACATTCTTCTCGTCATCCTTATCCCGCGGCAGCAGGAGCAGGTGAATTTGTCTCTCTATATCAGGCAGCTCGTTCTCCAGCTTGGTGAGCTCCTCACGCGCCATAACGCGCATCTCCTCGTCGCATTCGAGTGATATTATCTCCTTCGTTCCCTTTATCTCGCTGATTACACGCTTGTACTCGTTATAAGCATTGATTATGGGCTCCAGCTCAACGTGCTTTTTG
>JAISRE010000132.1 GCA_031273805.1 Synergistaceae bacterium | reverse complement strand
ATTCGCTCAGGAAGCTATGGAGCGTTGCCGTCAGTTCCTCGATGTCGATAGGTTTCGACACGTGTCCGCTCATTCCGGCTCTTTTGCTCTCCTCCCTGTCCTCGGTCATCGCGTTTGCGGTCATCGCCACTATCGGGATCGAGAGCGCGTCTTTTCTGCCGCTCTCCCTTATGCGGCGCGTGGCCTCCAGACCGTCCATAGTCGGCATTCTTATGTCCATCAGTATAAGATCGTAGTCTCCGTCTCCGTGCAGATACGCGTCGACGCCCTCTTGCCCGTTATTGACCACGTCCACTTTTGCGCCCATGCAGGAGAGGATTGCGACCGCTATCTCCTGATTGATGATATTGTCCTCCGCCAACAGAAATTTTTTACCGTCGAACCTCACGACAGACTCGCACTTGGCGCTTTTCCTCACGCTCAGTTCGTCCACGAGATCCAGGACGACTGAAAACGAGAATGTGCTGCCCTGCCCGAATTCGCTCTTGACGGATATGTCGCCCCCCATGAGCTCTACAAGCGCTTTGCTGATGGAAAGCCCAAGCCCCGTGCCGCCAAATTTGCGAGCTGTCGAGCTGTCCGCTTGCGTAAAGGGTTTGAACAGCGAGTCAAGCTGGCTTGCCGTTATGCCTATGCCCGAATCCTTGACGGCGCACTCGAGCTGAAAGGTGCTGAATAACGTCATTTGTCCGGTCATCCGAAGTTCTATCGAACCCGAAGACGTGAATTTTGCCGCGTTCGATAGCAGATTGAGCAGCACCTGAGATAGGCGCAGCTCGTCGCCGGATAGGTTATTAGGGACGAAATCGTCAATATCCACAATGAACGTCAGCCCTTTTTCCTCCGCCTTTGGAAGTATCAGCGTCTTGATGCCCTCCACCATCTCCCTCAGGTTGAACGGGTGTTTTTCTATCGCGAGCTTCCCCGCCTCTATCTTTGAAAAATCCAGGATATCGTTGATGATGCCCAGCAACAGTGTCGCGGAGGACTGAATTTTTTTCAGGTACTCGTACTGCTCCGGCGGCGGAGACGCCTGCATGGCCAGGTGAGTCATGCCCAGCACGCCATTCATGGGCGTCCGTATCTCATGGCTCATTCGCGCGAGAAATTCTCTTTGCGCCGAGTTTGCTGCTTCGGCGGCAAGAAGCGCCTTGCGTTCCGTTATGTCAGTTCCGATTTCGAGGTGAAGCGTCCTGCCGTCGTGCCACGTCACCAACCGGTCAGTGACCAGAAAATCGCGGTTCACCAGGTTGTTGCGGATCTCCTGCCTTATTGGCCTGAAGTCTGCCTCTCCGCCGCTTGTGAAAAAACGTTCGTGAGGGCAATGCTCGCAGGGGGAGTTTCTCCCGTAAAGCGACTCATAGCATGTCTGTCCCTTGACATCGCCGCACTTAAGCAGTTCCTGAAGCCACCCGTTGACGTATACGAGCTCTTTCGTCGCGGGATCGCATACGTAGACCATCGCGTCTACGTTGCTCATAATGCCCTGCATGGCGGATATGGCGCGTTCCGTCTCCTCTTTTGCGCCTAGGACGTCCGCTGCCATGGTGTTGATGCTGTCGACAATGTCTCCCAGCCACCCAGACGCCGGTTCCAGTTTTACTGAAAGATCGGATCTCAGGTTCCTCAAACCGCCGATGATGCGCTCTATGTCGCGGAACATCCTGCGCGAGAGCAGCCGGACAAGGGCTATTGTCAGTACGTACGAAAGCGCTATGATCGCGAATACACTGGCTGCGAAAGTCTCAAATTGGCGCTCGATGTCGCTCGAAAGCTCATTGGTCCACACATAACCGATGACGCGTCCGCCTCGTTGTATCGGTTGCATCGCGTTCAGGATCTTGCCTCTCACCATGGTGCCGGCTCTGACCTGCGGCATATTCGTCCTCATGACCTCGTGCCCCGGGTGATCCGGAGCGATAGATCTCCCCACCATTTCGCCGAATTCGGACGACGGCCCATACGTCACTATGGCGTCGAGGTCGAGCGAGTAGTACCCCACACCCAACCCCGGGCCGACAGAGGCTACTTCGTCCGTTACGTCGCGCAGCGCGCGGTTCAGCACGGCAATCTTCTCCTCGCGCGAGGCGGATTCAGCGCCCGCTTCCCGGAGAATCTCATCGTATCCGCCGGGGATGAGGCGTTTTTCGAGAACTTTGGAGATCTTTAAAAGCCCGTCGCTTTTCTCATTCAACATTACATTCCCAGTTACATATCTGACCATGAGCCACGTCGCAATTCCAGGGACGCTCAGCAATAAAAACAAGACAAAAAACACCTTCCCCTGGAACGAGAAAAAGAATGATCGTTTCAACTAGAAACACCTCTTTCTGAAACAGAAAGTGCTTGCATTTAAGGTTGGGGAGTGGAGTCCATTCGGCTGCTTCGCGATCCCATCCGGTCCCCTTCTGAAATTTTTCCGTTTTAAGGAATCGCTGATAGCGGTTCCCCAAGGAAGGGCATTAACCAAGCTCTCCTTGAAACGTCACGTTTAAGTATAACAGAATTTATAAGCATAACAGAACTTAGGCAAAACTAAATTAAGGCATTTTGGCATTCTGACTTTGGCGCTGCCGAACCGGGACACGCATATCATCTTTTCGGAGAAGGAGGTCAAATCTAAGATCATGAGAGAATAGAAGCGTTGTCCAAAGTAGACTTTAAAAGCAGAGGAGCTTAAGAAGCGCTGTCCTGTGGGCTTAAATTGGCAGATTTGACAATGTATTTGGAGATGCTATACTACTAAACTGAATATTACATATCATTTTTAGGTTGCCTCGCCCTGTTTTTTTATTGAATTTTTATGCAATTATATAAAATTTTTTATGAGACGGGAGAAGGAGGCTTGATATTGGTGGCGTGCTGAGCCGGTGAGAGAATTTGTTTGCTGTCTTTTTGTCTTACGGCGTGATTCTTGCCGTTAAGATGAAACGTGCTCTCCATTCAGCCAAGGTTAAGCAGGTTTTTATTATGCGTCGGCGTATATTTTTTTAAGTTTAGTTTAAGAGAGGACTGGTCTGTTTAGGGAGATCAGCCTAATGTTGGGGTTTTTGCGTTAAAAATTAGGGAGGGAATAGAAGAGCGATGAAGAAATTTATGTTGGTGATTGCAATTCTTGTTTTAAGTGTATCGAGCGCCTCCGCTGGTGTGTTGGACACGCTCAAGACGCCTGCGGAAGAGTCGGACTGGACCATCTCGACGCCCAGTCAGGAAGTTGTCGATTTTGTGAAAACCGTCGCGGATAACAGCGGCGGACGCATTCGCTACGAGGATATGGGCTATACAGTTTACGGGAAGCCCCTGCCTTTGGCGATAGTGGGTATACCCAGCGCTCCCAGGAACCCAAGCGAGGTTGGGGACCGCATCGTCATTCACATACAGTGCAACATTCACTCCGGAGAGATCGAGGGCAAGGAGGCGTCTCTCCTGTTTTTGCGTGAAATAGCGCAGGGACAGCATGACGCCCTTCTGAAGGACGTAGTGCTCCTGGTCAACTCCAACTTCAACCCCGACGGCAACGACACCTTCGGCAACTGGCGAATCAACAGCCAGCCGACGCCTACGCTGGTCGGAACCCGCACCAACGCTCAGGGCTTCAACCTCAACCGCGACTTCGTGAAGCTGGACTCCCCGGAGGCAAAAGCCCACCTCAAGATCTTCCGCAAGTGGGGCCCGTCCATCATCGTAGACGAGCACGCCACGGACGGAACACGGCATCGTCATCCGATAGCTTACGGCTATGGAAATAACCCGAACAACGACCAGGAGTTCGAGAACGCAAACCGCCTATTCGCGGAGAGCCTCTTCGGCGTAGGCATAGGGGAATATGCCGACCCGCAGGCGAACTTTTTCCGGATCTACATGAGTGGTGTTCTGGAGGGCAGCCCAGAACTCGCGGATGGCGGACGTCCTCCGAGGACCGAATCCGTGAGGGCCATCCCCTACATGGAGAGCTACGGCGGCGCAAATACTTTTACAACGTTCATAAACGACGAGGGCAAGACGGAGAGAAGGCCCACCAGGCTGACCACCGGCAACGGCGACGGCGTGCGGTACACATCGAACCTGCCGACGCTCAAAAACAGAATAGCCCTTCTCTTCGAGTGCCATTCGCACAATGAATACCGCTACAGGGTTCATACGCAGTATGCCGCGACCTACAGCATGATCGAGCAGGCGGCGAAACAGAAGGACGAAATACTCGCCCTCATCAGAAACAAGGACGAGACCGCCTCAAATCGCAGCGCTCTGAACCCGGAGAGAGACGTCATATATCTCAACACGTCCGGCACGGTGCAGTCCGAATATGATCTGGGCTACGGCCCCGGCCTGATCACTGTTGAGGGCTTCGCCTACGCTGCCAACACCAGCGGAGACAGGACCTCCACCACCATCGACCCGACGGTGGACAGAGAGTGGGAGGACCTGGAAATCTGGGCCACGTTCGCCCCGGGAGTGTCCACTCCGATGGGAGCGCTCTATGTGCTGGACCCCGCCGCTCAGTCGTCCGTCGAGCTGCTTCTGAGGCACGGCGTAAAGGTGAAGCGGCTGACCTCGGACGTGACTCTTTCGGGTACGGCCTCCGACTTCGTGAAGTTTTACAACCCAGAGAACGCCAGGGGGAACTGGACTGTGGCGAAGGCGTCTGGAAGCGGCTACGAGGGACATAACAACGTCACTGTCTCCTCGGGAGATTGGCATCCGATCGCCAGCGGCTCGCACGTCGTGACGAAGGGGCATTACGTGATTTCGACAGCACAGCCGTTCGGAACGTTCGCTGCCTTTATGCTCGAACCAAAGGGGAATGACGGTCTCTGCTACTGGAACTTCTGGGACGAACAGCTCTTCAGCACGGAGCAGAACGGAGGAGGCAGCTTCGACATCGTCAAGACCTACAGCTATTCAGCCATTCCCAACTCAGCCCTCGAGGACATTTTCCTCACAGAGGGCGCGGAGGGCACTGATTTCGGCGCCTCTCCCGCCGCTCCGTTCTCCCTGGCAGAGCTTCGCGACGAAGCCGGCGCTCACGCGGACATCACACTTTCTCAGTCGGGAAATTTCCTGACGGTGAACATCCCTGCCGATTCCGGGCTGAAAAACGACGAAACTGCGTGGTTCTGGTTCAATCGCGTGATTAACGGTAAGACTTACGTCGAAGGCGCCACAGCCAGGGTCATCAGCCTGAACGGAGACGGGACGGCAACTCTCTCCTTTGACCGCAACGACGTGGATGGGGAGGGGAATGTTCTCCCGGATGGGAAATACTCCATATCGTATTTCGGAACGCTCTCCTACGCGACAGGGTACTCGCCATACTCCAGAGCCGAGATAACGAGCGGAACGCCGGATAAACCTCAGGACGACGTTCCCGACACCGCAAACATCATCTCCGTCGAGGTCAACGGCTCCGTAGTTCTCGTCAAATACAGCGACGGAACGGAGGAGAGGTTCGACACGAATACGAACATCGTCAATATCTCGTACACGACCGGGGACGAGTTCGAACCTCTGACGACAAGCAATCCCGACAGCCTGAGCTTTACCGCTCCCGCCGGCACGATCATCCCGGCCGGAACGGAGCTTGTCTTTACAGCAACGGAGAAGATAGTCCCCGAGGCAAGAGGGGCGGCATCCTATGAGCTGCGCGGGACAGTCGAGGTCCGCGACGGCCAGACGATCATCTCCGACCTCGATGTGAGCTCGCTGCCGGCTGGAGTATACGAAATTACCTACGAGAGCCCGGAGGGCAGCAACCCGTTCTACAGCGGGCTGCTGTTGCCGGAGTACGTGCGTGAAACGGATAAACCAAGCTCCTCCAGCGGATGCGACTCCGCTCCGATGCTCCTGGCGGCGTTCGCTCTCGTCATCCCCGCGTTGGCGATCAGAGGCAGAAAGCGCGGATAACCGTATTTTGTAAATAAATCAATACTGCACGGAGGCAAAAAGGCAGGACTCGCGTGAAGTGGGTCCTGCCTTTTTAATTTTTTTCTACTATAATTTAAGATAGTGCTATAATTCAAACATGGCAGGAACACTGAGAATTTCAAACAAACTAACCTCATTGCTGTTTATCTTGTTTTGGTTACTATCATTTCTTCCCGTGTCCCTTCACGCTGCGGAGAAAGTATCGCCTCCGCTTGTGTCGAGCGACATAAGTGTGATATCCGGGAACGCGGCTTTTGAGAATGATTTCCGCGAGCGAGTATCCTCCCTTGACGCAGTCGTGAGGAAGTTCGAGCATGGACTGATGATGGATAGGCAGGTTGCCCTGGAGAATAATCAGCTGGATTGGAGGGAGTATTTCTACGTCGAGAAGTTCGCGTTCGAACCCGGAGACGCGTGGACGAGAATCATTCCTTCGGAGGATAAATACGAAAATCTATATCAGCAGAACCTGTTGTTTGCCCTGGATTTCAGGACGCAGTTTGTGGATAGTCTTAGGACCAGGGGCGATGCCGAATATAAGCCCGATGAGGTCACGTCTCGCAGGAATGAGCTCCTGATTGAAATCGAGGAAGCTCAGTATCGCGTGAACACCTGGACGAGTGAGCGCTATCGCAGCAGGCTTTACAGGGCTGAGTCGGCATGGAACGATTACCTTGCGAGCACCCTTGAGATCGTGCGGATATTTTACGATGGAGATGCCGCCCTGGCAGCCATAAAGGAGATCGAACTGCTGGAGTATCGTCTGTCGCTGCTCCTGCGGCAGAAAGAAGCCCTGGGGCGATTGAAACTCGAGCCGGAGGACTAAGATGAAGGGTGCCCGATGTGTTTTGTCGGGCACCCTTGTACTAATCGATCAACTTAGTGAATTAGCGCGTTTTCCTCCTGATGATTGAGATCATTCCGATTGCTATCATAAGCGCGATGGCGCCGCTTCCTGTTGCACAGCCGCCGCTGCCGGAAGCGTTGTTCTCAGTGCCGTCGCTGGGTTTTCCCGGCGTGTCCGGCGTGTCTGGAGTATCCGGTGTGCCGGGATCTTCGGGGGCCTCTGTCGCGACCGGAATCGCCAGCCATATGGGGTCGTCGAGCTTGCCGTCGGTGACTCCATCCGGGACGTAAAGTTTTCTGAACGCGAACACAGGTGACGACTCTCCGTCAACGAGGAAGTAGTCCAGCGTCACGTGTACTCCGTCACACGAATCTCCAGGACGCGTTGGATCTCCAGTCCACAGTGCGGACCATATATGAAAATTATTATTGTGTGTTGTGAGAAATTATATCATGATTTATATAGTGGATGAAACGAATTTTTGTAAATATCATTATGGAAGTGCTTATTAACACGCCATGATCGCTGACCGCAGAAGAGAGAGAGGTGGAAGGAAGAGGACGACCGGGGAACTTTCTCCTCTCTCAGGTACGCGTGATAGCTATTGGCGCACTCAATTTATACAGCGCATACTGGTTGAGGGAAATGCCTTCCAGTTCGGCCTCCAGTGCAAGTTTTGCATGGAGAGTTTTGGGGAGTCTTATGACGAATTTTCCGCTGAATTTGTCAGTATCCAGTGGTTGCGGAACAGGAAAACCGTTTTCAAGTTTGGTTTCAATCCATCCCTTCATTGCTTCGCGCAGCCCGAAGAGCGCTTCCTCAAAGGTGTCGCCAGTGCTCTGGCATCCGTTTAATTCCAAGACGATTGCATGGAAGTACGATCCGCTCTCATCTTCGATTGGTTTAACGATGTAATTGTAGGGTAGTTTCATATAGTCATGCGCGTCCATGTCTATTCCTCCTCTAAATTCGGCTCAAAATGTCTTTGACGTATATGGCTTTAAGAGGGGTTTCATCCTTAATCGTGATGACATCGCCATGTGAGTTGATTTATAGTACCATATATAGTACTATAAATCAAGGCAAAGATATCACCACGGGAATAGATTGGCCTCTATTTTCATTATTCGTTGCGATCGGCAATCATGACATGTGACATGTTCCCCAGATACCGGGGGGATGACAAAAGGGCCCGACAAAAATGCGTCGGGCCCTGAGATGATCAATAATTAATTTAGCGCGTTCTCCTTCTGATGATTGAGATCGTTCCGATTGCTATCATCAGCGCGATGGCGCCTGTTCCGGCGGCGCAGCCGCCGCTGCCGGAGGAATCGGGCTGTTTCGGCGTCTCGGGGTCGCTGGGATTGCCGGGATCATCAGGTATAACGGGTTCCTCTGCCGGTTTTTCTGGCTCTTCGCTCTTGACGGGGGCGGCCAGCCATATCGGGTCGATGAGCTGTCCGTCGGTTTTGCCGTCCGGGACGAAGAGCTTCCAGTATGCGAACAGTGGCTCTGATTCTCCGTCGATCAGGAAGTAGTCCAGCGTCACGTGTGCTCCGCCGTCGGCGGTCGGATATATCCCGGCAATTCCCAGCTCGAACGCGCGAGCTGACGAGACCAGTGCGTCGCTATCCGGTCCGATCAGCTTCACAGGGCCTGCGCTCGCAAATGTCTTCACTATGGTGAGGTTTTTCTTGACGTCCTCGATCGTTCCTCCGTATGCAGCAAATGTCGCAGCGTCCATGTCGATTGCGTACCTCGTCTTCAGTGCCCCGTGCTCTGCGGGCAGCTTGACATCTATCGTGGACGCCGGTGAGAGGAACCTGTACCCATCGATCGACGGCGCCTCCTCGATCGGTTTGAATCCAGTGGCAATGCCGTCAATCACGTCAGAGGAGGTAACCAGAACGTAGTCGCTGCCCATAAGGTTGGCGACTGCTGTTTTGTCTTCCGTGGTGACGACTGTCAGGGCGGTTATATCGTTAGCTCTCTCCGTCGGGTCATCGGGGACCACGAACAGATCCCCGGAGCGCGCGGCTATGTGGTCGATCAGAGCCGCGCGAAGTTTCTCCGCCTTTGCGAAGGTCCTGTCCGCCACAGCCACCGTGTAGTCAGTGATGAACTTGGACGCCGAGTCCAATCCCTCCTCGTTGTACAGCCTGAGCAACTCGCGCTCTATCACGGGCTGTTCGTCATACAGCTTCATCTCATACGCGCGCCAGTACTCGCGTATCGGCGTACCGTACATCTCTCTGTTGGTGCGGGCTTTTGTAGCGACGTCAGCGAACACCCAGTACGCGCTTTTATCCTGATATCCTCTGGCTGTGAAGTCCTTCTTGTAGTATGGGTGCGTGTCTGTAATGGCGCCGTAGTAGGGGAGATATACCGAGTGCTCCGGTTGGCCTATAGCGAGCCAGAAACGAGCTCCGATCTCCGGGGGGAAGCCCTTCACCATCTCGTAGATGTGCCCCTCTATGGTGCCTGTGCCGGCGACGGTGGTGATGGGGCTCGTGCTGCTCTCGCTCGAGTCCATGCTGGTGCCGTTCAGCCTGTCGCGCTGAAATAGCATTATGTCCGACGGGGCAATCTTTTTGTCCGGTATGACGTAAAGATCATATGTTATATCCGTATTGTTGGTAGCTATTCTCTCGATGCCGAGTGATGGCGCAAACATGTCGTACCCGCGCCATCTGCGGGAACTGTTGCTCAAACTGTTCACGCTGCTGCCGAACGTCCTTACGAGATCCAGAGTACTGTCGGCGTGATACTTGGCAAAATTCTCATTCTCGTTGTTTGCTCCTTCAGCGAACGCCAGATAGTCGACGCTTCCCCTGAAATTTGCGAAGTCGCCCAGGTCGGCGCGGTTTACGACCTTGTCGTTGGCTATTACGGCGAAACTGTCGTCCGGGACCCTGCTCGCTATCCAGCGGTGTCCGCTCAGGCTCTCTATTATCCAAACCTCGCTCTGATCGGCTATCATGAACGTGCAACCCTCGATGCCGACCTCTTCGACAAGCTTTTCGGTGAGCTTCAGCGCCTCTTCTACGGTCTTGCACTCGGCCAGAATGACGCTGGTGATAACTTCCTCGCGGAACTTACCTCTGCTGGGCGCCGGGTCGTTTCTGCTGGCTGCGGCGCTAAATCCGGTTGTGTTGGTTGCCGACATCGCGAGCCCATACTCGTTGACCCCGCTCTCGTCGAATATGTCGGGGATATTATTGGGGTTGGAGGCGCTGTACCAATTGCTGGAGGTCTCAGGTGTTCCGGTGAACTTGTAGCTGTCGTGCGAGAAGGTGAAAACGAAGCCGTAGTTATCCAGCGATATAGCCTGTCCCGCCTTGTAATAGCCCCTTGGGTAGACCAGAAATCTCTTTGCGTAAGAACTGCTGATATCCTCGTTTCGCGAGAAGAGGACATTCCCGGTCGCGGATGCGTCCTTGCCGACTATGACCGAAGTACAGGCCCATGATGTCGTCGGAGACAGAAGAAAGAACGAGAGAGAAATCAGCGCGAATAGCCTTCTGTAAAACAATTTTGTAAAACTTCTCTTCATCTTGAAACCCCCCTGTGGAATAATTTTGAACAAACGATACGCTCGAGTGACGTTAAAGAATCAGCGGTTCCTTAAAAAAACACCATCCATCCCTCACATCCGTCATTAAATAAGGATAGCCGGATAGCTGAGACCAGTTAATAATTTTTTATTTTTGTGTGCCACAAAGAATAATGATATAAATATAGGGTATAACTACTCCTTGTCGATGTCAATATATTTTCTGAAAATTGTACCTTGAGTCAGAAGTTATACTCGTCGACGTTCTCGACTGTGAACTCCGTCCGATATGGCAGCAGTACGACGCCTGAGTCGGGCGCCGTGTAGGCGTCCGGGTCAAGGACTGTATTGGGCATTATCTCGACTGTTCCTATATCGGGAACATCTATTTTATCTCCAACCTTTACGCTCTTGCCGGAGGCCATGTAATAGGCCATGTAACAGCCCAGTGCGCCCTGGATTTTGCAGTCCCACAGACCCCAGCGGCGAACGATATTAGCCTTGGTGTATTCGCGCATCGCGTTTGGGGACGCGAATCCGGTTATGGTGACGTCGGCCTCCGTCAGTCCCAGGTTCCGCGCGGCCTGAGCCTGGCCCGGCAGTGAGGTCGAATCGTTGCATATTATGAGGTCGATATCGGGATGACGTTTCAGTATATCCGTCCCGACTTCGACAGCGAGCTTCGCGTTTTGTTCGCTGTAATAGTTCTCGGGCGCCACGTTCTGCCATTTTGGGTAGGTTGTTTTGATGTACTCTTCACCGGCAATATGCCATGAGTTTTGGTCCGTTACCGAAGCCTGCGAGAAGTGCCAGACATATCTGATCGTGTCG
>JAISRE010000119.1 GCA_031273805.1 Synergistaceae bacterium | reverse complement strand
CAGAAAGGTGGTCTTAGTCGGTCGCAGTATGCTTTCCTATGTTGAGCTGGCTAAAAAATTGGGGTATATAGACGTACCGGATGATCTGATCATCACATCCCCTGAGGCTGACAGGCTGGCGTCGAATCGCACCGTTGTGCTTACTACGGGAAGTCAGGGCGAGCCCTTTTCAGGCCTTGTCCTTATGAGCAAGGGGGAGCATAAACAGATTCGTCTCGGAGACAAGGATCTGGTCGTGATATCCGCCACTCCAATACCCGGCAACGAGAAGCTGGTGAGCAACACCGTCAATCGGCTCTTTGTGTGCGGGTGCGACGTCATTTATGAGCGGGGAAGCGCCATTCACGCGTCGGGTCACGCCTCGCGGGAAGAACAGAAAATACTGCTCAGTCTCGTTAAGCCAAAGTATTTCATGCCGGTTCACGGAGAATACAGGCACCTTATGCGTCACTCTCAACTTGCAAGAGAGATGGGAATACCCGCGCGCAACATATTTGTCATGCAGAACGGAGATGTTCTGGAGTTTGACCAGGGACGCGTGGGCATTGGACCTAAGGTCAACTCCGGATCTGTGCTTGTCGACGGAGTGATGCTCGGCGAATTTGAGGGGAGCCTGCTCCGTGAGCGCAAGGAACTCTCTGAGAGCGGACTGATAGCAATCTCTCTTGTTTTGAATGAAGAATACAGGCTCCTGGTCGAACCTCAAATAGACAGTCGCGGCAGTATATACGGCCTTGACAGGGATCACATGCGGCCTGATGTCGAGCTTGCGGTGGAGCGCGCGCTCGAGAGCGTTCGTTCTGGCGCGATTGACAGGGCGTCACTGCCGACCGAGATACGAAGGAGAATCCGCGAGGCGCTTAGCCGTAATTTTCGGGCGTATCCTGGGATAATTCCGCTTATAAACTTTGTTGAAAAGTCTGACGGAGATCCGCATAATAATGGTTCTCCCAGGAAACAGCGAAGGGATAGGATCCCCAGGGGAGCTAAAAACGCCGGTAATTTGAAAAAACCTGAAGTTATATAGAGCCTGCTGTAAGCGCGCTATATAAATATTCTTGTTAGAGGGTGACAGAACCTTGTCTATTCAAGATGTATTGAAATTACTTGGCGGCGTGGCGCTGCTCATCTATGGGATCAAGACCATGGGAGACGCTATACAGGACTTGGTCGGCGATAACATGCGTCGGCTGTTGGCGTTTCTTACCGGCAACAGATTTAAGGGTGTCCTGGTTGGAGCTCTGGTCACGGTGATAATTCAAAGCAGCAGCGCTACTACTGTTATGGTCGTGAGTTTCGTGCACGCCGGACTTATGAACCTGTCACAGGCGTTTGGGGTGATAATGGGCGCTAACATAGGAACGACAATAACCGCCCAGTTGATTGCCTTTAATATTCAGGAATATTCGATAATAGCCGCCATTGCCGGTGCGCTTCTCGCAATCTTCGGAAACAGTTCGAGGCAGAAACAGGCAGGAGTCGGGCTTGTCGGGTTTTCTCTCCTATTCATCGGTATGGGAATGATGCAGCAGTCGATGAGCTTTCTCAGAAACAGCCAGGATCTGTTTGAAAGTGTGAATGACCATCCGTGGCTGGGGCTATTGATGGGGACTGGAGTAACCATGCTAATCCAGGCCAGCTCCGCCACTGTGGGCCTTACGATGGTCATGGCGTCTCAGGGACTCTTATCGCTGGAGACCTCCATAGCGATAATCCTCGGCGACAATATCGGAACGACCATCACTGCTGTTCTGGCCTCTATTGGCGGTAACCGAGCCGCAAAGCAGGCAGCGACAGCCCACGTAATGTTCAATGTATTGGGGGCAGTCATAATGATGATATTCCTTCGTCAGTATGCTGCCGTGGTCTCATGGACGTCATCGGACATCGCTCGTCAAGTCGCAAACTCTCACAGTATGTTTAACGTCATGAACACCTTGATATTTTTGCCGTTTGTGGAGCCTTATACGGCGATGATAAAGAAGATCATCCCGGACGGCAAACGAGCGTCCACTGCTATAACTGAGCAGGGCGCTCGTTTCCTCAACCCTAATCTGATAGAGGTATCTCCAGCCGCCGGTGTGGACGCGGTCAGGAAGGAAATGGTCCGGCTGGGGGAAATAGCGCTTGGAATGCTCAGGGATTGTTACAGGATAATACTCGAAAGGAACACCAAGGCTATTCAGGATGTGTTTTTGACTGAGAAGACGATAAACCATTTGACACACGAAATTGTAAAGTATGCTACAGAAGTCGGACAGAAGGTGCACTCCGACGATCTCTCCATGCTTTTGAACTCATGCGTGAGCGGTGTCAGTGATGTGGAGCGCATGGGGGACCACGGTGAAAATCTTGCTGAAATGGCGCAGACCATGGTTGAAAAAAAACAGAAATTTTCCAATAAGGCGTTGGGGGAATGCCGTGAGATGTTCGACTTGGTTATAGAGGCTGTGGAGAAGAGCGTAAAGGCGCTTGAGACAGAGAACTCGGGCATGGCGGACGAGGTTCTGGCGCTCGAGCCAAAGATAGATCAGATGGAACGAGTGCTGCGCGCTCGTCATATAGAACGTCTCAATAGCGGCAAATGCCAGCCCGACGTGGGGGTTGGTTTTATCGACATATTGAGCAATCTTGAACGGGTAGGCGACCATGCTCATAACATCGCTTATATTGTCAAAGATATACGGAAGATCCATACTAAACAGGCGGTGAAATGAATAATGGACGCTGAAGTAATTCTGTTAGGTTTGCTGCAGGGGGTGACTGAGTTCCTTCCCGTCAGCAGTTCCGGACATCTGGCGTTGGCCAAGATCTTGATGGGAAGCGGAGATTTGAGCCTGGCATTCGACTTGATTTTGCATGTTTCAACACTGATGGCGGTGTTGATATATTTTTTCCGGGATATCTCGTCGCTTCTGGTTGAATGGCTTTATGGTTTTGTCAACGCAAACGCGAGGAGATGGGATGGCTGGCGTTTTGGATGGGCTGTGATAGTCGGCTCATGCATGACTGTGCCAATAGCGATATTTTTGAAGCCTTTGATATCTGACGCGTCGAGTAATATGCTGATCCTCGGGGGGGATTTTTGGATCACGGCTCTTCTTCTGCTGTCGGCAAAATTCCTGAAGGTGAGTAATCACCCTGTTCGCATAAAGAACGGAGCATTTGTTGGTTTTGTCCAGGGATTTGCCGTGCTGCCTGGTATATCCCGCTCCTGCACGACGATATGGGCAGGCTTGTTTTCCGGTTTATCGAGGGATGAGGCTTTCAGGTTTTCGTTTCTGCTCTCGATTCCCGCCATATTAGGAGCGGCATTGTTCGAGGCCAGGGAACTAGGCGGCTATCTGGAGTTTGTAAACGCGCTGCCCTCCGATTGGTTCCTTGCGTCGATAGTTGCCTTTGTTTCGGGTTTTTTCTCCCTTGTCCTACTGCGAAGGCTGGTTACCAGTGACAAATGGTGGCTGTTCTTTTTGTACTGCGCGGTGCTTGGCTGCGTATCGGCAGTATACTCAATAATAGGGGTGTGATAATATATATGGCTCTCCCGGCTGCAAAGATTTCCTCGCCGAAGTGGTTGCTTTTTATGGCTTGTGTGATATTTGGCACATTGTTGGGAATTTTTTTTCAACATTTCAGCTCAACAGCGCCAATATTTAAAAATATAGTGGACTTCAAAATTGGAGTGAAAGAGGTGGATCTTTTGGTTTTAAGTTTTGGTTTTGACTTTGCGCTTAAGATGAACCTTGGAACCCTGGTTGGCGGAGTTGTCGGACTGCTTTTTATACGCTGATGAATGGACGTTTGATTCTGGCATCTGACAGCCCTCGCAGAAGGGAGATTTTACTTTCTCTTGAATGCGCTTTCGACACTGTTAGCCCCAATGTCGACGAAAGTCCAATTTGCGGTGAGACTCCGATCGAGATGGCGGTCAGGTTGGCCTGCGCCAAGGCATTGTCTGTCTCAAAAGAAAATCCAGGGCGCGTCACATTGGGCGCGGATACAGTTGTAGATGTGGATGGCTCGGCGTTTGGCAAACCATTGGACAGGGACGATTCACTGAGAATGCTTCGCATACTCAATGGCAGGACGCACTTAGTTCATACGGGAGTCGCACTGGCAGTATCAGATTTACTTCTGGAGAGAGGAGTTGAGACTACCAGCGTGACTTTCGGGTCGTTGACTGATGAGGATATCGTTGAATTTGCCATGTCCGGAGGCGGTGACGACAAGGCTGGAGCCTATGCTATTCAGGGAAAGGGCGCACTGCTGATAGAGCGTATAGACGGGTGTTACTACAATGTGGTCGGTCTTCCTGTCTTCAGACTCAGGAGGATGTTAGAGCGGCATATGCCCGATTTGTTGTCGGTGAATGGAGGTGGGTTGCGGTATGCCAATAATATGGGAGGATAAGGAGAGCGACAATGCCGAGGCGGAAAATCCCATCAGAGGCAGAGAACATGACGACAGATCTGGTCATTTGGTAACCCTAGGTTACGCGAAGGACAGGCCGAAGCGCCCGTTTTGTTCAATGGAAAGGTTTTTCTGGGTAACGCTGCTAATCGCGGTTCTGTTGTCCGGCGGTGATCTTTTTCGGCGTCTTGTCGTGGAAAGACGGCATAGGGTTGTCGCCATCGTAATCGAGTACAGGGATCTCGTCCTGCTGTCAAGACAGGCAGGGGAGAATCCGGAGGCCGTTTTTGCTCAGATGCGTGAGCGGGGAGTTATAGGAATAACGGCGGCTGAATTTACCGGAAAGGACCTGGCTTCTGGCGTGGCGCCGCTGAGTTATGGTCCCCTGGCGTCATATCCGGCGGCTGTGCGAAACGGCATTGAAGCGCCCCTTGACAGTGCCGCTCTGCTTATTGACAATTCTTATTCGAATCTTAAGGACGTAATCGACTTTCTGCGTATTCGCACGAAGGGCGCGCTCATACGAGCCCTCGCGTCGAACACCCTTATAGTGCTGCCAAACTCACTTGACGAGCTGTCTGACGCTGGAGTCCTGCCGGATTTCTCGGCTCTTGAATTCGCGGAGAAAGTTCAAGCCGTGTCTCTGTATCGTCCTGCTCCAGCGCCTGGCGTTGACGGAGTGCGCACTGCGGAAAGCATCAGATGGCTGAAGAATAAATATCCTCTCATCGCGAGCGTGGTTCCCGCCGGACAGATTGTTGCCGGATATCCGGATATAGGACCGGTTGCGCGTGTGCTGAAGGAGCTTGGCATAACAGTAGCGCAGGCTGAGTTTGTCAGGCAGATAGGCATGTCCGAATTCTTGTCCGCAGTTCGTCCATCCATACTGCCGTTGCACAGCCTCGTCAAAGACGAGCTGATATCCCGCAGAATGACTCGTGATCAGGTAGTGGAGAGGATGGTGCGCGCCGCGCATGAACGCTCGATAAGGATTATACTGCTTCGTCCGTATGAGCTATACAGCGTCGGAAAGCTCGCTCCATTCCTCGAGGATGCGGAGCGCATCCGGGATTCACTTTATATGAAAGGCTATACATCGGGATGGCCGGATACCATTCCCATGTTCAGGGCGTCAATATTAGCCGCAATAGCTCTGGCGGCCGTATTCCTCGTCACTCTGTGGTCCTATGTTCGAAGGTATACAAACACGGCATCGAGAGAAGTCTCTTACGCCGAGTTGATTCTTATCTGCATTTGTGCGGCGGCGCTTGGTCTTGCAGTGTGGAAAATATCCATAGTCTCACGGCTGCTTGGAGGTCTATGCTCAGCGCTTGTGGCTACGGAAGCCGTGCTCTGGGCGCTCGATCGCTATAAAAAACTTTTTGAGGGAATGCTTGCAGGTCTCTTGATAGTTTTGGCCGGCGGTCTCACAGTCGCCGCTTTTTACGGGACTACCACTTCAATGCTTCGTCTTACTCCATTTTCAGGAGTCAAGCTGACGCTGCTTCTTCCTCCCGTTCTTGTTCTTGCAAATGATCTCAAGAGGCGGATTCATCCTGAGTCCATGAGGGATATGCTCTCGCGTCCCCCGGTGTGGGGTGAGTTGGCGCTTGTGGGCATACTCATGATTGGCGCTGTCATAATGACGATACGGAGCGACAACGTCTCCTTTGTTCCCGGCTGGGAGGCGCACGCCCGCGATATGCTCGAGCGGATATTATGGATAAGACCCAGGACGAAGGAGTTTCTCGTCGGTTACCCATGTATTTTCATTTATTATATTTTAAGGAGGAGAAACTGGGCGATTCACTACAGAGAGGTTTTAAGAATAGGCGCGTCCCTTGCGTATTCGTCGGCGTTGAATACATTCACCCACTTCCACACGCTGCTTCCGCTGACCGTAGTTCGTGTTGTCAACGGATGGTGGCTGGGGATAGTGGTCGGTTTTGTAGTTCTGATACTCATGGATTATATCGTGGTTCCGATCTGGAAAATAGGCGGCAGGACGCTTTTTGACTGATGAAGTCGCGTTTCAGCGATGCCGTATATGACGTTTTACTTGCGGGTTATTTTGGTTTCGCCAACTTGGGCGATGAATTACTTGCGTATTCAGCGGTGAAGAATCTCTCAGAGCTTGGCGTATCGCCGGACAAAATCGCGATTTTGTCCGGCAACCCAAAATTGTCGGAGAGAAACCTTGGGATAAGAGCGTTTGACAGGTGGAGCGTACCGTCAGTCTCAAAGGCGTTAAATATGTCCCGCTCACTGCTTCTGGCTGGCGGCGGGTTGTTTCAGGATGCCAGCAGCGCGCGCTCATGCATGTACTATTGGGGCCTTGTGCGGATGGCTGTTTGGAAGTCTCGTCCTGTATGGGCGCTCGGTCAGTCCGTAGGTCCGCTCTATGGAGGGCTCGCAAAATATCTTGCGCGGGACGCTCTTTCGCGTTGTGTATATCTGGCAGTGCGGGATGAAGCGTCGCTCGATGCGCTGAAGTCCATGAATATATCGCCGGAGGTCATGCCGGACCTTGTATTTGCGCTTCCGGTTTTGGAGATACCACCTTGCGACTCGGGCGCTGTGTTGGTTAATATACGGCCCCAAAACGGCGCGGCGGATTGCGAACAAGCCGTCATTAAAGTGGCGCGGATGTGCGGTTCATCTGGGATGGAGCTCTTGTACGCGGCCATGTCCCCAGATGACGAGCTCGAGATAAAAAAATTTCAGGAGTCCGGCGATCTTCCAAAAGGCGAGATCATAACGGTTGCCACTATGGATGATTTTGCGTCTGCCGCAAAACGCGCGCGTGTGGCTGTGGGCATGAGGTTGCATTTCGGAATTTTATCGGTTCTTATGGGACTGAGGCTGGTTATGTCCGCATATGACCCAAAGGTTGCTTGTTTTGCGCGCGATTGGGGGGTACGACTTCTGAGTTTAGATGATCTTTACAGTAACTTTGACGTAAAGCAGTTATTGACAAACTCGCATTTTCAAGATAAAAGAAAACGTGATAGTGTAAGTTTGCTGGTGACAAGCCATTTTGACATTGGATTGCGTAGAGTTCTGGGGGAATAGTATGAATATTTCGAGAACACGTGAACTTGAAAAAATTGCTCTCGAGGCGCGCAAGGATGTTGTCCGTATGGTCGGTGTGGCGCGCGCGAGAGGGCTCAATCCATCGCTGGCATCGGTCGATCTGCTGGTGTATCTTTATTGGGAGTATATGGCTGTTTATCCTCAAGTGCGCAATCGACCGGAGAGGGACAGGTTCGTTTTGAGCAAGATGGATGTCACCTCCGCTCTTTACGCGTGTCTTGCAAGACTCGGTTTTTTTGACAGGGAGGAGCTCTGGAGTTATCGCCGTCTTGGCGCCATGCTTCAGGGGTATCCTGATATCAGGACGCCGGGAGTAGATGCGCCAAGCGGAGTTTTGGGCGGGGGGATCGGTATTGCCGCCGGGCTTTGTCTGGCCCTCCGTCTGAGCGATATCACGTCAAGAGTATTTTGTCTGATGGGAGATTATGAGATGGGCGCTGGGGGTGTGTGGGAGTCGATTTCCGCCGCAGTATCCGACCACCTCGGAAACCTCGTGCTCATAGTGGATTCCAAATCACAGGACGAATCCATAAGACGCAGGCTGGAGATGCTTGGATGGGTTGTGCGGGAGGCTGATGGTCATGATTTTTCATCCATCGAGAGAGCTTTTGGTGAAATGGATTGTGAAAAGACATTCCCGAAAGCGCTGATTGCTCATACGACCGACTGCGGAGTGGGCGGCATTCCATCCTATTGCGTCAGCGACTCCGCGCAGCCTCTGTCAAATGACGACATAGATAGCGTATTGGCGCGTCTTGAGAGCAAATCGCGCGACATAGATTTTGAACAATGAGCGATATTGCAAGAAGCAGTTACATTGGATATATTGACGCCATACGGGAGATAGCGGGTGAGTGCTGCGATGTCGTCTTTCTCGAGAACGGGAGAGAATCTTCGGCGGTGTCGCCGCGTCCTCTGAAGGTAAGCTCTGCGGAGCAGGATATCATATTGACCGCAGCAGGGCTGGCGTTGGGAGGGTATAGGGTTTTTGTGACAGCTCCCTTCAACCCTCTTTTAATTGCGAGTGGATATGAACAGATAAGAGCTTCTGTTGTTATCCCTAATTTGAAAGTAGTGTTATCATTAGTGCATGGTGGAGATGTGCTGGATCAGGACGGGGCTGCCCGACAAATATGCGAGGACTTTGCGCTGATGCGTGTTTTACCCAATATGGCAGTGCTTGCTCCGGCGGACAGGAGAAGCTCGTATTCTTTGACGCGATCATTGTTGTCATGTGATGGTCCGGCCTATATCAGGCTTAGTTATTCCGATGTGTGCGACATTTACGCGGAGGATGATTCCGACTTTCACATTGGCGGAGCAAGACTGCTGACCGAGGGTGACGGAGTTACGATATGCTCAGTCGGCATAATGGTGTCCGAGGCGTTAAAAGCGTCAAAGGTGCTTGCTCAGCAGGGTATCAACGCGGAGATTATAGACTGCTACAGCATAAAGCCCTTCCCGGAGCAGACGCTGCTCGCGTCGGTGAGAAGAACGGGATGTTGTGTGGTGGCGGAGAGGCATACTAATATAGGCGGACTATACGGAGCGGTTACTGAGTGTCTGTGCCGCAGCTATACCGTCCCGGTGCGAAGCGTATCTGTCCAGGATAGTTTCGGACAGAGCGGTACGCCGGAGGAGTTACAGGAGTATTACGGCTTGACGCACAGAGAGATAGTGCATAATGTAATTCAGGTCTGGGCTATGCGTAGGAGGTAACTATGGACATTCGTTTTTCCGGGGTCAGCAAGGTTTTTTATCCTGATATAACAGCTCTCGAGGATGTATATCTTGAAATACCGAAGGGCGAATTCGTTTATCTTGTCGGTCCGACGGGATCGGGCAAGACCACGTTGCTTCGCTGCATCACCAGAGAGGTCGCGCCCACAAGGGGGCAGATTACAGTTGGATCGTTTTCCCTTCGTAAGATAAGCAGGGTTGACCTGTCAATATTTAGAAGGGATATTGGCATTATATTTCAGGATTTTTGTCTGCTTCCGCATCTCAATGTGTTTGAAAATGTTGCTTTCGTGCTGGAAGTTCTGGGAGCTCCTCCCAGGGAGGTCAAGGAGCGCACCGGCGAGATATTGGACCAGGTAAATCTTTGGCGCAGGCGTTTTCTGTATCCGCCTCAACTTTCCGGAGGGGAGCAGCAGCGTGTGGCTGTTGCCCGCGCTATAGTCAACTCTCCGTCTGTTCTGCTGGCAGACGAGCCGACCGGCAACCTCGATCTGCATACTGCCGAGGAGATAATGCAGCTTATCGTGTCCATAAACGCGCTGGGTACGACAGTTATAATGGCCACGCACAATCAATATCTTGTGGATGCGTACAGACAGCGTGTTGTCGGCATAAAATCGGGTCGCGTGGTGCGGGACGAAAAGAGAGGGAGGTATAATCTCGATGGGGAGCTTTAAGTATGCCCTCCGCGATGGTACCCGTCTGATATTGAGACACTGGGGGCTGGCATTCCTTACCATACTCACATCGATGGCGGTTTTTTATCTGATAGGCGCCAGCGTCCTTTTAGTTTTAAACACGAGGCATATAGTGAATGTTCTGGAGGGTGAACTCTCCATACAAGCGTATCTCGCTCCGAATGCGAGTTATGATGAGTCCGCTCAGGCTGTAGCTAAGATAGATCACGTTACAAAAGTCATGATAATAACGCAGGAGATGGCGTTGGAACGACTCAAACAGCGTATACCGGATTGGGCGGATGTGCTGACGCTGCTTGGCGATAATCCTCTGCCGTCGAGCCTGGAGGTATGGGTCGACAGGGCGGACAGCGTCGAGTCGGTGGTCATGGGCCTGACGGGCATAACTCAAATTAAGGACATAGTTTATGCCGGCAATCTGGCTGAGAAACTCTCCAAATTCTCTAAATTCGCAGGGCAGTTCTCGCTTGCGATGCTGATAATCGCAATAACCGCAAGCGCTGTCGTGCTTTTCAACACGATAAGGATTGCCGTGTACTCGAAGGAGGAGGAAATAGGGATAATGTTAATGGTGGGCGCCACCCCCACTTTCGTCGCTATGCCATTCGTTTTTCAGGGAGTGATACTGGGAGGTGTCGGCTCACTGGGAGCGAGTATTCTCTTGGCCTTCAGCTATAATGGAATTATAGCTCGTCTGCATGAGCTGATGCCGTTTCTGCCGTTTCTCGAGAGAAGCAGCGTCGTGTTTCAGTTGGGTCTGATATTAGTTGGCGCCGGAGCTACCGTGAGCCTCATTGCGAGCCTGGTGGCGGTCGAGACATTTACAAGGAGAGCCATGAGGCCGTTGTGACACTTTTAGTTTTGTCCCGGAGAAAGGAGATTATGATTATGGTGTGTGACAAATCGAATGTATTTTTAAAAGTAGTGTGCATCTTTGTATTTGCGTTGGCGTTATCTCTTACCACTGTAACGCTTTATGCGGCCACGCCTCAGTCACAGGTTGATATAGAGAAAGAGCTGATAAATCAAG
This sequence comes from Synergistaceae bacterium, assembly GCA_031273805.1. Lineage (GTDB taxonomy): Bacteria > Synergistota > Synergistia > Synergistales > Synergistaceae > JAIRKI01. The sequence continues at coordinate 16,795 of JAISRE010000119.1, read as the reverse complement.
AAAAACAGCTCAAGAAGATGGCCACTCAAATCAAGGATAACGACAAGAAACTGAAGGATGCCAAGAAAAAAGAGGATAAGTTTATAAACGACATCTCAAAATTGAGCAACCAATTGGCTGAGGCTGAGCAGCGGCTCAACGTCACAGAGTTGAGGCGCAACCAGGTGGCCAACAGACTTATCGATACAGCTGCTCAAATTCTGGATATCGAGAGGAGAATAGAAAAGGCGAAAGATCTCCTCCGCGGACGCATGGTGGCAATGTATAAATACGGAGGAGCGGCTGAATTCAGCCTCTTTATGTCCGCGACCGGAACCCAGGACGCGCTCTCTACTTCGTACTTACTCGCCAGGATAGCCGAGCAGGATAAATCGCTTATATCGGAACTGACCATTCAGAAGAAGGCCCTTGACATTGCCAAGGCCGATCTGGAAAAACAAAAGCAGGATCTGGAGAACAGAAATAAGGAGCTTGAAAAGCAGAAGGTCGCCATCCAGCGTACTTCTCAGGAGAGAAACAAGCTCCTTCAGCAGGTTCGCAAGGACAAGGCTCTCTTTCAGGCTGAGCAGGATGAGCTTCTGAAGGCGTCCAACGAGTTGAAAGGCAAGGTAAACGATCTGCTTGCCGCTAAGAAGAGAATGCAGAAAGAGGCAAACAGCGCTTCGACGCCGATATATTATAAGGGAGGCAAGCTAGCGTGGCCTCTTAGGGGCAAGATCACGAGTAATTACGGGTCTCGCATACATCCCGTGTTTAAGACTAAGACCACGCACACGGGAATAGATATAGATGGTAATCGGGGAGATCCTGTCAGGGCAGCGGCCGACGGAGAAGTGCTGTACACAGGTTGGCTGAGAGGATATGGGCAGGTTGTTATTCTCGATCATGGCGGTGATTTGACCACAGTCTACGCGCATCTGTCAGGAATAGACACTGTGGAGAACGCAAAAATCAAGACAGGCGATAAAATAGGGCGTGTAGGTTCCACTGGGGTAGCGACCGGAAACCATCTTCATTTTGAGGTACGGGTGAATGGAAATACCACAAACCCGATGAAGTACTTGCAGTAAGCTCTTGTATAATATAAAACAAAGGTCGGCGATAGTATATGTTTAAAAGATTAAGAGATATATTTATAGGGGTATTGATCGGCGTTTTTTTTGTAAGTGCAATAGTGGCCTCTGGGGCTTCAGATAGCGCTAATGAATGGGCGCGCCTTCTGCCGTTCTCACAACATAATTTGATGATAATGAAACAGGCGAGGGCCAGCCTTGAGCTGTTTCACGTCAACGATGAGAGCATGCCTGACGAGAAGAAATTTTTCTTTGGCGCAATGAAGGGTATGGTTGCTGCGCTTGATGACCCATACACCAGATTTGTCGACCCCGAACAGCTCAGTGAAGAGGGATTGGAGATGGAGGGGGAGTACGGCGGTCTTGGGATGTATATCGGTCAGCGTGAGGGCAAGGTGCTGGTGATAAGCCCAATAGAGGGGACGCCGGCGGAAAGAGTGGGAGTCAAACCTATGGATGAGATCGTCAAGATCGACGATCAGGTCGTTATCGGTATGGATCAGGGAGAGGTAGTTAAAATACTGAGAGGCGCGCCAAACACTTCGGTGACGGTCTGGATGAGGCGCTCCGGCGAGGAGGAGCTTAAGTCGTTCGATATGACGCGCGAGGTGATAAACATCAAGACCGTCCGCGCCGAAATGATGGATTCGATAGGGTATATAAAGCTCAATAATTTTCATCAGAAGACCGCTATCGAATTGGTGGACGCTATACGCGAGGTCACCAGCAACGATGCGGAGGGTATCGTACTGGATATGAGAAACAACCCCGGCGGATTGCTTAACGTTGCGGTAGAAGTGGCTTCACAGTTTCTCGATGGAGGTCTCGTGGTAAGTATGAAGGGGCGCGTCAATCGATATGACGAATCACTCTATGCGGAGCGCGGGCTTGCCACTGATCTGCCGCTTGTGGTGCTCATAAACGAGGGCAGCGCGAGCGCATCCGAGATAGTGGCCGGAGCAATACAGGATCACAAACGCGGTCCGCTCGTGGGAACGAAGAGCTATGGCAAGGGATTGGTTCAGTCACTCTTCCCGCTCCCTGACAATGCGGGTATGTATATAACAATAGCCCGCTACACGACTCCGTCCGGAAAGGTCATCGATCATAAGGGGTTGCTGCCGGATTATGTCATAGAAGGTTCATCTCTTGTGAGATCAGAGGATAAACAGCTTCAAAAGGCTTTGGGCGTTATGAAAAACGTTATGCTCTCGGATAGCGGAGGGGATATTTAAGGATAATTCGGCAGAGTATGATGATTTTGCCTGCGAGGGATCACTATAAGACGTCACAATAGCAGCCTGCATAAGAGAGAAGGTTTTTTCTCACATAAAATCCTTGTGTTGACGGTGCTGCTAGGAGTCGTTATGGGCGCGGCATGTGTTGTCGCGGGACGTCCAACGGGGGATGAATACCGCGATTATCGGTACTTGAAGGAACCTGTGCCGAGCGGCGCCGCAGCGGCTGTATCGATTTGGAGCGATGTCGTATCCCGTGAGCCGATGGCGCCTGCCATAGCCATACCGAGTCAGACGCCATCGACCGATATGAGACCGGTGCTGGCTGTGGTTGTGGATGACTGCGGCGGAAACATTGCGCTTGCGCGCCGTCTGCTGTCCGTTGACTTGTCTCTTACATGGTCTATAATTCCACATCTCAGGTACAGTGAGGAGACTGCGGAACTTTTGCGTTCGAAGGATGTGCCTTTCCTTGTTCACGTTCCGATGCAGGCAAGGGGAGATCCTGATGGCAAGGCCGGCGAAAGAGGTTACTACCGAATAGGAGTCGGTATGAGGCCAGAGGCTATACGGGCATCGCTCGTTTCCATGCTGGATTCTCTTCCGGGCGCCTATGGGATCAATAACCACAGGGGGTCCAAGGCAACGGAGGACCCAGAGGTGATGCGTCCGATTATGGAAGAACTGGCTGACAGACACATGTTTTTCCTGGACAGCAGGACATCTCCAAAGTCAGTTGCGTATGAATCCGCCTCTCAAAACGGATTGACAGCCGCGAAAAACTCACATTTTCTTGACAATGAACCTGATCGGTTGCGCATATCGGAGGAAGTGGCAAGAATCGTGGCTATAGCCCGAAAACATGGGAGCGCCATAGCGATTTGCCACCTTAGGCCGGATACAGTGGCCTTTTTTGAAGATTTCAAGGCAGGGAAACTCGAAGTGAAGGGTGTTAGCGAAATAAGATTTGTAACTCTGCCGGAGTTGATGGAGTTACTGGGAGGAGATAACAGATGAAAAATAGAGTGCAAGCGCTTGTGGGCGCACAGTGGGGAGATGAGGGCAAGGGGCGCGTTGTGGACGTTCTGGCCGGCAATGCGGATGTTATTGTGAGATACCAGGGTGGGGCGAATGCCGGTCACACGGTCATCGCAGGCGGCAAAAAATATATTTTCCATCTTCTGCCATCGGGAATGCTCTACCCCAACCGGATATGTGTAATTGGCAACGGGGTTGTGCTTGACCCCGCTCAACTCAAGAGCGAGGTCGACGAGCTCTCTCCCGCTCCTTCAGAGATCGGCACAAGACTCGTCGTCAGCTGTGGAGCGCACATTGTAATGCCGTATCACAAAAAACTGGATTTGCTCTCGGAAGCCGCTAGAAAAAAACTTGACTCCGGCTCTCATATAGGCACGACAGGCAGGGGGATAGGTCCGTGCTATGTGGATAAGTATAACCGCATCGGAATAAGGGCTGAGGATATCGTATCTCCAAAAATCCTTGAAAAAAAACTTCGGCTGAATCTCAATGAGAAAAACCCGGTACTCGAAAAGATCTACAGAGAATCTCCTCTTGAATTTGATGAAATTTATGAGGATGCGTGCGAGTGGGGCAGGTTTATAGCTCCATATCTGGGTGATTCGACATTGGAGATTGACAATGCCCTCCGTGACGGCAAGAGCGTTCTCTTTGAGGGCGCTCAGGGCACTCTCCTCGATATCGACCACGGAACATATCCGTTCGTTACGAGCTCCAGCTGTGTGGCCGGTGGATGCAGCATCGGCGGCGCATTGGGCCCCGGCAGGATAGACAGGGTTATCGGCGTCGTCAAAGCGTACTGCACGAGGGTGGGAGAAGGTCCTTTCCCCACGGAGGAGCTCAATGACACTGGTGAAAGATTGCGTCAGGGAGGCGCCGAGTTCGGCGCGACCACTGGACGCCCCAGACGCTGTGGCTGGCTGGATCTCGTGGCTCTGAACTACTCCGTAAAGGTCAATGGGCTGGACGTTATAGCGCTGACCAAGTTGGATGTCCTCTCGGGACTCGATGAGCTGAAAGTGTGTGTGGCGTATCGTCTTAACGGGAGCGAGACGGATATATTCTCGAACTCGGCTGAGAAGTTGCGGGAAACTGTACCTGTCTACAGAACTCTCCCCTCCTGGAAGGAAAATATATCGGGATGTCGCAAGTTCAGCGAGCTTCCGCAGGCAGCTCGCGATTACGTTAATTTCATAGAGGAGAGCACGTCCATCAAGGTTGGCTTGATCGGAGTTGGCGCGGGCAGAGAAGACACGATAATCAGAGATTTTTAGCAGATTTAGATGCAGATTGTCGACATTGATTTTTGTGTTCCGGAAGATCTGAAGTCGCTTGTCGCTATAGAGGAAGCGTGTTTCAATGATCCTTGGAGCGAGCTTCTGATAGAGTATGACCTCAATAATCCCGGAAACGCGATATATATGAAGGCGATCATGAAACGCACGATAGTGGGTTATGGGGTTCTTGGGCTTTTGGATGAGACGTCCCATCTGATGAATTTAGCGGTAATGCCTGAGTTTCGAAGACATGGCGCGGCGCTTCAGCTGATGGCGGCATTTGGCGAGTTATCGCGCTCCAACGGCTGCAAACGGATGCGTCTGGAGGTTCGTTCATCCAATATCACGGCTCGCAGGTTCTACGCGTCGATGGGCTTTGTTTATTCCTCCAGATTGAAGTCATATTATTCGGACGGCGAGGACGCGCTTCTTCTTGTCTCTCGCCTTCCGATCAAAATAAAGTAGAGGTCGTATATCTCATTCAAGCGAGGTGCATGAGCGTTGAAACTATTCGACAAAAATATCACGGCTCGTATAAAAATAGTCGAGGGGGATATCACCGAAGAACATGTTGACGCCATAGTCAACGCCGCAAACGAGAGCCTGCTTGGCGGCGGCGGAGTGGACGGCGCAATCCACAGGGTCGCCGGCCCCGAACTTCTGGCCGAGTGCCGAACTATCGGAGGCTGTCCTACGGGTGACGCGAGGGTGACGAGAGGATACAGACTTCCCGCGAAATGGGTGATACACACTGTCGGTCCTGTGTGGCGCGGCGGAACGCGCGAAGCGGAGCTGTTGGCGTCGGCATACAGGCGCTCCATGGAGGAGGCTGTCAAGGTTCACGCAAAAAGCCTGGCATTCCCGGCTATATCGACCGGAGTCTACGGTTATCCGGGGAGGGATGCGGCTCGTATCGCCGTAGCGGCAGTGTGTGATTTTTTGGAGAGTAACGAGTCCGCCGACCCCATGAGCGTGATTGACGAGGTTCGTCTTGTCTGCTTCTCCAGGACGTCGTACGATTTACACATGTCGGCGCTGGCCGAACTCGTCAAGCCATAATCGTGGGCGCTGCTCACACTGGCGCGTGAGTTTGATGCGTTCCCGAGATCCTGCCTGCGGTTGGCGCTTTGGCCTTGACTGATTGACAAATTGATAAACATCTCAAAACTCCTCTCTTCGGATAAAATTTCGTTCCCAGGCGACGCGCTGAGATATTCAGAGAAAAAAGTGTCGAGTTCTCCTGTTATCGTCTGGCATCTTACCAGTCGCTGCAACCTCATGTGCCGGCACTGTTACGCCGCTCAGCCGAACGGCAGAGAGACTTCGGATATGAGCAACGACGATGCGCGCGCGTTTCTGGCGATGCTTGAAAAATTTCGTCCGCCCAGTCTGCTTCTGTCAGGTGGCGAGCCTATGGCCCACCCGGATTTTTTTTCGCGTTTATCTATGGCTTATGATTATGGTATGCGGGTAACTCTATCGACCAACGGAACTCTTATTGATCGTGACGCGGCACGCAGGATGTCTCACGCGCTTGTATATGCCGGCGTCAGTATAGATGGTCCGTGTGAGGTCAACGACTTGTTTAGGGGGTCGAGCGGCGCTTTCCGCGCGTCGGTGGAGGCCATCGATCTCCTTGCCTCGATGTGTGTGAAAGTCGGGCTGAGAGTCACTTTAGCCCGCCCGCTGCTGCCATATTTGCCTGATATATTCAACTTGGCTGAGAGTCTCCCTATTTCAAGAGTCTGCTTTTACCACTTCATACCATCCGGTCGCGGAGCGAGTGACGACTCGCTCACTCCGACTGGGGGCGAGGCTTCGTCTGCTGTCGGCAGGATAATAGAGTGGGCGGATGAAATAAGCCGCAACGTGTCCCGAAGAGATCCTCTTGAAATTCTGACGGTTGGAGACGCGTCGGACAGCGTGAGAATATATAAATATCTTTTAGAGCGCAATGACAGCCGATTGCCTGATGCCGCCGGTCTTCTGACGCGAGCCTCGTCCGGCTGTTCACCTGGAATACTCTCCGTGAGGTGGGATGGGACGGTGTTTCCAAATCAATTCGCGTGGGATCGTCCTCTGGGCAGGTGGCCTGAGTTGAAATGGATCGCGGGCCATACGCGGCGTCATAGTGAGGTCTCGTCCGAGTGCGGGACTTGTTCCTGGCGGTCTCGTAATATATGCGCGGGCCGACTGGAGTTATTTAACCTGCGTAACGCTGAATCGTGCGCCATGCTTGACTGCGGTCAAGGGACGGTATAGCATGATTGGCTATGATATCGGCATCGGCACGAGGTTATGTGAACGGGATTTTGCGTTGGTGGCTTCATCGCTTGAAGCAGGGCTAAAGGTTGTGCAAATGCCGTTTCGTGATGTTGCGCAGAGCGCGCGGCTCTCCGAGGAGAGAGTTCTTGAAATTTCGCGTGGTATGCTTGATTCTGGCTATATACGGCGATTCGGCGCGTTTTTCGATTTCAGGCGCGTGGGGCTGAAGGGATATTTGTTCGGGGTCGAACTGCCGTGCGACAAGAAGCCCGAGGTCGTCTCCTTTGTGGGGAACATGGGCTGTGTCACGCACAGTTATGCCAGGCGTCACTCCCTCGGCCTCTGGTTCACCGCAATTCTCGATGGTGATGACGCTGCGAGCGCGATTGGCGGCTCGCTTCGGGAGAGAGGGCTTAAGTTTGTAGCCCTGGGCGTAAGAGAGCGAATAAAGCTGCGCCCCTCTTTTGCTCCCGTCGAAGCCGGGGCTTCGTGTTTTGACGCGGGCGATGACGCGGGTGACAGAGTATCGCTGAGTGCCGGACAGATGAATATAGCGCGCGCGTTGCAGAATAATTTCGATATTTCAGGACGTCCATACGCGCTCATTGCGGATTTGATGGGGTTAGGGGAGTCGGGGGAGCGGATTATCCTGGATGAAGCTAAACGGCTCTTTCAACAGGGGATTCTTCGGAGGATAGGCGCGTCACTGAATCACAACCGAGCCGGTTGGATGGCCAACAGCCTCACGGCCTGGGACATGTCGCGTCTGAGCGAGGCCGAGGTCTCACTGGCGGCGCGAGTCGCCGTGACGGACCGCCCCTGGGCCAGCCACTGTTATCTGAGATATGTGGTGGACGGTAATTTGCCTTACACCTGGCCATATAATCTTTATATAATGATACACGCGCTCTCAGACGATGAATTGGACGAGAGGGAGAGAACTTTGTTCTGTGATTTACAGCCAAGAAATTTTTTATCCATGCGTACTGAGGCTGAGTACAAAAAGATTTCTTTTAAAATTTGAGGAATCATTGATCCCATAAAGGAGTGATTGTAGTGGCGTTCAACGACAGAGAGATGAGAAGACATGATAAGCGGGTTCAGGATAAAGCCTGGATGGAGGATGTGATCAGGCGAGGTCGGGTGATCTCCATAGCTCTATGCTCCTTAGGAGGAGAACCCTATGTAGTTCCGATGGGGTATGGCTACGAGGACGGAGTGATTTATCTTCACGGTGCTGGTAGCGGGCTGAAGAACGATTTGATTGCTGAAAACCCTCGCGTCTCGTTCAACGTCTACGTCGACGCCGAGCTCTTTCGTCATGAAATCGGCTCGAAATTCAGCATGAAGTACAGAAGCGTCACGGGTTTTGGCGACATTTCGGAGATAATGGAGCTGTCACTGAAAAATTACGCTCTTGCCATGATAATGAGGCAGTATGACGGTCCGCACGACGACCTGACGGAGGAGAACCATAGCCGCGTATGGGTGGGAAAGATCGATATTCGAGAGATGTCGGGCAAGGAGAGCGGCTACAGGCACGTAACAGAGGGTTGACTCAGATGCGCGTCTTCCGACCTGAGTTTATCCGGCTATCCCGCTTGTGAATCCGGGTCGTCGTCTTTTTTGAGGGCTGTCTCGGGGAGGTTTATTATCTCCCCCTCCTGTGCTGACCCGTACCAGCCGTCGCGGTTCTCTCTCCAATCCCTCTCCTCATCCTCGAAATTGATGTTTTTTCTGCTATGCCTGCCCTCTCTTACACTGTCCTGTGTCTCAAAAGGAGAGTATGTGTAGGTGTAGGTCTTGAACGATCCGGCCGGAAGCAGGCCAAGCCGCGCCAGCAGGATGAATACGAAAGCTGTGCAGATCAGGACCAGAAAGACCCCCAGTATGATGGGCATCATAAAAAAAATGGCTATAAGTATCAGAATCAGAATCAAGAGTCCCCGCAAAATCATCCCTCCGGCGGTGTCCAGCGACACGTCCCTGCGATAGTCGGCATATTTATCATGTACTTGATGATTGTATCAGAGAATATGAAGTTATGTGAACATGTTTTAGCCTTAATGAGATGTGCCGGTTTATTTATCGATAGAGGACGCGTCGTGTTTTGCCATCATTCTATTTAAAATGTTAGAGTCAATTGAAAGAATAGGCAGCTCTATAAGCGGGCCGATCACCAGAGTCAGCGATATAAGCGGACGATCCGGGAATGTTATCGCGGCAATCGCGAGAGATATCGGCGAATTGCGCGCGGAGGTGGTAAAAAGAAGCGATATCCTGTCGCTGTATGGCATTCGCAACTGTCTCCCCGCAGCCAGGGCGAGCGCAAAATTAACAGCGAAAAAAACAACGAGAGGAAACAGCACTCTCAGGAACAGTGTCCCATTATTCAGTAGGATCTTGCCTTGAGACGCGAACATGGCGATGATTGCAAGACACAAAAACAGCAGCTGCATACTGTCGCCATACCTCGATATTGCGCCATAAAAATAATCCTTCTTTGCAGTTTTACCGACGACAAACTTTACACTGTTCGCTAAAAACAGAGGGATAATCAAGACGAGTATGACGCCGCCGACCATAGCTGTCGGTATAAATGATACCGAGCTGCCCATAAAAATCCAGAGATAAACCGGAAGCAGCAATATCTGAAGTATTAAGTTCATAGGCAAAATCGATGAGCCCAGGGGCACATTGCCTTTCGTCATACCTGTGAAGATCAAATACCAGTCGGTGCATGGAGTCACCATCAGCATCAGAAAGCCGATCTGCAGGTCCAAATTTTCGGCGAGGAATATTTTACCGAGCGAGTACGCGAAAATTGGCGTCCAGATAAAATTGATGGCCAGTGAGGTCAGCGAGAATCTGATATTCGCAAACGACCTCTTGATATCCATGATATCCACTCCTAAAAATATAAAGAACAATAGAATGATCAAAAATATTTCAATCAGATATGTCATCACCGATGATGGGAGACCAAGATGTCCCATCAGTATGCCGATGACGGCGGAGAGCAGTATGATAATCGGTTGGAATTTTAAGGTAAAACTCAGATAGATCACGCTCCTGCAGCATAGTTTGAACAGGTCTGATTGTATCATACGTCCAGCTTTACAACCGAACTCCAGGCGCACTCCAAAAAACCTTGGGCATTGACAATTTATTCTGTTTACGATATTGGCTCGGCGAAATACCGTAACGTTTTTTAAACGCGTTGCAAAAATTTTCGCCATTTGAATATCCGGCGTCGAGAGAAATCTGCAATATCGATTTAGTGGTATTCAGCAACATCATTGCCCCTAGTTCCAAGCAAAGATTGCGGTGATGGGTATAAATGGGCTCACCGAATATTTCTTTGAAGCCCGACTTCATTGTTGTAGCGCTCAAAGATAATTCACGGACAAGTTCCGTAATAGAGGGCGGCCTGTCGATGCGTTCCATCAATATCTTTGGGATTTTTTTGATCTGCTTCATTTCAAACTCGCCCATGCAGGTCACACATTTATCAACAGGCAGATTATGGGCTATTATCATCGACATGATTTCCATGAACTTGCTCTCGAAGAAAAACTGTCTGGTCGTGGCCGGATAGCGGCAATTCGCGATCTGCAAAAAAGAGCCGGTGATGTCTGATGGCGGAGCAACGCCGAGAAAACCATTTTTCCGTGAGTAGGAAGTATCGTTTGATAGCGCCTCAGATAATAATTTATGCCTCGATTCTCCAACGATGTCACTCACCGTTTCTCTGGTCGAGACAAAGGCAACTCCCTTAAATGGCTCGTTCATATGGAAAACATGATCGCCTTTCATGCCGGTCATTGACGTAGCAGACAGCCGATTGGCTTTCAATACACTGTCGCCGTGATATCTGTCTTGAAGCAGCATATTTCCATCAACACAGTATGAAAACGAGAAACAGCTCCGGTCACATTCATACGGAATATAAATATCGACAGATGGCAGAATTTCAAGGATTCTCAAGTCTACTCGACCGAATAATTGATGGGTTTCCATCTTGACTTCCGCGAACGGGGCAACCCAGCGACACGCGCAATCATCGTTGAGTTCGCGCCAATCGTTCATGGCGTCAAAAAATTCTATGAAATCACGGAATCTTTCAGAATTGTAATGCCTTCGCAAACCTTATACCTCCGTCACCCAAAGCGTACCGTTTAGTTTGTTATTACTAACAAATAATATCACAAAATGTCTTTTTGCACAGGGGAAAATTCCTTTTGCATAGGTATTCAAAAAATAAAACATATATACTTTTCTAGGTTGCCTTGCAGGTATACAGGAAAAAGGCTATGCCGAAGCGCCATCAATATTATATTGGGAGGTTTTTTGTATGTGTGTGTCCTGCAGAAAAATGGGTTTGATGCGTATAATTTTCGTGCTGTCTGTTTTCACCATGTCTTGTGCATTCCTTGCGGTTAAGCCGGCCTTTGCCATTGGCGATGAATTTTCGGAAGACGATGTTTACGTCGAGGATGTAGTCATAAACGAGTCGGCTAATGAAGCGGGCATGTTTCTTCTGTCCTACCCTGAAGCTGAGTTGTATAACCCGCCATGGTATGAATTTGTGGCAGAAGTGTTAAAAAAGATCAATGACAATGGATTTGTACTTGCCGATAGATATCCGGATAAAGAGAATAGTTGGACCAAACTTTTTTCAGGCGGAACAGATCAAATTCCCGGCGACAGCGGATTCACATTGAGTATTTCTGCAAAGGACAATAAGAGCGGATTGACCCCGACATTGGGTATCGGTCGTTATTTTGACTTGACAAAAGAAAACCTCGGAGACAGAACTTTTGGCGATATGCTCAATTTGGTGGAGTCTATGGAGCCGAACGAAGAGAATCGCGTTATTCCAGACCCTTCGCAGTTGTCGTCTATCGGTTTTGGTATTCGCTGCCGTTACCCGGACGGCACGGAGCGGGATATTACAGATCTCATAACTATTGAAATCGAACTCGACGAGAAAGACGCCGGAAAGCTGAAACTGGTTTACGGTTGTATGCTTGTCGACCGACAAATCACCAATGACGAAGAGGGTAAACCCCTGGACGGCACCGGCAATACTTATCTGAGCGACGGCAGCGCCAATTCCAAAATCGAGGCCACATGGTGGATAACGAATACGAATACAAACAAAGAGAGCGGCAGCGGTGGGTGTAATTCCGGCTTTGCAACGCTCTCGTTTGCCGGTTTGTCGGTATTATTGATGCTTGTACGCGCCCGCCGAAGATCGATATAGATATAATAACCGCATATTTGTTTGATCGAATATACTTCGATGAAAACAAATATTCGGTTATTTCAAGAAAGCGCAAGAGATGAGCGCAAAACAGGCATGTCGCGCCTGTGGGAGCTGGCGTCGCGGAAAAGATGAATGAAACTTAACGTTTCTTTGCAAAATAACAACTTTTATTTGCAGTATAATTCCACGGAAGAGCCTATAATCTAAATGTGGCCTATTTGGCTCAAAAAAATACAAGGCAGGGGATGAGATTATGAGCGTGAGCGCTGTTTCTAGTGACAGCAGTATTTTGAGGGAAGAGTACCTCGAACAGCAGAGGAAGCTGCAACAACAGAAACAACAAACTGGCACAACCGAACAAGCCACTGAAAACACCAGTTCCCGCGCGAGTACGGATGCATCTGGAGCAAATCAGGGAACATCCGCGTCAGTGCTTTCCACAAAAGAGGCATCCGCCAATGTCGGGGCAATTTCCTTCACGGGAACTAATAGCGATGCGGCAGACAATCAGTCTCTAATCAGTAAAGCGAACAGCGGCGTCGAGTTAAGCGCGTCTGAACTGTCGACGCTCAAGCAAGTGGATCCGGCTCTCTACGCTAGAGTTGTGAAGGCGCAGAAAGCCAGAGAGGAAGTACGAAATCAGCTGAGCGAAAACCCTTCAAACGCCGCCCAAATTGCGAAAGACGCCATCTCGAAAAACACATCTGGAGACGAAGATACGCAGAATTTGATTAAGCGGGCAATTGTTGATGAATACAAAAATTTCGCCTCAAAATATGATCAGGTTATAATTTCCGGTAGATAAAATGCTCCAAGAAGCTACACGTGAACCGACACAAGGGAATAGATGTACTGAGAAGACAAAACTAAAAGCCCGCAAAGACTTGAAAATTCAAATCTTAGCGGGCTTTTTAGTTTATTATCTATCGGTATGATTGTTGTAAATATGACGGCATGTGCAAATATGGTTTGGAATGCTGCATAAACGGTGAAATAAAACGGCTATTTTGTGTTGCTTTAGGGAAGCCCTGAAATTATCTCGAAAATTCCTTCAAAAAAGCCTTAAAAAATGTTATCATAAATTGTACTCTGTATAATTCATTTAGGGAATCTCCTATGCTCGTGTTCTTTGGATAAAGTGACGGGATTTGTTTATCAGTGCGCGGTAACCGTTTCGCTCGAAGAACATCTAATCAGTGGTTCTTAAAAGGTTATTAAATCAGCGATTCCTTAGATGAGTAAGTGAAACTTAATATAGGAGGAATTCCTGTGGGTTTGTTAAAGGTGAAAGTGTATGAGCTATTCGAGGACATCAGGCATACAATCTCGCGCGAATTTGAGAAAAAGAGCTGACTTCTGATGCGGATCGGGTGGGACGCGCGATGAAAATAGGCTATGCCAGGATAAGTAACCGGGAACAGAACGCTGGTCTTCAGTACTATGCCCTCCGCGAGGCGGGGTGCGAGAAGATATATACCGACACGGCAAGCGGAGTGAAGTCTGCCCGTCCAGAGCTCGATCGTATGCTCTCAGAAGCGAGGCAGGGCGACGTCATTGTGATATGGAAGCTCGATCGTCTTGGACGCTCACTTAAACATCTGGTGGAGCTTGTCAGCAGCCTCTATGAGAGGGGTATAGGACTCCGGAGCCTCAATGATCCCATAGACACAACGACTGCGCAGATGCGTCTGGTTTTTGGCATTTTTGGCTCGCTTGCTGAGTTTGAGCGCGAGTTGGTGCTTGAACGGACTCAGGCTGGACTCTCAGCCGCACGAGCGCGCGGGCGTGTGGGTGGACGGCCAAAGGGGCTCTCCGACACAGCTGAAGCTACCGCAATAATGGCTGAGACTCTCTACAAGGAGCGGAAGCTGTCGGTTGTCCAGATGTGCGAGAAACTTGATATTTCTAAAAATACATTCTACCGATATCTCAGGCATAGAGGGGTTGAGCTCGGCAGCGTGAGTGAGGATGTCGGTCATCTGAGAGAGACAGATCCTCATTCGGGCGATATCGATTCCCGAGTCGAGTCGGCAAGCGCCAGGTTCAATAGACAACTGTCAACACCCGATGAAAAGCAAGGCGTCAAGAATACGCGGGATTCCGTCATCTCTGATGTCGATATGGCTGAGGCCAAGCAAACAGCGGGGAGTGTGACTTCCGCTATCCAGGCATCACATGCGGAGGAGGTTCCTTTGGAGTTGAAGCGCAAGCGCGGAAGGCCGAAGAGGGTTGAGCCGATCCAGGCATTAGATGCGGAGGAGGTTCCTTCGGAGTTGAAGCGCAAGCGCGGAAGGCCGAAGAGGGCTGAGCCGATCCAGGCATTAGATGCGGAGGAGGTTCCTTTGGAGTTGAAGCGCAAGCGCGGAAGGCCGAAGAGGGCTGAGCCGATCCAGGCATTAGATGCGGAGGAGTTACCTTTGGAGTTGAAGCGTAAGCGCGGAAGGCCGAAGAAGGTTGAGCCGATCCAGGCATTAGATGCGGAGGAGGTTCCTTTGGAGTTGAAGCGCAAGCGCGGAAGGCCGAAGAAGGTTGAGCCGATCCAGGCATCACATGCGGAGGAGTCCCCTTTGGAGTTGAAGCGCAAGCGCGGAAGGCCGAAAAAGGTGACGCCAGCCCAGGATATTGGCCTGAATGTCGATCTTGCCAGTGGAGCTAAAACGTCCGGGCATCGCAAAAATTTCATTAGTTAGCAACTGAGGTAATCTACTGGAGGGTTTGGAATATGAAGGGTATTATTACAGTGTTGGGTAAGGATTCCGTGGGGATAATAGCCAAAATCTGTTCATACATGTCAGAGAGAAACGTAAATGTTCTGGATATCGCACAGACCATCGTAGATGGCTATTTTAACATGATGATGGTGGTTGACCTGGACGATTCTTCCGAGCCTTTAGCGTCGATGGTGGTGGGGCTGGAGACGCTTGGGCGTGATATAGGGGTCGTCGTGAGGCTTCAGCACGAGGACATATTCAACGCGATGCACAGGATATAAAGAGTATTATGATCAGTATTTACGAAGTTCAGGAAACCATTCGTATGATCTCCGAGGCGAATCTTGACGTTCGAACGATAACTATGGGGATCAATCTTCTGGATTGCGCTGATAACGACTGTGAGGCGTTCTGCCGAAAAATTTACGACAAAATAACCAGAAAGGCTGAGCACCTGGTGCGGGTTGGAGACGATATTTCCAGAGAGTATGGGGTTCCTGTGGTAAATAAACGAATCTCCGTCACTCCGATTGCGATTGCTGCATCGGGATGTCGCTGTGAGGACTATGTGGATGTCGCTCGGACGCTGGATCGCGCTGCGGAGACGACCGGCGTTAATTTTATCGGGGGATTTTCGGCGCTTGTGCATAAGGGCATAACGCCTGGTGACAAAAAACTGCTCGACTCCATTCCTCTCGCTCTGGCTGAGACCAAACGTGTTTGTTCATCGGTTAACGTTGCCTCCACTCGTTCCGGCATAAATGTGAATGCGGTCAACTATGTGGCCCGCATAATTAGAGACACGGCGATGCTGACATCGGAGCACAACTCCATAGGGTGCGCTAAGTTCGTGGTCTTCTGCAACGCGGTAGAGGACAATCCGTTCATGGCAGGCGCCTTCCACGGTATCGGAGAGGGAGAGTGCGCCATCAACGTCGGCGTCAGCGGTCCCGGCGTCGTCAAACGAGCCCTGGAAGCCGTGCGGGATGCCGATTTTGAAACCCTCTGTGAGACAGTCAAACGCACTGCCTTTAAGATCACACGCGTGGGGCAGTTAGTGGCTCAGGAGGCTTCGCGCAGATTGAACGCGCCCTTCGGCGTGATAGACCTTTCTCTAGCTCCGACACCCGCTATGGGAGACAGTATCGCCGAGATACTGCAGGAGATGGGCCTTGAGCAGCCGGGAGCCCCTGGGACGACGGCCGCGATCGCGATTCTGAACGATAGCGTCAAAAAAGGTGGAGTGATGGCGAGCTCGTACGTCGGGGGGTTGAGCGGCGCGTTTATCCCAGTTAGTGAGGATCATGGAATGATAGAGGCTGTGCAGGTCGGCGCGTTGTCGCTCGAAAAATTGGAGGCGATGACATGCGTATGTTCGGTGGGGCTCGATATGATAGCGATTCCAGGCGATACATCCGTAGAGACGCTCTCCGGCGTTATCCTTGATGAAATGGCAATCGGCATGGTTAACAACAAGACAACCGCCGTCCGCATAATACCGGTCGTCGGCAAGCATATCGGCGATATCGCGGAGTTTGGCGGACTGCTTGGCGCCGCTCCGATCATGGAGGTCAATCGCTTCAGCTGCGCCGACTTCGTGCGGCGAGGAGGGCGGATCCCGGCGCCCATTCACAGTTTCAGAAACTAAACAGGTTCGCAGGTTCAATGCGGTAGACAGCTCGCGCCTGCGTGCAGCGTCTGTGGTCTATTTTTTATCGCTCCGGCCGATTAAACTCCATGCCATCCTGGAGAGCAGCATTGCGCCGAGGATCAGCACACCCCAGACCAAATACTGGGGCCAGGGTTTTTCATCCGTATCATTGAGCGCCATCTGTGATCTGCCGGTATCGGTTGGAAAGTTCAAATCTATGCCGGCAGTCAATATGTCGCTTGTATTCATTTCACTGAGGGCCTCTCTCATCAA
>JAISRE010000069.1 GCA_031273805.1 Synergistaceae bacterium | reverse complement strand
CCCATTTCGTGCGGGTCAAGGCCCATCTCAGGACGGTAGGCGTTTAATATCGAGTTGATTATGCGGGTCTGCGGGGAAGCGAACATTGTTCCGTCGCGGTTCTGGTCGACGTTATTGATGCCCCGTATGGTATTGGTTCCACGCTGAAACCAGTATGCGCCGTCCAGGTTGTAGCGCGGCGCAATTACCACTGATATCCTGTCCAGAATGTGAAACTCGTCAGTTGACAGCTTCTGCATTATAAGAAGCAGTGCCTCATAGCCCGACGGCTCGTTAGCGTGGACTGACCCATGAACATAGTAAATGGGCTTATTCAGTGCCTTCAGTTCGGCCGGGTCGAAGACTGGCGGCTTGCTGAAGACGACGAGCGGGAACTCGAAGTTTCTCAGAGGCTGACGCGGCGGGTTTGTCTCCGTGCTGGTGTCGTATGTGGTAACGCTGCCGATTACGTCCCAGCGCATATACGTGTCCGGGAGACTTCTGATGAAATCCATCATCTCCTCCTGAGTCGTAACGTACGGATTTGCTGTCTGGGAGAGCATCTTACCGTGGACGGACTCGTTGAAAACAGGGATGTTCCACGTGACGTCCGTTATCTTGTTGATGAGGTTATTCCACCAGTAGTCGTAGATGACCTTGGAGAAATTATTATTTGCTGCAGCGCCGTAAGGAACGGCAGGCGCCGCAGCCAGAGCCGGGCTATAGATGCTGAATGTGAGCATGGAGACCAAAACTATGAGTGATGTACATCTTCTACACCAATTTTTCACAACTTTACCTTCTTTCTTCAGTGCAAACATTACAAAATCAAACCATAGTTAAGTTGCGTGAGCGCATGGAGGACATTGCGGTCCTCACTTCCAAAAAATTTAATAAATGTAACCCGCAGATGACACAATGAACTCTCACTGCTCGTCCTTCCACAGTTATAACACCTCCCTTTCCCGTTCTGAAGGGCGCGTATATCGCGCCCTGTATTCAGCAGATAAAACAACAAACAGACCGTAGCCCCGGCATTCAGAAGCCACAGTAAACTTAACAAATAATAATAAGTCCCGGAAAAATAAATATCTTTGCATAATACACCAATGAGTAATCATCATCAATATTTTATTTGAATAAATATGAAATTATTAGTATTTCGCAAAAAAATTCCCGATTAGAGGAAATTATTTCAAATAAGGATTTAAAAATGATTGGGTTTGGCCTGTTATCCAATAAAAAACCCCGGGGGGACGGCCCGGGGACGCGTTCGGAAAATTTTAATAGGAGTCGCTATGCCAGAGGGCCGACAGCATCCTCGACGGACTTGAGCAGCGCCCCGCTTCTGATGAGTTCTGCTGTTGCATCCTGGTCATGTTTGAAAATTCTGTCGTTCTCCATAAAGTCAACGCGAGCGCGGATCGCGTCGTAAGCCGCCTGGGTTCCTCTGCCAAGCGCGCGCGTTTCCTGAAGGTCTATGGCCTGCGCCGATGACATGATCTCTATACCGAGGATGGCAGTCACGTGGCTCACAATCGTTGCTGCCTTGCGTGCAGCGATTGTCCCCATGCTTACGTGATCCTCCTGCCCGGCGGAGGTGGGAATGGAGTCGACGCTTGCCGGGTGTGCCAGCACCTTGTTCTCCGAGACAAGCGCCGCCGCGGTATATTGAGGTATCATGAATCCGCAGTTGACGCCGCCGTGTTTCACAAGGAACGCAGGCAGTCCGTGATTGAGAGCGGGGTCCACGAGCTTCGCCGTGCGCCTCTCAGAGACGTCCCCGATCTCCGCCATCGCGATAGCGAGCGCGTCAGACGCGATTGCTATCGGCTCGCCGTGAAAGTTGCCGCCGGAGATCACTTCGCCCGTATCCGTCAGGACGATAGGGTTGTCGGTGACTGCGTTCATTTCATCGACTACGACTCCTTTCACATATTCGACGGCCATGCGGCATCCTCCATGTATCTGCGGGGTGCAGCGGAGTGAGTACGCGTCCTGCACCCTCAGCTCCCCCTGTTTTGTCGTATAACCGCTTCCATCGAGAAGGAGCGTGAGATTTTCAGCCGAATCGATCTGTCCTCTGTGTTTGCGTATAGCGTGTATGCGGGGGTCCAGGGCACTCGTTATGCCGCGAAGGGATTCCATGGTCAACGCGGCGGCAATATCGGCGGATTTGAGCAGTACTGCAGAATCATAAAGCGCGTGAGCTGCGACAGACGTCATGCACTGCGTGCCGTTTATGAGAGCCAGCCCCTCCTTGGCCCGCAGTTCTATCGGGGTTATGCCGGCGCGGGACATTGCGTCGGCGCCGCTCATAACAGTTCCTCCGTACTCGGCGTCGCCAAGCCCCAGCATCGGCAGCACCATGTGAGATAGCGGACAGAGGTCTCCGCTGGAGCCGACTGAGCCCTTTTCAGGTACTACGGGGTGAACTCCCTTGTTCAGCATCTCTATGATAGTCTCTATTACCAGAAGTCTTATTCCGGAAAAACCGTTAAGGAGAGAGTTCGCCCGCAATATCAGCATGCCTCGCGCCACATCCTGCGGGAGCGGCGCTCCTACGCCGCAGACGTCTGACAGGATTAAGTTTACCTGCAGCAGGTTCAGCTCATTCTCAGGTATCGCAACGTCCGCAAAACGTCCAAAACCCGTGTTGATCCCGTACATGGGGCGTCCTTCCGCCACGAGCGCGTCAACTACAGCTCTGGAGGCGCACACTCGCTTGCGCGCCTCATCGTCTATCGATACTTTGGCAAACCCGCGCGTAACCGACACAAAATCCTCCAATGTCAGTCCCGACCCATCGAGAACTATGCTTTTTACCATAAATACTTACCTCCCTGATTTTAGTGCTGCGTTTAGCAAGAGCCTGGACTAATGATTAGGGAACCGCTGATTAAATAACCTTTGGGCTGCAATGGGCGGATTCATCCTCCCTCTTCATATCTGTCAAAAAAAGCATCCTCGCCGTAGCTCTGCTACGACTGCGGTCCTTTTTTCGCCATCCATTTCGATGGAGAACGAATCCGCTCCATTTCGCCGCAAAGAATATTAAATCAGCGTTTCCTTAGAGATTATATATGTCATGTGAAAAAATCACCTCGTCATTTCCTTCATCATCAATTTTTCATCAATAAAAATCCCTAAAAAATACGATATGATTATCGATGTTGCGTTGACAAAATCCGTGTAGAATTTTTCGCGTCATCCCATCTCTATAGTGTGGTGGTATGCAAAACTAAAGTGGGAGGTAACTGTTTTGAAGAGGATACTGGTTTTAGCGTTACTTGCGGCAGCTTTGTTTGCGACATCGGTGTTCGCGGCGGAACCGATCAAAATCGGCGAAATAGCGACGGTGACCGGCGACTTCGCCGCATACGGGGTAGCAGAGGTAGAATCAATCAAGATAGCTGTCAAGGAGATCAACGCAAACGGAGGGGTTCTTGGCAGACCGTTGGAGATCATTATGTACGACTGTCGCACGCGCAACGAGGACATGGTCAACGCGGCGCGGCGTCTTGTCCAGCAGGACAAGGTAACTGCCGTCATCGGCCCCAGCGGATCTGGACTATGTATTGCCGCGTCACCGGTCTTCAACGAGGGACGCGTCCCTCACATAGGAACACTCCCGACCAACCCGCTCGTAACGGTCGATGAGCAGGGAAAGGTGAAGCCGTACAACTTCCGCATATGCTTCCTCGATCCGTATCAGGGCAGAATGCTGGCCATCTTTGCGGCTCAGGACCTGAAGGCCAAGAAGGCGGCTGTCCTTTACGACGTGGGAAGTGACTACTCTCAGGGTCTGCGTGAGTTCTTCGTGAAGGACTTCAAGGCATCAGGCGGAACGATAACAGCTGACGAGGGACATCGCGCGGACGACGTGGACTTCCGCGCTCAGCTGACGAAGATTCGCGACACAAACCCGGACGTCATCGTATTTCCAACGATGGGCAGGGTCCTTCCGCTCGCTGTCAGACAGGCGCGTGAGCTCGGCCTGACACAACCGATAATCGGCGGTGACGGATATGGCGACTTTATGTGGGAGATCGCCGGTCCGGAGGCTATGAAGAACACATTCTGGGTGAGTCATGTTGATAAAGCGGACCCGGCGCTTGCCGATTTCTTCAAGAAATACGAGGAGTCCACCGGCACTGAGTGTCAGGAGTTTATGAACGCGGTTATGGCATACGACTCTGTATACTGGCTCAAGGACGCCATCGAGCGCGCGGGCAGCGACGACCCTGTGAAGGTTCGCGACGCGCTTGAGGCGACAACGGGACTGCAGCTCATGCACGCAACTCTCACTATGGACGAATTTCACAATCCGCTGAATAAGGACGGAATAATACTAGAGGCGAAGGACGGCAAGGCGGTATTCTTCAAGAAAATCAGACCGCAACTGTAAATAGCCCCGCACAGAAAAATTTGTTTTATACAATAATGACGCATGGAGGATTCTGTCGCGACGGCAGGATCCTCTGTTCTATGCGGCAGATTTTATAGAACTGAGATAAAATAGGTGTCGGACTACGGACACAAGACGCGTACAAATTACGAAAGGGGTTTTATCGGAATGGCGCACATGTCAGACATTGAAATAGCTCAGTCTGTGACAATGGAACCTGTGGTTAAAATAGCGGACAAGCTGGGTATATCGGAAGACGAGCTCGAACTCTACGGACGATACAAGGCCAAAATATCCAACAAGTTGTGGGACAGGATCAGGGGTCGCCCGGACGGGCGGCTTATACTTGTCACAGCAATCACCCCGACGCCGGCAGGGGAGGGAAAGACGACCACCTCAGTCGGTCTCGCTCAAGCTCTGGCCCATATGGGCAAAAAAGTCTCACTGGCTCTTCGTGAGCCGTCACTCGGGCCCGTATTCGGCATAAAGGGAGGGGCAGCCGGGGGCGGCTACAGTCAAGTCCTTCCTATGGAGGATATAAACATTCACTTCACGGGGGATTTTCACGCCATCACATCGGCCCACAATCTGCTCGCGGCAATGGTCGACAACTCCGTTCAGCAGGGCAACCCTCTTTCGATAGATCCAAGGCGCATCGTGCTAAGACGAGTGCTTGACATGAACGACCGTTCGCTTCGCAATATAGTGATCGGTCTCGGCGGACGTACTGAGGGAGTGCCAAGGGAGGCGGGGTTTGACATAACGGTTGCGTCGGAGGTCATGGCGATACTCTGCCTGGCCTCGGATATAGACGACCTCAAGAACAGGATGGCCGAGATAATAGTCGCCTTCACATACGAGGGCAAGCCGGTGCGCGCCCGCGATCTGGAGGCTCACGGCGCTATGGCGATGCTCCTTAAGGACGCAATCAAGCCAAACCTCGTGCAGACCATCGAACATGTACCGGCGTTCATCCACGGCGGGCCCTTCGCGAATATCGCGCACGGCTGCAACAGCATAATGGCGACTAAGTACGGCCTCAAGCTCTCCGATTACTTCATAACTGAGGCCGGTTTCGCGGCGGACCTCGGCGCTGAGAAGTTCCTCGACATAAAGTGCAGGCTCGGCGGTTTCAGGCCCAGCGCTGTCGTCATAGTGGCGACCATTCGCGCGCTCAAGATGCACGGCGGTCTCAAGAAGGATGATCTGGAGACACAGGACCTGACAGCCCTCGAAGCGGGTATTCCAAATCTCGAAAAACACGTCGAGAATATGCAGTCGTTCGGCCTGCCGGTTGTTGTGGCGCTCAACACATTCCCAACAGACACAGCATCCGAGCTCAGCTTCATCAAGGAGAAGTGCGCGCGTCTGGGAGTGCCGGTCGTGCAGAGCGATATATGGGCAAAGGGAGGCAGGGGAGGCATAGAGATGGCGCAAGCGGTGATAGAGGCCTGCGAAAAACCGAACACCTTCCACCACCTCTACGACAAAAACATCTCACCAGTCGAGAAGATAACCGCGATTGCCACGAAGATATACGGCGCTGCGGAGGTCTCCTTCACGGATAAGGCTAAATCTGACCTTAAGCTCATTCATGACCTCGGGTATGACGACCTGCTGGTCTGCGTTGCGAAGACGCAGTCGTCGCTCTCGGACAACCCGAACGCAAAGGGACGTCCTGACGGTTTTACCCTGACGGTTCGCGAGGTCAGGCTATCCGCCGGGGCCGGTTTCATAATACCTGTCACCGGAACGATAATGACTATGCCGGGATTGCCCAAACGCCCTGCTGCGTGCAATATTGATATTGACACGAACGGTCGCGTCAGCGGACTATTCTAGGGGGAAAGGTAATCCTCTTGAGTGCGTGGGTTTTGCAAAAATGCCGGTGGTTTGGCCTTAATAAGGGGGCGCTTTAACTATGTTCGACACAGCGGGTAAGATTTTGGAGATAAGGTTGAGTTTTCCGGACGGACTGCCGGAGAGAGCGGAATTTGAGCCGGGCGTAAGGCGCGCGCCCAACAGGGGGCAGGTGCTGAACGAGCGC
Source organism: Synergistaceae bacterium (assembly GCA_031273805.1). Classification (GTDB taxonomy): domain Bacteria; phylum Synergistota; class Synergistia; order Synergistales; family Synergistaceae; genus JAIRKI01. Next base: position 3,294 of record JAISRE010000069.1, on the reverse strand, counting down.
GAGACTGTTCTTGCGCTCAAAAACGCTCTCAGGTACATACCTGAGAAATTTCACGGAGAAATTGCGCCGGAGTTCCTCGCGGAGTACCGTGAACGGGGACGCATCTACGGATATCGTTTTCGCCCGAAGGTCCGCCTTGCAGGCAGACCTATAGACGAGTACAGGGGGCGCTGCACAGAGGGCCGCGCTTTTCAGGTAATGATTGACAATAATCTCGATTTCGAGGTTGCTCTCTATCCCTACGAATTGGTGACGTACGGGGAGACCGGACAGGTCTGTCAGAATTGGATGCAATATCTGCTCATTAAAAAATACCTCGAAATCATGACCAGCGATCATACTCTGGTTCTGGAATCAGGGCACCCCCTGGGCCTGTTCAAATCTGACCCGACGGCGCCGAGAGTGATTCTTACAAACGGACTGATGATCGGCCTCTTTGACAATCAGGAGGATTTCACGCGGGCAGCGGCTCTTGGGGTCGCAAATTACGGGCAGATGACTGCCGGCGGCTGGATGTACATCGGTCCTCAGGGCATAGTTCACGGAACGTACAACACACTGCTCAATGCAGGCAGGAGCAGGTTCAACATCCCCGCGGACAAGGGCCTTGCCGGACACCTCTTCGTATCGTCCGGGCTTGGAGGAATGAGCGGAGCGCAGCCCAAGGCGGCTGAGATAGCCGGGGCCGCATCCATCATAGCCGAGGTCGATAACTCCAGAACGGATACTCGCCACAGTCAGGGCTGGGTGAGCAAAAGGACGCCGCTCCTTGCCACCGCCTTTAAGTGGGCCGAGGAGGCGATGGCGGAGGGCAAACCCATCTCCATAGCCTACGAAGGCAACATTGTAGATCTGCTTCAATACGCGCTGGACAATAACAAAAAAATCGAGCTTCTCTCCGATCAGACGTCATGTCATGCTGTGTACGAGGGCGGGTATTGCCCGCAGGGAGTCACCTTCGACGAGAGGACGCGCCTGCTGCGAGAGGATGCGGAGCAGTTCCGCGCGTTGGTCGACAGGAGCCTGCGCAGGCACTTTGAGCTCATCAAGGCGCTCGTCGAAAGGGGAACTTATTTCTTCGACTACGGCAACTCCTTCATGAGAGCGGTGTTTGACGCTGGGGTTAAGGAGATAGCGCGTAACGGCGCGGATACGTACGAAGGCTTTATCTTCCCGTCATATGTGGAGGATATCATGGGGCCTCTGCTCTTCGACTATGGTTACGGTCCATTCCGCTGGGTCTGTCTGAGCCGCGACCCGGAGGACCTGCGCAAGACCGACAGGGCCGCTATGGAGTGCATAGACCCGGCGAGGCGCTTTCAGGATCACGACAATTGGGCGTGGATTCGCGACGCGGAGAAGAACAAGCTCGTCGTCGGCACTCAGGCAAGAATCCTTTATCAGGATGAGGCGGGAAGAATACGCATAGCCCTCAGATTCAACGAGATGATCAGAAACGGGGAGATCGGTCCCGTCATGATCGGCCGCGACCATCATGACGTCTCGGGGACGGATTCGCCATATCGTGAGACGTCAAACATAAGGGATGGGAGCAACGTCATGGCCGACATGGCCATCCAGTGTTTCGCCGGCAACTGCGCCCGCGGAATGAGCCTTGTGGCGCTTCACAATGGCGGGGGAGTCGGGACCGGCAAGGCGATAAACGGCGGCTTCGGCCTTGTCCTGGACGGCAGCGGCAGGGTGGACGAAATTATTCGCTCCTCCATGAGCTGGGATGTCGTCGGGGGGATCGCAAGGCGAGCGTGGGCCCGGAACGAACACTCCATAGAGACAGTGACGGCGTTTAACGCGAGCAGGGGCGACGGGCACATAACCCTGCCATTTATCGCCGACGATGAATACTTGACTGAGCTTGTCAAAAAATAAAATAGAGCGCTCTGAAGTTATTATAGGGAGGAATATATCATGGCATTTGAGACCGAGACTTTACAGGATTTTCTGGATGTATTGGCGAGTGACGCGCCGGCGCCGGGAGGCGGGAGCGTGGCGGCGCTGGGGGGGGCGCTGGGCGCGGCGCTGGTTACGATGGTATCCAACTTGACCATCGGCAAGGAGAAGTACCGTGACAACTGGTCTGAGATGGAGACCATCCGATCGGGGAGCGAAAAGTTGCGGGCGAAGTTCATAAAGCTGATGAATGATGACACTGAGTCGTTCAATGTCTTCATGGCCGCAATGAAGATGCCGAAGGATACCGACGAACAGAAGGCTCTCCGCAGGGATGCTATGGAGTCGGCGTCAAAGGGAGCGACCGAGGTTCCTATGACGACACTGGAGTGTTGCGCTGAGATGGCCGCAACAGCCCTGATGGCGGCCAAGCTCGGCAATAAGAACGCCGCAAGCGACGCCGGAAGCGCCGCGCTGCTGGCCGATGCCGCAGGCAAAGCCGCAGCGTACAACGTCAGGATCAATCTTCCAGGGATAAAGGACGAAGCGTTCTCCGCCTCCATCAGAGAGCGCATGAAGGTCGCTCTCGACTCTCTGGAGAATAGCTGTTCCAATACAAAACGTGTGATGGACGAGATACTGGGCTAGTTTATAGAGTCTGTAAAATAAAACGCGGTCGCCCCTATCGATGCGTCCGGGGCGACCGGCGTTTATTACTTATGCCGCATGATCCATCTTCCTGCGGAGCAGCAGTGCGCCAGCTAGGGAGATCACGGTAAATGCGCCGGAACCAGCGTCGCATCCGCCATTACCTGACGAACTGTACGCGGGTTCTGGGTCATCCTCTTCATTCGCACTGAACTCTCCAACGACAGGCAGGCTCAGATACGAATCAGGACCTACTTCCACCGTGAAAGTTGTTGGGTTATACGGACGGTTGGTGTACTCCGGGTCGGAACCATACAGTATTAGCCCCATACGATGACCTTCCTTTATTTCGTAATCAGTCACATCGAGCTCCCATGTGTATGTGTAAAACTCTCCCGGCGTGACAGCCGTTGTCCGATATATAAATTCCGGCACGAAATTAGTATCGTGCGCGTCGTTCCAGATGTGCCCGTTTTCATTTGGGTTTTGGACGTCGACAGAACCTCTCGCTATTATCTTGTATGGCGCGAGCGTCGCGCTCTTCGTAAATCTGACAAGATTCGCGCTTCCCGCATTGCCGCCATACTGGATGGAATTTCCAGTCGATATGGTAGAGGTTGAAACGTAATTGTCAAACCCATAATCGACGAGCATGGCGGAAATTGCCCCAACTTTTTTATTTGCGGAGACTTTAGCGGTTACTTTTACAGTGCCGTCGATGCGAGTGTTTTCAATTAT
>JAISRE010000053.1 GCA_031273805.1 Synergistaceae bacterium | reverse complement strand
CGCTGATTTAATAACCTTTGGGCTGCAATGGGCGGATTCATCCTCCCTCTTCATGTCTGTCAAAAAAAGCATCCTCGCCGTAGCTCTGCTACGACTGCGGTCCTTTTTTCGCCATCCATTTCGATGGAGAACGAATCCGCTCCATTTCGCCGCAAAGAACATTTAATCAGCGATTCCTTAGGGAAACGCTGATTTTTAGGGAGTCACTGGTTTTTTAGTTTTTTTGCTTTGACATACTCGTCTATCGCGGCAGCGGATGCCTTGCCGGCGCCCATTGCAAGGATGACGGTGGCGGCGCCCGTGACTATGTCGCCTCCGGCGTACACGCCGGGAACAGAAGTAGCTCCGGTTTCCGGATCGGCCTCTATATATCCCCACTTATTGAGCTTAAGCTCCGGATAAGTCGACAGAAGCACCCTGTTGGAGCTCTGTCCTATAGCCTCTATCGCCGTATCGGCCTCGATAAAAAATTCGCTGCCCGCGACCGGAACGGGACGTCTCCGTCCGGAGGCGTCGGGCTCTCCAAGTTCCATCCTGATACAGGTGACTCCCTTCAGGCGCCCGGATCCGTCGTCTGTGTACTCAGTCGGGTTGGTAAGCCAATGAAAGACTATTCCCTCCTCCACAGCGTGATGATACTCCTCTATTCGCGCCGGAAGCTCGGACAGCGACCTGCGATATACTATCGCCACCTCCTCCGCTCCAAGGCGCTTGGCAGAGCGGGCAGAGTCCATCGCGACATTACCTCCTCCGATAACCACGACTGTGCGCGATTTTTTCGTCGGCGTGTCGTATTCGGGGAACTCGTACGCGTGCATCAGATTGATTCGCGTAAGATACTCGCTTGCCGAGTAGACACCGTTCAATGTCGTGCCGGGTATGCCCTGGAAGTTGGGAGCGCCGGCGCCAACCCCGATGAAACACGCGTCGAACTCGGACATTATCTCCTGCATAGTGAGAGTGCGCCCGATTACCGAGTTCGGAACGAACTTCACGCCCAGGCGCGTAATCATGCCTATCTCGAGCTCGACGATCGACTTCGGGAGCCTGAACTCCGGTATGCCATACATCAAAACACCGCCGGGAGCGTGAAGCGCCTCGTACATCGTGACACTGTACCCCATCTTGGCCAGGTCGCCCGCTGCTGTAAGACCTGCGGGACCAGCGCCGATCACCGCAACCCGGCCTATCTTTTCAGAGGGGACCTCCGCTGCCGTTGAATCGCTCCGCGCGTAATTCCAGTCGGCCACGAGGCGCTCCAGTTTTCCAATGGCGACCGGCTCGAAATCACGGGCGCGGCCAAGCCTGCACACTCCCTCGCACTGAGTCTCCTGAGGGCATACCCTCCCGCAGACGGCGGGCAGGTTGGTGTATTTCGACATAATGGAGACAGCCTCCGGCATATCCCCGTTTTTGATGGCCAGTATGAAGCCGGGTATATCTATGGCAACGGGGCACCCGGGAATGCACGTAGCGTCCTTGCACTGGAGACAACGGGCCGCCTCCGCCATCCCCTCTTCGAGAGTGTAGCCGAGGCATACCTCCTTGAAATTTTTAACTCGCTCACCCGGCAGCTGCTCGGAGATAGGTGTTTTTTTCTTGCTCACAGCCATGAGAGATCGCCCACTTTCTCCTGATATTTGTCCATAGATACATGCTCCTCATCTCTGTACTGCTTCATACGATTCATAAACTCGTCCCAGTTGACCTTGGAACCGTCGAACTCCGGCCCGTCCACGCAGCCGAACTTGATTTGCCCGTCGACTGTGAGACGGCAGCAACCGCACATTCCGGTTCCGTCCACCATTATGGGGTTCATGGAGACCCAGATAGGTATATTCAACTCCACTGCGGTCAGCGCGCAAAACTTCATCATTATCGAAGGCCCTATCGCCCAAGCCTGATCTATACGATCACGACGCTCGACAACCATCCTCATGGCGTCAGTAACCAGGCCCTTAATTCCCTCCGATCCGTCATCGGTCGTTATTATCAGCTCGTCAGAGTAAACTCCGCACTCGTCCTTCATTATTACGAGCTCAGAGGTGCGGCCGCCCAATATAGTTATAACCCTGTTACCCCGCTCCTTGAGACCTTTGATGATAGGGTACAGAGCCGCTATTCCCACTCCGCCGCCAACCATCATCACCGTGCCAAGACGCGCTATCTCGCTGGGAGTGCCGAGCGGCCCGGATATGTCCAGAAAAGAGTCGCCCTCCTTCATGGAGGCCATAACTGCTGTAGTCTTGCCGACAACCTGGAAAATTATCCGTATCGCGCCGCGCGATCGATCAAAGTCCGCTATGGTGAGAGGAATGCGTTCTCCGTGTTCGTTTGGTCTCAGAACTACAAACTGCCCGGGTTGAGCATGTCCCGCGATCAATGGGGCATCGACCCAAAAATCGTACTCTTTTGGCGCGATACGCTTCGCTGATAAAATATCAAACATTTAACAGACCTCCAGAAACTACAGTATTTTTATATAAGATGTACAGGAAGTGTAATTATTATACACATAACAGATGTAATTCTCTATAAACTTATGGATTAGAAATCAAAAAAACAGGGCGCCCATCTCACTTGACGCGGAATGAACACCCTGTTTCGCTCTATGCGAGCTACACTATCATGCTGCCCAGAGATTCTCCGGCTGGTACCATTGGATACACGTTATCGCCCTGAGGAATCGGAAAGTGCACGAGCACCGGGCCAGGCGTCTCCACTGCCCGCTCGATGGACTGTATCAGCATCCCCGGTTCGCTGACTGAAAACGCCTCCACGCCCATTCCCTGCGCGATTTTCACGAAATCGGGCCGAGCCGTGTAGATTGTGTTCGAGAAACGTTTATTATAAAACAGCTCCTGCCACTGCCTCACCATCCCAAGACAACCGTTGTCGAAGAGCAGCACCTTTATCGGCAGACGGTACCTTGCGTAGGTGTCGAGCTCCTGTATGTTCATCATCGCGCTGCCGTCTCCGGCTATGCATATAACGGGGAGATCGGGTTTTGCAAAGTGAGCTCCGATGGACGCGGGAATGCCGAAGCCCATAGTGCCCAGCCCTCCCGATGTGATGAAGCGTCTTGGATGCAAAGCCCTGTGGTGCTGCGCCGTCCACATTTGATGCTGCCCGACCTCCGTGGTGACTATCGCGGAACCGCCGAGCACACGGTCCATCGCGTTCAATATCCTCCACGGATGCAGGACATCTGACTCGCCTCTCGCGGAATTTTCATTTGCCTTCATATCACGTATCTTATCGAGCCAGGCGCGGCGCGCGGCGGAGTCATGCCCCCCCGCTTCGTCAGTCAGCAGCCGGAGAATTTTGCCTGCGTCACCCACAAGCCATATACCCACATCTATGTTCTTGCGGATTTCAGCGCTGTCGATATCAATATGGATAACGCGCGCGGTCCGCGCGAACTCCGCCTGTTTGCCCGTGCTTCTGTCGCTGAAGCGAGAACCGACCGCAATTATAAGGTCAGCTGCCACGATGGCTTTGTTTGCGGATGCCACTCCGTGCATCCCCATCATGCCCACAAGATTCGGATGATCCTCGCTCATGGTTCCCTTGCCCAAAAGGGACGTGGTCACCGGTATCTCCAGCTTTTCGGAAAAACCCTTCAAAGAGTCATATGCGCGGGACAAGTTGACTCCGTTGCCGGCGATCAGCACAGGGCGCTCCGCACGCCGTATGGCGTCCGCAGCGTCATCGAAACGGCTCAGGTCCTCCGGCAGCTCTGCGGAATATCCCATATAGCTCAAACCGGCGTCATTAGGGCGCTTGTATTCGCCCTTGGTCTTCTGCACGTCCACCGGCAGGTCCAGCACCACAGGACCGGGCCGCCCGGTCGACGCTATGAAAAGGGCGTCTCGCATCATCTGTGGTATATCCTCAGGAGAGCGCGCCTGCATACTGTGCTTGACTATCGGGAGGGATATCCCAAGGATATGGGCCTCCTGAAACGCGTCCGTCCCTATCGAAGCCATCGCAACCTGCCCGGTTATCGCGACCATCGGGGACGAATCCATGTAAGCGGTGGCTATCCCAGTCACCAAGTTAGTGGCGCCTGGACCGGACGTCGATATGCAGACGCCCACTTTGTCCCCAGCGCGGGAAAATCCATCGGCCGCGTGCGCTGCCGCCTGCTCGTGACGAACAAGAATGTGGTTTATCGACGAATCGTACATTGCATCATAAAGAGGGATGACGGTGCCACCGGGCAATCCGAACACGGTCTTTACGCCCTCATCCTCCAACGACTTCATGACAATCTGAGCCCCAGTCAGCTCCATCTCCGCTCACCCCCTTAAATATTTTTAATTATCGCTTCGCCCACCTGTCCGCAGGAGGCGGACCCGCCGAACTCAAACGGCCGCGCGCGCTCAGGCGCAGTCTCTAGATAGCGTCTGACAGCGCCTTCGACTCCGATTGCGGCGCCATCGAGGCCAAGATGTCTCAGCAAAAGCGCCCCGGACAAAACAGCCGCTATAGGGTTGGCCCTGCCCGTACCCGCTATATCCGGCGCAGAGCCGTGAACCGGCTCGAACATGGAGAGTCCGTCTCCGATATTGCCGCCGGCCGCAGTGCCCAGTCCACCGGCAAGCCCTGCCTGCAGATCGCTGACTATGTCCCCGAAAAGGTTGGGGCAGAGCAGCACGCCGTAAGCAGCAGGCCTGCGCACAAGGTGGTAACATAGCGCGTCGACATTTACCGCGCTCCACTTCAGATCAGGATACTCCGACTCTATTATCCTCTTTGCCGTGTCCTCGAAAAAACCATAAAGCGCGGGGACAGCGTTGGACTTGGTGACGATAGTCACCAGGTCCTCTCCGCGCCTCCTTGCGGTATCGCACGCGTAACGCGCAATGCGCTCCACTCCGTGCCGGGTGTTCAAGGCCACCTGAGCCGCAAATCCCATCCCGGGCGTTATGGTCAGATTAAGGCTTCCCCGCAGGGAATAACCTCCGCGATCGATATCCATAGACGAATCGAGGGTTCCGTCTGTCGAGATATCACCGAGGCCCATGTAAATATCCTCGGTGTTTTCCCTTATCACCACTGAGTCCATCTTCTCCGGAGAGGGCACAGGCACAGGAACGTTGGGGAATGAAACCGCCGGACGCAGATTGACGTACTGATCGAAGACGAACCTCAGCTTGAGGAGGATGCCCTGCTCCAGAATCCCGGGCTTGACCGATGGGTCGCCTATGGCGCCGAGCAGCATAGCGTCATGTTTGCCCATCTCACGAATCGCGGACTCCGGCAGTATGTCGCCCGTCCTCAGGTAATATGAGGCGCCGAATGGATAGTCCACCCACTCCAGCAGTGCGCCCTCCTTCGACGCCGCAGCGTCCGCAATCGCCCTGGTCTCGCCTATAACCTCCGGCCCGATTCCGTCGCCCTGTATGACCGCTATGCTGAATTTTTTTCTGTCACTTTTAATGTCTGTCATCGCGCCATCTCCAGCCGACGTCTGACATACGGCACAAGTCCGCCGGAGTCGAACAGCTCGCGAAGAAACTCCGGCGCCGGAGAGGCCGTGAACACTCTTCCGTTTGTTATGTTTTTGATAACCCCCTCCGCTATATCGACCTCGAGAACGTCTCCGGCAGCGACAGCGCCAGGCGAGGACATGTCGGCGCACTCCAATATCGGCAGTCCTATATTGATCGCGTTGCGATAGAAGATACGGGCAAACGAGGACGCCACCACGCATGATACGCCGGACGCCTTGATGGAGATGGGAGCGTGTTCCCTGCTGGACCCGCAGCCAAAGTTCGCTCCAGCCACCATCACATCGCCCGGTTGCGCAGACGAGGCAAACGACGAGTCGATATCCTCCATACAATGGGGCGCCAGAAGCCCGGGGTCGCTCGTGGACAGATAACGAGCGGGAATGATGACATCCGTGTCGACATTATCGCCGTAAACCCACGCTCTGCCGGAAATTTTTTTATCGCTCTCACTCATTCGGGACTCCCTCCTCAAGAGGCGGACAATCATCGCCCAAAATCTCGCGAGGATCCGCAACTCTGCCAAGTATGGCGCTCGCGGCCGCCACCGCCGGAGACGCCAGAATGATTTCGCTGCTCTTATGCCCCATTCGCCCGACGAAATTACGGTTGCTTGTGGATACAGCCCGTTCCCCGGCAGCCAGAATGCCAAGATGACCGCCCATGCACGGACCGCATGACGGCGTGCACACGGAAGCCCCCGCCTCCGTGAATATCCTGATCCACCCTCGGTCCAGCGCTTCGTTGTAAACCTCATATGAAGCCGGAATGACCATAAGTCTCACCCTGTCGTGAACGGAGCGTCCGGCAAGCATATTTGCCGCAATCTCGATATCCCTGACGCGTCCGTTTGTGCAGCTTCCTATGAAAACCTGGTCTATCTCGATGGACGCGCAGTCCCGGGCTTTTTTGGAGTTGCCCGGCAGGTGCGGCAGCGCCACAGTCGGCTCGACTGAGGATACATCGATTTCAACCGTTCTGGCGTATGTCGCGCCCTCGTCGGGATAAACAGGGGTAAAATCCCGCGCGTGACGCGCGTCCGCGTAAGATATAGTTGTATCATCCGGCACAAAGATGCCGCACTTGGCGCCGGCCTCTATGGCCATATTGGACATCGTGAAGCGGTCATCCTGTGACAAAAAGGCTATCGCGTCACCGTGAAATTCAAGCGACATATAGCGCGCGCCCTCGACGCCGATCATGCCTATCAGATGAATAATCAAATCCTTGCCGCCGATCCACCTGGACGGGGTCCCGCGCAGCATCACTCTCAGAGTCTCCGGCACCCGAAGCCACGTCTCCCCCAGAGCCCATATGGCGGCGAGATCGGTCTGCCCCATCCCAGTGCCCAGCGCGCCCAGCGCGCCGTAGGTGCAGGTGTGGCTGTCGGCGCCTATTATTATCTCGCCCGGAAGAGCATTGCCGGTCTCCGGAATAAACGCGTGCTCCACCCCGACGCGGCCCACCTCCCAGTACTTGATTCCCTGAACGCGGGCAAATTCCCTGGCCCGCTTGGCCTGCTGTGCGGAGGCTATGTCCTTGTTGGGTGTGAAGTGATCCGGGATAATCGCGCAGCGCTCCGGATCGAAAACGCGCGCCGCGCCCATTTTTTTGAACTCCTCTATAGCCGGCGGGGCCGTGATGTCGTTTGCGAAGGCAAAGTCAACCCTCACCTGGCATACAGCTCCGGGAATTACCGGGTCGAGTGTGTGAGACGCTATTATCGCCTCAGCCATCGTCATCCTGTCGCGTGACCCCGCAGGGGCAAGCCGAGCGGTCGGCGCGCTATTCGCATTGTCTCCGGGAACCGGCATTTATATGGTTACCTCCTTGGCGGCCGCAACTGAGTAAAGACGGTTCACCGCCTCGATATACGCTCTTATCGTAGCCTCTATGATGTCGGTGCTGGCCCCCCTGCCCTGAGCCTTTATATCCTTATAGCGAAGGATAACGTGAGCCTCGCCGAGCGCGTCGGCCAGTTCGCTGGTCGCCCTTATGCGAAATTCCGTGAGTTCGGGAGAGAATGTGAGTATCTTCAATATGGCCTTGTACGCGGCATCGACCGGGCCGTTTCCGACAGCGGCCTCCGTCGTCTCCGTATCCCCATGAGCCAGAGTTATCGATGCCGTGGGTTTGCCGCCGGAGCCGACGGTAACGGCATAATCCTTCAAATCGTATCTGCTCTCAGGGGTCACCTGGATAATTCTATCCATTAGAAACGCCTCTATATCTCCGTCAGAGACGTCCTTCTTCTTGTCGCAGAGCTCCTTGAAGTATTCGAACGCGGATACGCTCTGCTCGCCGGTAAGCTGGTAGCCGAGCTTCTCGACGCGCTCGTTGAACGCGTGTCTACCTGAGTGTTTGCCTAGATGGAGATCGGTGCCGGGGGCGCCCACGCTCTCAGGAGTCATTATCTCGTACGTGGCCTTGTTGCAGAGCATTCCATGCTGATGAATCCCGGCCTCGTGAGAGAACGCGTTTATTCCCACTATCGCCTTGTTCGGCTGAACCGGGACTCCTGTCAGAAGCGAGACGAGCTTGCTTGTGCTGAAGAATTTAGTCGTGTCTATCCTGGTGACAGCCTCAAACTGATCCGCTCTCGTCCGAAGCCCCATAACTATTTCCTCCATCGAGGCATTGCCGGCGCGCTCTCCAAGCCCGTTTATGGTGCACTCCACCTGCCTGGCTCCGGCCCTGACAGCGGCCAGAGAGTTGGCGACTCCGAGCCCGAGGTCGTTATGGCAGTGCACCGACCAGATAACATCGCGCTTATTGACCCGATTTATGATCGTCCGGCAGAACGCCTCGAACTCCGAGGGCATCGCATACCCGACTGTATCGGGAATATTCAGAGTGGTGGCCCCGCATTCGGCGGCCAGAGTAAATACCTCCACCAGAAAATCGACGTCGGAGCGGCTGGCGTCCTCAGCGGAGAACTCCACGTCATTCGTGATGCTGCGCGCCAGCCTGACCCCTCTTTCCGCCTCTTTCAGCACTTCAGCCGGGGTGAGTTTGAGCTTGTACTCCATATGTATCGGGCTGGTCGCTATGAACACATGTATGCGGGGATGAGCGGCATTCCTCAAAGCCTCTCCAGCCACGGTTATGTCTTCCTCCCTGGTGCGCGCGAGACCCGCCACCACCGGGGTTTTCACCTCTTGAGCCACGTTCAGAACCGCGTCATAATCTCCGGGGGACGACGCTGGAAAACCGGCTTCTATTATATCTACGCCCAACCTCTCCAGCTGGCGAGCTATCTGCACTTTCTCGCCGGTGTTGAGGTTGATTCTGGCTGCCTGTTCGCCGTCCCTCATGGTTGTGTCAAAAATTCTTACAATTCCATCGGGCCTCTCCACGACTAGTACTCCGGGGCTTCTTTTTTATCCAGCCAGGGCATCATACCCCTAAGGTCCTTTCCAACCTGTTCTATCAACTGGCTGCGCTCACCCGCGACCCACTTTTTCATCTTGGGGCGTCCAGCCTTGTTCTCCATTATCCAATCCTTAGCGAAAGTCCCATCCTGAATCTCAGTGAGCAGCTGTTTCATGGTGGCTCTGGCCTTATCGTCTATCACGCGGCGTCCGGCCACGCTGTCCCCGTACTTGGCGGTGTCGCTTACGGAATAGCGCATCCATGAGAGTCCGCCCTCGAAGATAAGATCCACGATAAGCTTCATCTCATGGAGACATTCGAAGTACGCTACCTCCGGCTGATACCCCGCCGCCACGAGCGTCTCGAAGCCGGCCTTGATAAGTTCCGAAACACCCCCGCACAGAACAGCCTGCTCTCCGAAGAGATCTGACTCGGTCTCCTCGCGGAAGGTGGTCTCCAGGATGCCGGATCTCCCGGCGCCAATCCCAGCTCCATAGGCCAGAGCAATGTCCATCGCTCTGCCTGACGCGTTTTGATGTACCGCCACCAACGCGGGAACTCCCTTGCCCTCTGTGTACATGCGGCGGACAATATGTCCCGGGCCCTTTGGAGCAATCATAAAGACGTCGTTCTTGGGACGCGGCGTTACCTGCCCAAAGTGAATGGCAAATCCGTGCGCAAAGGCCAGCACCGCGTCCTCTTTCATATTCGGCGCCACCTGGTAGTTGTATATATCCGCCTGAAGATGATCGGGCATAAGAAACATCACGATATCGGCGCGCCGGGCCGCCTCATCGACGGCGAAAACTTCGAATCCGTCTGCGGATGCCACACTGCGCGACTTGCTGCCCTCATGCAGCCCAATGATGACCGATACGCCGCTGTCCTTGAGGTTCTGCGCGTGTGCGTGCCCCTGACTCCCGTAGCCCAGAATCGCCACGGTACGTCCCCCCAGAATCTTCAAATTCGCATCCTTATCGTAGTATACATGTGCCATTACAAACACTCCTCTCAGAATTGCGCATCAAAAAATATAAATGCGATATTTGGTCAATGTAACACAAACTTCCGCGTTATGCCACGTTGTGGGAGACTCCATCCCCTGTCCCGGCTATCATATAATCAAACTCCAGTTTATTGAGCCTGCATGGGTCGGCAACGTCGTCGCATCGAGCTCCTGACGTGTTAAAACCCGCGCGCCCCAGAGCAACCGATCCAGAGCCCGCAATCTCCAGTATTCCATACGCGCGCAACGCCTCCGTGCACGCCTCCACCTTCCCCTCGTCGCCTGTGACCTCCAGTGTCAGCGCGTCACTTCCCATATCCACAACGCGGCACCTGAATACATCGGCTATCTGAAGGATATGCGGTCTCATCTCCATCGTCGCGCGCACCTTGATCAATGACAGCCATCTCTCCACAAATTTACCGCACTTGTTGAGGTTGTCGACGGATATGACCTCGACAAGCTTGATCAGCTGTTTTTCAACCTGTTCATGAGCCCACTCGTCGCCGTCAATCATCACCGTGAACCTGGCTATTCCCGGCAAGTTCGTCGGGCTGACGCTCAGGCTCTCTATGTTGTAATTCCGCTTGTAAAACAGACACGCAATCCTCATCAGAACTCCCGGAGTATCCTGTGTCAAAACGCTGAAAGTACATCTCATGACTTTTTTATCCTCCTTCGTGATATTTTTATTCCCGATATGGCCTGGATAGATTTTTCAAACCTGCCAAACCACAAAAAAAACCGGGACCCCGAAGGACCCCGGCCCGGTTATCGATTTATGCTGGTTCAAGCACCAATCGACCTCGGGCGGGACCCGTGGCTAAGTACCAGAACCAGAATTATTATAATGTTTGCTATTACACTATAATACATCACGAATCCTCCCTCTCAGTCAAATTGGATTTGTAAAAAAACAAGAACCTAAATTGGTTGATATTGTAAATATCACACTACAGTCTGTCAATAGCCTGCTGAAAAATTTATTGAAAACAGTGGTTACAGTAATGACGGTGTGCTCGTGTCCATGTTCGTCTTTTACTTTCGGGTAGAGGTGTCCAATACGCTCGAAGGCTTTTTTCTTCATCCACTCGCCGTAATAGCGCACGTCATCGGCAAGGCCGGAAGCGCCGCGCCAGTCGGTTGAGGATGGTTTGCTCAAAAGCCCTTTGCGCGACTCCGGGTTCACCGGCGGCTGTCCGGCGAACTTCGGAGGTATCTCTATCATTGCCTTGTTTATCATCACGGCTACGGGGTTCAAGTCGCTGGCATGGGCTTCCAGTCCAAGCCGTTGCGCCTCTAACGGAATCGAGCCGCCTCCGGCGAAGGGGTCGAGCAACGCGGGCGGGTTGTTGTCCGTGTACTTCATTATCTCGGCTTTTGCCGCGTTCAAAATATCCTGATTGTTGGAGTTCTCCCACTTCACGAGTTCCGTGAGAATGCGGAACAGACGCTTCCGCTCGGCGTTCTGCGCTTCTTCGGTCGGGAACTCCTCAAGGTGGCTCGACGGGTCGTTCACGAGCGACGACCAGATGACCGCCCGCGCCGCCGCAAGCGGTCGTCTTGCCCACCACAAGTGAAGCGTCGACGGATGCCCGTGGCGTATGGATTTTTCACGGGCGGATTCGGCATTGATGGCTTCAAGGGGGAGGGCGACTTCGATGAGTTTCTTCTTGTATTCCATATTTATATTCCTTTTCCTGTGATGATGCGCCATGCTTGTTGCAATCGTTTGCCGTTCATTTTCACTCCGGCTTGTTTGGCAGCACTTTGCCAAACTTCAGAGGAACTGTTCTCGAGCCACGAACGCGCTTTTTGTATGCGCGGCAATTTTTCTTCTGCATTGTCATTTTTTACAAACTGCTCTCCCAAGTTCACGCTCACGGAACGTGGCACGCCAAGACTACGCATTAAAACTGCTTCTACAGTCGGCACACCGAAATAAATCATGGAAGGTACGAAACGAATAGCGTCTTTATCATTTGCATCGATTTCAGCATCCACCAACCCGCTCATGGCTTGCAATGCGCCAAAACCCCACGAACCTTGATGAGTTAAAGTTTGATAGATCATGCGACAACAATCTGTGAGACGTTTTTGAATATCATCGACATCAGCAAAATGTCTATTCGCAATTTCTCGAAGCGTTTTACCATTGACCCACATATCAAGTATATCGGCGACATATTTACCGTCCCCACTTCCTGCTGTGGGGATGCTCATTTCAGGTATTTTGAGCAACGTGCCTACCAATCCGCGCATCGCTTCACCTCCGGCTTGAAACAATCGACTCGGACTCCAGTTCTCCGCACTCAAGCTAAATGATGACTTGTCTTTCAGTAAATCCATAATGCTTTCCGGGGAAAACCCAGTACTATCCACCAACGTCAAGACCCCTGCTGGAAGATTGCTCAACTGTTGCGCGTAAATGCGCGTGGATTCAATCAACTGTTCTGCCATTTCCGGCTGATGTTCGCGAAGACGATGATATGCATAGGTACGTTTTAACAGCTTCTCTGTGTCAGTGATAAATTGTTCATGGTCACCGATTTTGCGATAACTATGTGCAAGATACTGAACAAAACCAGACCATTTGGAGTCATTGTGAACCAGGCGCCGCAAATCTAAATCCCATCCTTTGGCAACAGTTTCTTCAATCATATGCTCTAATGCAGAAGCCAATTCGATGACATTCGAATTCACATAATCTTCAATTTCTGCATCATCCGCTGTTTGCGAGGCAAAAACGACTAGCCCAAGTGTCTCTTGGAAAAGACGTCCAGCACGTCCGGCGATGTTCCAAAACTCATCAGTGCGAAGTTTTTCGCGGCTCCAGTTAACCCCATATTTTACAGGTTTTGAGTTTGTCGAAAGAATAACGTTCGAAATTGGAAAATTAACACCTTGTGCCAGAGTAGACGTAGCCACTAATGTCGACATTTCTCCTTCTTCCATCAACCATTCCAACAAAGCACGGACTTCCGGCGAAATACCTGCATGATGTACGCCAACGCCTTTCTTCAATAAATCGCAAAGCGCGAAATCGTCTCCATATTCAGAGGCAGCGAAATCACAGACAAGTGACAACTTTTCACTTGTTTTCTCTGGGAACTTCTCCGCTAGTTTCCCGGCAAGTTTCCAACAATCTGCTGGAGAATATGCAAGCACAACAGATACACCTCGCCGAGACAAAGTTTCCGCTGCATACACAGCTACATTTATTTTTGAATTCTTTGCTTTTGAAAATGTCTCTTCCCTCGTCCGTTCTTTGTCTATGACAATGCGTTCATCAAAAGAAATCGGCGTTTGTTGCGGACGACTAACATGGAGTGGTTTCATTTCTAAACTCCATACACTCCCGCGTCCTCTAGGATAGACAAGCGCGAGCAAGCGATCATTGGGTTGCCAGTTGATCGATAGAGATGGTGTTATGCTTTTTGAACGCTCGCTATCCAACCACGTCGCAAGTTCATGAGCATTGGGGACAAAGGGTGTCAGCAACAAGAAATGTGTATCTGGTGATTCGCGGTTGATCATCGAAAGCACGAGTTCACTTCGTAATCCTCGTTCCCCGTCGCAAATATTATGCGCCTCATCCAAAATAACGAGTCCAAGTGGGCGTTCTTTCCCCTGTCGTTGCGTTTTATCTGAACGAATGAGCAAGTCAAGCTTTTCGGGTGTCGTGACTAACACGTCGAAACTATCCTGTGCGGTCAGCAACTCTTCCTCCAATCCATCCAGTTCATAAGCAGGTGTCGCCTGTTCTATTTTTATTCCGAGCGGTTCGAGGTCGCGTCGAAGCCGAATCGTTACTTGATTTACTAACGCTCGCGTCGGTACTAAATAAACAACCCATGCATTGACAACATTCACTTTTGTTTGAATAATGCGAAACTCAGCCAGAAGTGTTTTGCCGCTTGAAGTAGGCATTTCCACTACGACTGCTCGATTGCCTGTATGCATAACCTCCTGTATAGCTTCACGCTGTGGCGGCAATAATTCAAACATAGGATGTGTTTGCTTTTCATCCGTCAATGCTTTTTTGAAATCTGTCATCTTGCTATTATATGCCGCAAGTTGATACCAAACCGTGGCGCGAATCATTGAGACGGAGGCCATGTTCATCCAATGCAACAACAGTGACAATTCGACGATACCTGCCGAATCCGCCGCCTTGATTGCGCGTGAGAAATGGAAGTCCACATCGTCCAAGGCAGTTTTGGGATTACCACTACCGACAAACATCCCCAGCATTTCAACCGCCCTCGCCAATTGATAAAACGCTACAAGTTCAATAGCGGCAACCTGTCGAATACCGTTTTCTTGATGGAGATAATCTTTTTCGTACTGTTTTTGATTTTTGCGAAGCTCGTTAATCGCCCTCGCTACCTCGTTAAGATCGCCCCAATCCTTTTTACGAACGACACGTAGAAAAGCGTTCGCCACATTAAATAAAACCAGACGTGGCCAGTTAGCACCATCACGTTTAGAGTCGGTCTCCGGTACTGTCCATGCGTTTTCGTTCAACCAGCGGCGAACATCTGAGCTTCTATCACCGAGTACACCAACAGCGGCGAGACGGATGGCATTTTTTACACGCTCATCCTCTGTTTCACCCATCAGCAATACGCGCCTGATGTCGAATGCAATCGAGGCAAACTTACGTAGCTCCAAACCCTCTTTGGAACGTGAATCACGTTGCCATGCCCGAGACAAGTCCAGAACGCGCAATTCGCTCAGGTGCAGGGCATCCTCCAATCGTCGCACCTGTTCGGGCTCCAATTGCAAACTTGTAGAGTCGTTGTGGTCTGCAATTCGTTTGAGTATTGTCTTGGCAAGCACAACCTTGGCTTGCTTCGCAACATCTTGGAGCGCGTCAATGCCACCCGCTTTTTCGAGTAAAATATCCGTTGAGAATGCGCTCATAACGTCTCTTTTCTATCTGTCAGTAGTTTTGGCCATTCGCTTCTTTCAAATGGTAAATAGTATGCGAGCAAGGAAATTTCACCATCATCAGCCTCATGTCCAATGCCTACACAAATGCTAGACAAATCCTTTTCGTTCGCTGATCGTCCGCCGCTGACCAATATACCAGATAGCCAATAGTCTTTGTTTGCATAACGCCGCAACGCCTCGTTGAATACCGGCTCCCATTCCGTTCCTTTCATACGAAGTAAAAGCCATTCAAGTAATTGCTGGCGGTCGGCAAAAGAGTGGCAAAGTTGCCTCATTTGCTCACGCAGACAATCTCTGCCAGAATTGACCACCTGTGGCGGCACATGTTTCTCCGATGAAGATTTAACCTGTCCAAATACAAAACGTGGTTTCTTTTTCGACTGCAAACCTAAAATATCTGGTCCTGGCAAACTTGCTTTGCTAGAGCGTTTATCCCAACCAGTTTCCCAAGGAAACATCACCTCGTGTTCGTCTTCCAAAACAACTTCAGCAAACGCCTCTCCGACTTCCCAGTCTTTTATCTGCGGAGATTCTGAGACTTGCAACAACAATGTGCTTGTGTCAAAGCCAGTGTTTAACATCTCGGTCAAATGTGCCTTCAAATGCTCCGTGCCATCTGATTCGGCTATTTTGGAGGAAACGCGACTCGAAAAATACATGCGACAATATGCGTCTGTAGAGGAATATCCACCGACATAAATATTGTCTTTTGTTTTCGTGTATTCAATTTTCCAAGTCATAGCACTTACCTCATTTTAAATTAATTATTAACGGTTTGTTTGTTCCAGCAAGATTTCCGTGCCGCCCGTAAGGTCTCCGATGCTATAGTTCACGCTTGTCGCCGCAAAATCCGGGCGTTCGCGGAACGGTTTCTTCAAGTATATGGTTTTCGTTGCCGCACCGTCCACTTCGACTATCGCCAGTATAAACTCTTCGGGCTTGTTCAGCGCGGTCAATATCTCGTTTTTTGTGACAGTGACGGAATCCGCCCCCTTTGCCCCTGTTGTCACGTCTTCAAGCCGCGCCATTCACAATCCTCCTTAGGGAATAGCCGATTATCGCAAATATTCACTCATTTTTAGATTCAACTAAAAAATGCGGCGATAATCTTATGGATTCGCCGCAACGCTTATTACGATCTCTTGTCCCCTCTGGGCAGTAACAAAATTATCGCCGCGTCATTGTGTCACGCTCTCAAGTCCCCGCTCGGACTTCACTTCGAGAGACGACAGCGACAGCTTCAAATATGGGATTCCCTCATAATCGTATGACACGAGAACTCCTGTTGCCTCCACCCATTCGTCCTGGGCCGGATATACGCCGGACCACTCCACCTCGAAACCCACGTTGGAGTCATAACCGCAACAGCCCGGACCATAGCGATACACGAAATAGCATGGGGCGCCCCCTTCTATATCGTCGATGATACCGAACATGCCCTCCAGTTTGATAGTGCGTCCCAGATATTCATCTGGATTCAGGTATATGTCGTTCGTCTGGCCGACAAACATCTTCTCGCGGATCTCGAAAATTTTTCCGTCTTCAGCAGCAAACGCTGAAGAGGCAAGCAGACAAAACAGGCACGCTGATAAAATAAAAATTCTTCTCACTGCTGGACCCTCCTCGTTCGAAATTTACCCGACAGCAAACTAACCGCGCACAATGCAAGAAAGACCAACAGGTTAACGGAGACGACACTGGCGCCTGTCGGAGTTGCGTATTGATAGGATATCACTATTCCAAGAAAAAAACACACTACAGAAATTACAGCTGAGGATATCACCACTGTCTTGAATCTCTTGTATATTCGCATAGAGGAGAGCGCCGGAAATATTATAAGGCTCGATATAAGCAGAGCGCCCATCATCCTCATGCCTATTACGATCGTCACCGCCGACAGAAACGCTATCAGCATGTTATACGCCTGCGTCCTGACTCCGGTGGCCTTCGCAAAGGTTTCGTCGAATGTGACGGCAAATATTTTATTGTAAAAGAGCACAAAGAGAATCAATACCACAATTGACAGTGTCACGCTCAGGTATACGTCGTTCTTGGTCATGGCCAATATGCTGCCGAACATGTAGTTGCAGACATCCGTGTTCATCCCCGTCGTCACCGATATCAGCATTACGCCTATCGCTAGTGAGCTTGTAGATATCAGGGCAATGGCCGAGTCGCCTTTTATTCGGCTGTTCTCGCTGATGCGCAACAATAAAAAAGCCGCTATGACCACAACCGGGATTGACACTGCAAGAGGAGCGACGTTCAGCGCCATAGCCACCGCAAGCGCTCCGAAACCCACGTGAGAGAGTCCGTCGCCTATCATCGAATAGCGCTTCAGAACGAGGCTGACGCCCAAGAGTGAGGCGCAGAGCGACACCAACAGGCCAACGACGAACGCCCTTACAAGAAAAGTATATGAAAACATCTCAGACAGCGTGTGAAAAATTTCAAACATTTCAATCACCTCCCGTAAATTTTTTACCGATGTCGCTTTTCAGATATTCATCTCTGGCGCCAAAAAACAGCTGCGTATGATTCAGATGAAGAATGTGAGACGCGTTTCCCACTGCTCTTTCCACGTCGTGCGAGACCATGACTATAGTCATACCCATTGAAGCGTTCAGCGTCCCCAAAATCTCATAAAACCCCTGAGCCACCATCGGATCCAGTCCGGCTACGGGTTCGTCCAGCAACAGCAGACGATCAGCGGAACAGAGAGCCCGCGCCAGAAGGACTCGCTGCTGCTGCCCTCCTGAGAGCTCTCCGAAACATGCGTCCCTCAGATACTCTATTTCAAGTATCCGCATGTTAGTAAGTGCCGCATCCTTGTCCTGCCTGGTATAAAACGGCCTCAAGCCGCGTCTGGCGAGTCTCCCGGACAGCACTACTTCGTATACTCCAGCCGGGAAGTCACTCCCTGCGGTCATCCTCTGCGGCAGGTAGCCAATCATATCCGCCCTCAATCCATCTCCATATACAATCTCTCCGCCAAACGGCTGTTGAAGGCACAGCAGTCCCTTGATCAACGTGCTCTTGCCGGAACCGTTTTCACCAACGATACAGAGGTAATCCCCTGAACTCACCTGAAAGTTCACGCCGCTCAGGACCACGCTGCCGCCATATCCCAGGGATAGATCGCGGCATGTAATCAGCGGCATCACAAAAGCGCCTCTTTTAAAAATAGGACGTTTTGGGTCATCAGGTCCAGATAGCTGGTCCCCAGCTCCAGGTCGTCACGAGATACATTGTGACACGAGTGCAACATCAGCTTGCGAGCGCCAGTGCTCTCGCAGATCGCATCCGCCATCAGGCCGTTGGAGAACTCCTGATGAAATACCACCGGTATGCGCTCCGTGCGGACCTTGTCGATGAGAAACGCCACCGTCGCGGCGCCGGCGTCAGTCTCAGTCGAGCAGCCGGGAAACGCCGCGTAATAACTCAATCCGTAACGGTCCGCCAGATATCTGAACGGGAATCTGTCTCCGAAGACAATGGTGCGTCTGACCGCGCTCCTGGTCACATCCTCGAAGGCCTTATCGAGTTTCTCCAGCTTTTCGATATACACCGACGCGTTTTTGCGAAAAACAGGAGCATTGGAGCTGTCGACGGAGCACAGAGCCTCCGTGATGGCGTTTACTATCCTGACGGCATTGGCAGGAGAGGTCCAGACATGCTCATCCAACTCATGCTGAGAGAAGTCGTCCTTTTCGTCGTCCTCCATCCCCTCCACAAGCTCTTCGTCCACAGCCGGGACAACGTCAATTAAAGACAAGACCTTAATTTTTCTGCCGGTGTCAAATGACTCCAGAATACGCTTCGCCCAATCTTCAGACGGACCGCCAATGCAGATGAACAAGTCTCCGTTGCTTATCTTTATCATGTCCTGCGTTGTGGGT
>JAISRE010000040.1 GCA_031273805.1 Synergistaceae bacterium | reverse complement strand
ACGGCACGTCCCCCTCAAGTATGATCCTTTTCCTGGACGCATCCGGAACCGGAGACGGAATGGCGGATATCAGCGCCTGTGAGTATGGGTGCATGGGATTGTCGAAGAAACTATCCTTCGGGGCGACCTCAACCACCTTGCCGAGATACAGAACCGCGACTCTGTCCGATATGTGCCTCACTACCGAAAGGTCATGCGAGATGAAAAGATATGTCAGTGAGAACTCCGAGCGAAGATCGGCCAGCAGATTCAGCACCTGACTCTGTATCGAGACGTCGAGAGCGCTTACAGGCTCATCGCAGACAACAAACTCAGGTTTCATAGCGAGAACGCGCGCTATGCCGACGCGCTGACGCTGCCCGCCCGAAAATTCGTGCGGATACTTCGCCCTATTCTCAGGACGAAGCCCTACTCTCTGCATAATGTCGCTCACGTAGTCTGCTAACTCTCTGCGGGACACGATACCGTGATAACACGGCGCCTCTCCTATTATGTCCGACACTGTCATTCTGGGATTGAGACTGCCGTACGGATCCTGAAATATTATCTGCATACCTCGCCTCAAAGCCGCGTTATCCTCCTTCTGCAGTGCTCCTACATCCATACCCTTGAACCTGATCTCTCCTGCAGTGGGCCTTATGAGACGCAAAATCGCCCTCCCTACAGTGGTTTTGCCGCATCCGGATTCGCCGACCAGCCCAAGAGTCTCGCCACGTCGTATATCAAACGAGACATTGTTCACTGCCTTGACGTGCCCGACAACGCGCCGGAAAATTCCGCGCTTTATAGGATAAAAATGCCTCAGGTTGACAACTTCGATATATTTTGAAGTTTTATCGAACACATCGCTATTCATCACAAACAGACCCCTTCCCGTACAACCAACAGCGCGCCTTGCGACCCTCCGAAACCTTAAAAATGGGCGGAGTGGATTCGAGACACCTGTCGTGACATTCGCCGCAGCGATCATGAAAACGGCAGCCCTTTGGGAAATTGAGCGGACTCGGCACTATGCCTGGTATCACTGGCAGGCGGCTCACCGTAGTGTCCATTCTCGGTATGGATGAGAGCAGTCCCCTGGTGTAGGGATGCAGGGGATCACTGAATAATGAGCGCACCGGAGCCTCCTCCACCACTTGAGCGGCATACATGACTATGACGCGCTGAGCTGTTTCCGCCACTACGCCAAGGGAGTGAGTTATGAGCATTACGGACGACCCGAACTCCGCCTTCAGTTCGTTCATCAGGTCAAGTATCTGAGCCTGCACCGTAACGTCGAGCGCAGTTGTCGGTTCATCAGCAATTAACAGTGATGGTTTACAGGCGAGAGCCATAGCGATCATTATTCTCTGACGCTGTCCGCCCGAGAACTGGTGAGGAAACTCGTCTATGCGGGTCTTGGCGTTGGGAATGCCTACTATGCTCAGCATCTCGACAGCATGTTTGCGAGCCGCGCGCGGCTTCATGCCCTGATGCAGAATCAGAGGTTCCGATATCTGATTGCAGATGGTATAGACCGGGTTGAGACTTGTCATAGGTTCCTGGAAGATCATCGATATTCTGTTTCCCCTGATCTTCCGCATTTCATCGTTAGATAGCTTGACGAGATCCCTCCCGCTCATCAATATCTCCCCGCTCTCGATGCGCCCGGTCGGTTTCTGCAGCAGACGCAGCACGGAGAGAGCCGTAACGCTCTTACCACATCCGGATTCGCCGACGACTCCAAGCGTCTCTCCCGGCTCTATCGCAATGGACACTCCATCAACGGCTCTGACGGTTCCCCTGTCGGTATCAAAGACGGTATGCAGTTTTTTTATTTCGAGCAGCGACATCTCTCTACCTCTTCTGACGCACGTCAAGCGCGTCCCGCAATCCATCGCCCAGGAAATTGAACGCGAGCACCGTGTACATAATGGCCACTCCGGGGAAGAAGGACCACCACCACTTGCCCTGAGCTATATACTGCTGTCCCTCAGAGATCATCAGCCCCCAAGAGGGAGTCGGCGGTTGAGCTCCGAAGCCCAGGTACGCCAAACCAGCCTCCAGGGTAATGATACCCCCCATACCAAGGGTTGCCTGAATTATAATGGGCGCAATCACATTCGGCAGGATGTGCCGAAATATTATTCTCCACGTAGGAAGGCCAAGCGCATGTGCCGCCTCGACAAACTCCCTGGAGCGAAGCGATATGAACTGACCTCTCGTCACCCTGCAGATAAATACCCAGTCTATCAGCCCTATAGCCACGAATACGAGATAGAGACTCGGGTTTTGAAATATCGACACGACCGCCAGCACGAACAGTATGAAAGGGAACGCGAATACGACGTTAACCAGCCACGATATGAGATCATCGCAAATACCTCCCTTGTATCCGGCAAGCGCGCCGAGCGGAACACCTATCAGGAGAGCGACCAAGGTGGCAAAAATCCCTATCTGAAGCGATATTCGCGCCCCATAGAGAACCCTGCTGAAGATATCCCGCCCGTACAGGTCCGTCCCCATTGGATGCGTGAGACTTGGAGAGGCGAGCTTCGCCGCAGCCCCCTCCGTCCAGATAAGCTGCTTTATGGGGTCATATGGGGCGATAACTCCGGCGGACACGGCGGCCAGGATTATCGTTACGGTCATAATCAGACCAAGCATAGCCAGCTTGTTTCGCCGGAAACGACGCCACAACTCCTGCAACAAACCCTCTCCAGACTCAACTTTGACATTTTTGACCTTTACGGAAATATTTGTGTTCATCACAATACCTCACTCCGTGTCGTAACGGATTCTTGGGTCGAAGAAGCCGTACGAAATATCGACTATGAGATTTGCGACAAGAAAAGTGAGGGCAAGGACTATAACGGCGCCGCGTATCATTGGAAAGTCACGGTTGACGAGCGCCTCCACCGCCAGGCGCCCTACCCCCGGCCACGCGAATATGCTCTCCGTGAGCACGGCGCCCGAGAGCAGATCGGAGATCTGCGTTCCAATTATAGTTATGACTGGGATCATTGCGTTCTTCAGCGCATGTTTCAGAACCACCATTCTTTCGCTGACTCCCTTGGCACGCGCAGTGCGGGTATAGTCCTGATTCAAGACTTCGAGCATACACGAGCGCGTCAGCCGCGCCAGGAGCGCCGCAGGACGCACTCCCAATGTTACAGCGGGGAGCACCAGATATCGCCAGCTTCCGTCTCCTGCTCCGACACCGGGCACCCATCCCAAACCGTACGCAAATACGAGCAGAAGCAGGAGCCCCACCCAGAAGACTGGCGCGCTCACCCCCAATATAGCTATGAACATAGCCGCGTAATCGAAAATGGCGTACTGTTTTGCGGCTGAGATAATCCCGAGTGTAAGACCCCGCGCCACTGAGATCAGCATGGCCCACAGTGTCAGCCTCATTGTCGCTGTGAAACGCGTCTTTATGGCGCTCGCAACCCGCTCGTTGTTGCGATACGACATGCCGAGATCTCCTCTCAGCAGCTCTTTTATATATTTGGTGTATTGTTGTGTGATTGGAAGATCGAGCCCCAGGTCATGCCGAATACGGGCTATAGTCGCGGGATCTCCCCGCTGCCCGGCCATGAGCCTCGCTGGGTCGCCGGGTACCACCGCCATCAGTATAAAAACAGCTGTGACGACGCCCCAAACTACCGGAATAGCATATAGAAGCCTTCTCGCTATATGAGTAAACATCAAGAACCACCCCTCTTTTGTTACCAAAGGAGCTCCGCTTTACACCTTGCAGAGGAATCCCCATTTCCCCCACAACCCGGTCCGGCGCAGAGGAAACATAGATCCTCTGTGGATGCGTGGGCGGAGCCCACTCCGTCATCGTTACGCTGACTCTACTTGTTTATCCAAACAGTATCCATCGGAGCGGTGTAGTCTCCAAACGCCGGGAGTGATACCCCCTCCGTCCACTTCTGAACAGCCAGGTTGTTATAGTAATAGAAAAGGTAGATCCACGGCGCATCCTCCACTATAATCTCCTCCGCCTTCTGGTATATCTCAATCCTCTTGGCGGGGTCGGTCTCTACGCGCCCCTCTTCCATCAGCTTGTCAGCCTCAGGGTTTTTATAATATGAGTAGTTGCCCTTAGCTCCGATATTACTCGAGTGAAGGTTCACAAAGAGAAAATTATCAGGGTCAAGATAGTCAGCAACCCAACCCATGCGATAAATGTCCGACTCGCCCCGATCGAGCAGGTCAAGCTGCACACCCCAATCCAGAACCTGGATATTGAGTTTGATCCCCAGCTCCGCGACCTGAGCCTGAATAGCCTCCGCAACCGCTCTGTTGCGGACATTAGGGTTGACGGTCAGAGTGGCCTCAAAACCCTTCTCGAAACCGGCCTCCTTCATTAGTTCTCTCGCCTTGGCGGGGTTATACTCGAACCCCTTGAGATTGGGATTATACGCCGGAATCGATGGAGGGAGCACTCCCTTTGCCGGGAACCATAGCCCCTCCAGGACCAGCTCATTGATCTTATTGCGATCGATGGCGTAGTTGAAGGCATGACGCAGCGCTTTATTGCTCTTGTAAGGCTCCTTCGTCATATTGAATCCCCAGTAATACGTGCCGGGCTGCTCTTTCTCGAGGAAGTGGTCCCCAAACAGCTTACGCCCCTCGGCAACAGCTCGCTCCGGAACATCGCGCATTAAATCGATGTTGCCCTTCTTGAACTCCTCCCATGCCACCGTGCCATCTGGAATAATGACCATCTCCCAGCCGTCGAGATACGGCAATTGGTTGCCCTGTCCGTCCTTGCGCCAATAATTTGCGTTCCGCTTCAAAGTCACCCTCTGATCCTGTTTCCACTCCTGGAAAGCGAACGGCCCAGTCCCTACCGGGTGAAAGTTGAAGTCAGTCCCCCACTTGAGCACATCCTCCTTAGGAACAACGACGAAGGAATTATACGCAAGAACAGAGACAAACGGAGAGAATGGCTCGCTGAGCGTGAACTGAAGCGTGTATTTGTCTATGGCTTTTATTCCTGACCACTCATTGGATTTGCCGTCGACCATATCCTGATAACCCGCCACCTGTTCGATGAAATAAGCGCGAGGGGACTTATCACGAACCATGCGTTCGAACGACCATTTCCAGTCCTCTGCGGTGACCTCCCGGCCTCCGTTTTCAGTGGGCTTTCCCTCCACTTCCTTGTGGAAATAAACGCCCTTGCGCAGTTTGAACGTCCAGGTCAGGCCATCCGAAGACGCGCTCCAGCTCTCGGCAAGCCACGGCTCTATACTCTGGCCGTCCAGGCTGTTAACGACCAGGTTCTCGAACAGGCAATAGGTAATTCTCGCTGATGTGGTATCGGTGGCCATATGAGGATCGAGCTTCGGCGGGTTTGACACCTCGTGCCAGCGGACAACTCCGCCGTACTTCGGAGACGCCCCGGTTGAGGCGGCAAGAGCGGATACACCGTAAGCGGAACCTTGCGCCGTGTTATCCGAGGTCGTTTCCGTCCGCTCTGTAACTGCGGCGCTTCTCACAACTGTCCCAACGGTATCGGACGCAGTCTGTACGTCAGCGTTCTCCTCAACGATCGCTGACGCTAAAAATAAGGTTGCCCCAGGCTCGGCAGGGACAGCCGACGCCATTTCAGCAGGAACGC
>JAISRE010000153.1 GCA_031273805.1 Synergistaceae bacterium | reverse complement strand
AGTGGCGGGGCCGCTCTGGCATTTTACCAGATTCCCATATTCAGGAACATCAAATATCATTCATCATGAAAAGTCTACTCTTATTAACGAGTTCTGTCAAGCAGAAATCGGCATTTGCCGACTATTATTTTTAAAGTATTTTTTGAGGTTCCCCAGTCATTGAATAGAGTGTAGCGGAAGGGTTCTTAAGATAGAAGACCTCGAAAATGGGGTTTTCCGGAGATTGGTAGATGTGTTCGAAATTGGGAAATATCTCGAACGCCTGTTTTTTCGCCGCTTTGCTGCCGTCAAAAACCGCACATCCCTCCAGACGTATCCATTTGTCGTTATCGATCATGGCGGAAATCTCCACGTTGGGATTTTTTTGAAGCTGCTTATAGAAATTTTTCTGGTTTCCCGTGGTAAAGTACAGCTTATCCTCGAAAACCATTATGAATCCGAATGGGCGCACGCGAGGATGATCTCCATCTATAGTCGCTATGTGAAACACCCCTGCCTTGTGGATCAAATCAACTACCTGCTTCATATAAACTCCCCCTTTTCGTATATTCGTACTTTGCAGAGTCTGTCTTATGTCAGACAAGTATAGCTCAATTATCATAAAGAGCAAATGGAAAACTCTCCATTCGTGTGAAAGCGCCATTGCGGCCGAAGGTTATTAAATCAACGATTTCTTAGCGCAAAATACAGAAAATAAACGGAGGAAATGCGGGTTTGCAGATTTTCAGTAACGTGTAGAATGAGTTTGCAGCATATCACATAACATTCAGCAATTTTGAAATAGACTACATCTGGTGATTTTAAGCGATGGTATTTTTTAATATGTTTGTTGTGTTTTGAAGCAACTGCAAACGCATAGCTATGAAGAAAAATTGAGAGATATGTAAAATAAAGTGTGTGAGGTGTTGATTCCTTGGGTAGCCTGATTCAACAGATCATAAACGGATTATCGCTTGGCTCTGTTTACGCTCTCATTGCTGTCGGTTATTCTCTCGTTTATTCCGTTCTGTTATTCTCAAATTTTGCTCACGGTGGTTTTCTGGTGATAGGAGGTTACATATGTTACTACGCTTTGCTCAAAGGTGGCGCAAATATATGGGTTGCCTCACTGGCGGCGCTTATTGGATCTGGGTTATCCGCTGTAGCTGTGGAGCGAATGGCGTATAAGCCGATTCGCGAAAGGACCTCTGTCACGCTCTATATGTTGATCGCGTCCATGGGAATGAGCATAGTCATAGAGAATATCTTCGTAGTTACGATCGGCGGACGTTTCAGGGCTCTGCCTCCGGTCATCCCGATGAGGACGGTGAACATCCTTGGAGTCGCCTCAACGAGTGCTTCAGACTTGCTGTCGCTCGCCGCAGCAGTTGTATTTCTGGTTGGGCTTCAACTCTTTCTCTCGAAGACAAAGTGGGGTCTGGCAATCAGAGCCGCCTCTTACAACCTGAGAATCGCGGGCCTGATGGGCGTGAACGTAAACATGCTCATATCGCTTGTATTCTTCGTTGCGGGGCTGCTTGCGGCAATAGGCGGAATATTTCTCTCCGCCAGATACTCTCTCTATCCTCAGCTTGGGGTGATAACTACCAAGGCTTTTGTAGCAGCTGTAATTGGTGGCCTTGGTTCTCTGCCTGGGGCGGTAGTTGGCAGCCTGATACTCGGTCTTGCGGAGATGTTGGCAGCTGGTTTTCTCTCCAGCCAGTTTAGGGATCTTATCGTATTCGGCCTTTTGATAATCACTCTGATAGTTCGTCCGACAGGTCTCTTCGGCAAGTCGGTAGGCGAAAAAGTATAAAAGTATGGTGGTGATGGGATTATGGGAGATTACGCCGCAGGTATAGTGACCCTCCTCGCTGTCAACTGCATCGCCGCAATGGGTGTATCGCTCTTTACCGGTTTTACAGGGATATTCACGCTGGGACACGCCGGTTACATGGCAATAGGCGCGTATACCTCAGCTATACTGATCATAAAATGCGGTGTGCCGTGGTTTTTAGCGATTATAGCCGGAGGGTTTGTGGCCATGTTCTTTGCCTATCTTATAGGGTTGCCGACGCTCAAACTCGTAGGGGACTACTACACCATTGCCTCACTTGGATTGGGGGAGGCTATCAGGCTTGTCATCGAGAACTGGAACAGCGTCACGAGGGGCGCCAGGGGCTATCCCGGGATTCCGCGCTACACGACGATGCCGGTGGCCGTTGTTTTCCTCGTGTTACTTGCGATAGGCATGTTCTTCATAATAAACAGCAACTACGGCAGGGCGTTCAAGGCGTGCAGGGACGACTATGTCGCGGCGTCGCTTCTTGGCTTTCACACCTCGAGATACAGGGTATTGAGCCTCGCGATATCGGGTTTCTACTGCGGGGTCAGCGGCGCGCTCCTGGCTGGGTTTATGTCCTTCATACAGCCGGTTATGTTCGACATGGCCAAGTCGACGGAGCTTGTCTCGATAGTGGTTTTCGGAGGGTTGGGCTCCATGAGCGGATGCCTTATAGGGACTGCTATACTGACTCTGGTTATCGAGTTATTCCGCTCTATTTCCCAGTACCGTATGCTGATTTACGGTCTGGTGCTGGTTATGGTGATGGTGATTCGTCCTGAGGGGATAATGGGCGCAAACGAGCTGAACTCCAAAACAGTCAGGCATATGTTGAGCCGCGCGAAGGTTGTGGCGCGCGATACGGTTGCTCGCTTTGCCCTGATTGGATTTATTATCGGGCTGCCGCTGAGTTACTGTTTTCAGCCGTCTCCAGTCAGCGCCATCTCATTGACGGAATACCTCAGATACATTCCAAGCCTGCTGTTTGGCTCGATAAAATCAGGCGCTCCTCTGCACAGCTCCGTTGCGCCCGGCGCCGCGTCCGCAGTCCTGATCGTATGCGCTATCAGCGCGTTTTTGACTGGGATAGCCGGCTATATCATCAAACAGCTCAAGAAAATCGATGATACTCATGCCGCTCAGCGTGGAATGTGAGGCATAGCGCTGTGAGTTCTCACCTGGAATTGAAAAGAGTAAACAAATCATTCGGCGGCATTCAGGCTGTGAGAGACATGTCATTCTCAATCCCAAAGGGTGAGATTGCCGGTCTTATCGGCCCTAACGGCGCTGGCAAGACCACCATATTCAACCTCATCACCGGCGTTTATGACGTTACGAGCGGAGATATAGAGTATGAAGGAAGGAATATAAACAGGCTTAAAACGTACCAGGTCGTGGCTTTGGGAGTTGCCAGAACGTTCCAGAATCTTAGGCTGTTTGCGGCGTCGAGTGTCCTGGAAAACGTCATGACTGCGGCGCAGTATCACCACAAGTACAGTTTTTTTGAGGCGGTCAGCCACTTAGGCAGATGGAGCAAGACTGAAAGAATCATCAGGGACGAAAGTATGGAGCTTCTGCATAGAGTAGGGCTTGCCGACAGAGCGGACCAATCGGCCGGCACGCTGCCATATGGACTCCAGAGAAGGTTGGAGATAGCGCGCGCGCTATCTCTGAAGCCGGATCTTCTGCTCCTCGACGAACCGGCTGCCGGAATGAACGCCGAGGAGGTTGCCACCCTCAACGACCTGATAGTCAAAATACATGAGGATTTCAAGCTCACGATACTCCTGATAGAGCATCATATGGACATGATAATGCAGATATGTCACCGCGTAGTCTGCATGAATTTCGGAGCTATGATAGCCAGCGGTTCGCCGGAGGATATACAAGACCATCCAGAGGTTCTGAAAGCATATCTGGGGGAGGAGGAATGAGCATGAATGAAGAGACGGCATATTATGAGCCTTTGCAACAGCAGAGGCCACTCCTCTCGGTTAAAAACCTCTCGGTCAACTACGGAGCGATAAAAGCCCTCAAAGGAGTGAGTCTGGACGTCAATTCCGGGGAGATTGTCGCGGTCATAGGGGCCAACGGTGCCGGTAAGTCGACGCTTATGACAGCCATCATGGGGGATATAAGACGTTCCGGAGGACAGATATTGCTGAATGGTCTCCCGCTGCCCGAGCGCAGTTACCAGGTTGTGAGCGCTGGGGTCAGTCTCTCGCCGGAGGGCAGGAAACTCTTCGCGCCGCTCACAGTATATGAAAATCTGGAGATGGGAGCTTTTCCTCTGAAGGATAAAAACGAGATAAGGGAGCAGATGTCTCACGTGTACGAGCTCTTCCCTCGTCTCGAGGAGCGAGCGGGACAGTATGCCGGCACCCTCTCAGGCGGAGAGCAGCAGATGCTGGCCATAGGCAGGGCATTGATGGCAAAACCGAGTGTGCTGCTGCTCGATGAGCCGTCTCTGGGTTTGGCGCCCATAATAATCACTGAGATATTCAAGGAGCTCACCGCCATAAACAAAACTCTCGGGATGACTATCCTAATAGTCGAGCAGAATGCCAACAAGGCGCTCATGCTCTCTCACAGGGCCTACGTTTTGCAGACGGGAACTATTGTCATGGAGGGCCGCTCCAAGGATTTGCTGAGCAACCCGGAAATCGAAGAAGCATATTTGGGAGGCAAAAAACACCAGTAACCCTAGGTAAACGCTGATTGACACGCCATGATCGCTGATCGCAACGAACATTGAATCAGCGCTTCCCTAGGGGCTAGAGCTTCCGCTCGATTGTTTACTGCATGCTTAACAACAAATCGACCTCGTCCCTTGGAGCCATGTCGAGTGATTTTTTGATGAATAATTTTTCCTGAACCAAGTCCAGTATCTTCTGAGTGCCGTTCTCATTCACGGCCACCTTCGGCTGAAGCAGGTTGCCGTTGCTTATGGCCACGACTGCCGCAATTTTCCCGTTCGAGAGCTCCACCATGCTTCCCGGCGGGTATACCCCCATGCCCGATATAAAAATCTTGCAGATGTCCGGGTCGAACTGCGTCTCGTTGGCGCTCATTATGAAGTTGAACGACAGCTTGGAGGAAACGGCGCTTTTATATATTCTGGGCGAGGTCATTGCGTCAAAGGTGTCTGCCACGGCCAAGATCCGCCCGACCAGTGGTATCTGAGAACCAACCAGCCCCCTTGGGTAGCCGGAGCCGTCGTATCTTTCATGATGCGACGCTATGCCGTCCAGTATGTCCTTGTCAGTGATACCGGAATTCTTGCATATTGATACGCTCTCGTTGATATGATTTCTAATGATGTCGAGTTCCTCGGGCTCGAGTTCTCCATCCTTGTTCAAGATCTCTTTCGGCGTGGCTGTCTTGCCGATGTCGAAGAAGAGTCCGGCGATTATTGTCTTGTTCACCAGGCTCTTCGGCGCTTTTTTGGCCTCTACAAGTTTTTTCGCGATATATCCCGAGAGCATGGAAACGTTCAACGCGTGGCATTGTGTATAGGAGTCTATGTCGTTGGTTATCATTGACAGGGCAATCTGAGACACCCTGTTGATCTCCTCTGAGAGATTCTGGCTGAGCTCATTTATAGCATCTTTGGGAACGCTGAAACGTTCCGAAATAGACGCCTGATCGAATACATCTTTAATAACAGACTGGGCATGTTTAGTGACCTCGTTGTCTATCACCACAATAGATGGGTCGAACTCCTTGAGTCTTAGCAGAATATCCTCGTCATCCAGGTTTTGGGGTATCTCAACATCCACAGTCCTTATACCCAGCCTATCGAGAGAGTCGATTATCCTTTGCGGTTTTTCGAGTCCTTCCACGAGTTTAGTGATTGGAACTCTGCTTGGAAGAAGAACTGTAGACCCCGTCTGTGAGAGTATGTCTCTGGTGAGGATTGCGTTTGGATAATCGAGAAGTTTATCTATAGAGATTCTCATTTTATAAGAAGGAGCCTTTTTCATGCGATGATTCCCCTTTCTGGTGAACTTGATTAATATTCTATTGAGTATATCCTAATTTCATCCCTTGCACCATAAAAAATTGTGAAAAGCGCGATTTCCTGTCAACCCGTATTCTCGATCCTCAGGCGCCGTTATTGTATAATCTAAAGAAGGCATCCGGTACCGTAGAGTTGCAAAAGTGGAGGATATTCCGCAGTGAATGATATGACTGTCGAAGTTGCGAAAGAGTTGGTAAAAGTCTATGGACGCGCTCTGCTGGAGGATCCAGAGCGTCTTGGCCAGTTGCTTGAGGATGAGTGCGGCAACGCGAGAAGGGAGATATTTATAATATCTTTTGCCCTTAAGGAGATTGCCAGGGGTGGAGAGGTGCCGTCTTTCGAAAAATTTACCGAGGATAGGGAGCGCATAATAGAAAAACTGTGCAGGAACCTCGGTTTTGCGAAGGAATCCTCAATATGGGCGGTGGATGCGATATCGCGAATTTTGGAATGCGGGAGCGAGGAACTTGCGCCCGACGGGCATATCGAAGCTCACAGCGGTTTTCTCGAGTCCATAACGAGCGGCATTGCAAAGCGCCCACGCACTGCTCCGTTTAGGAAAAAAACTCTCCGAAACGGACTTCTGCTGCTCTGTATAATAATGAGCTTTTTAGTGCTCTTCGTTACGATTACCGAGTCCCGCTATGCTGTGTCTAACGAGCACAGGATCCTATTCCTGGCGCATCTTTCCGGAACCGACGCGGCGTCGGGACATGTCAGGCTGAAGGCGGCTCAGATGGCGGCGGACCAGATTAACGCGGAGGGAGGGGTAAGAGGAAGACCGATTCACATACTTGGGTACGACATCCAATCATCTCCGGAGGAGGCGGCCGAGGTTCTGGACGGGCTTCTGCGTGAAAAAAATGTCGCGGCTGTGATATCCGCCTGCAGCGACAGCGTCAACCCGGCCATCGCCAAAGTCGCGGACAAGCGAGAGACGCCGCTGATTCTCACTGAGTCCAGCGCAACGTCCGCAACTATGTCAGCAGTGGATAGACCGTGGCTCTATACGTTCAGGACGAA
Organism: Synergistaceae bacterium; assembly: GCA_031273805.1. Taxonomy (GTDB): domain Bacteria; phylum Synergistota; class Synergistia; order Synergistales; family Synergistaceae; genus JAIRKI01. The sequence continues at coordinate 2,021 of JAISRE010000153.1, read as the reverse complement.
TTTCGACAACCCGTACAGGGGAAGACTTTTGGCGTATTTTCTGGCTCACGGGCTGAAACGGCGCACGGTCGCTCTGGTCAGTGAAGCATACGATGTCGATTCGTCCGAGATGCGGAGCTCGTTCAAACAGTGGAACGCAACCTATGGCGGGAGCATATTGTGCGAGGAAGTATACACAAAGCGAGGCGGCCTTGACAGGGCCTCCATAGAGGAGATAATCTCCTCCGGCGCCGATGCTGTCGTAATAGCAAATCATATGCCGGATATCGCCCCTTTACTCCAGTCTCTCCGTGCGTACGGTTATGATGGGGTGGTTCTTGGCGCTGCGTACGACGAATCCATGCAGATAGCGGGCGGCGAGGCTCTCGATAATAGCTGGTGGATAGTTCCCGCCTCTCCTGATGACCCACAACTTCAGTCCTATCAGGCGCTGTACAGGAATAAATACAACGAGAGCGTGTTTGGAAGTGATTTCGCGGGTACGCTTCTTGCATATGACGCGGTGCGCTGGATGGCGGATGCTCTCAACAGATCTCCCGATTTTCGGGGAGAGGCGCTCCGCCACTCGTTCATGTCGACAAAAAACATGCCGCTTCTGCACGCCACCCTGTCTATAGACCCGAGATCACACGGTCCATGGAATAAGTCCGCGTCTCTGGTGTATTGCAGTGAAGGCCGCGGAAGATTTCAAAAGCGTTTCAGACCTGAATGAATCCCGCGATGCAAATAGGGCGTACTTTAATGGATAATATCCTCCCGACAACTTTAAAAGATTCATGAAAAGTGCTATTATTCTAAAATGTGGTAGTAAGGCTGTTTTGTCGTATTTACGATAGACGAATACGCAAAAAGATAGTATAAGTATACGGTGGAAATGAACATTCATGATTGGTGAAAAATTTTGAGAACCGACAGTGGGAGGTAGACACATGAGGCTCCTGACTCGTTCAGATTACGATGGGTTGATGTGTGCTGTTCTGTTAAAGGAACTTAATATGTATGATGAGATAAAGTTTGTTCACCCTAAGGATATTCAGGATGGGTTGATAGAGGTATCCAGTGACGACATACTTGTAAATATCCCATACGTTCGGGGTTGCGGTGTGTGGTTCGATCATCATACCAGCGAGTCTGAAAGAGGTCTTGCTGAAGGGGTGGAATTCAAAGGTTCCAGCTGGCCGGCTCCGAGTTGCGCGCGCGTTATATATGAATATTACGGCGGGGACGAGAAACTCGGTCATTTCAAGGAGATGCTTGCGGCCGCTGATAAGGCCGATGCCGCTCAGTTCACTCGTGACGAGATACTCAACCCCACAAGATGGGTTCTCTTGTCGTTCATGATGGATCCGCGTACAGGTCTGGGGCGCTACCGCGACTATCGCATATCGAACTATCAGCTGATGTTGACGCTTATAGAAGAGCTCAGGACGAAGAGCGTCGACGAAATACTTGCCCTCGATGATATGCAGGAGCGAGTGCGCCGCTACGAGGAGCATAAGCCTAACTTTCTCCAGATGATGTTTGAGTACTCCACCGCTCAGGGAGACGTGATAGTGACCGATCTGCGCGGCGTTGATGAGACATACGTTGGCAACAGGCACGTGGTTTACGCGCTTTTCCCGTACCAGAATATAAGCATCAGGATTTTCGATGGCAAGGACAAGGAGTTCTGCGTCTTCTCGGTGGGTTACAGCATACTCAACAGAACTTCGACGGTCGATGTAGGCTCTCTGATGCTTAAATACGGCGGCGGAGGTCACAAGGCTGTTGGGACCTGCCAGGTATCCTATGAGGATACTGAAAAAATTCTCGATGAGATGCTGCACTTCATCAACGTAGAGCACAAGTCCCTGAAGAACAACTGATCTGCCGTTTGGCGAATGCGCAAGATCATCGGGGTCTTGATATTTATCGTGCGCGTTTGCAAGCAATAAAATAAATACGAGTCCCGGCGTGAGAGTTTACCGCCGGGACTCGTATTTATAGGGTCATGCAGGGCTTCTTATTATTTCCCCTTTTCA
>JAISRE010000156.1 GCA_031273805.1 Synergistaceae bacterium | reverse complement strand
TTACGATAGCTAATACAATTTGACTATTACTGTAAAGCATTATCATAGCTAACACAACTATACCCAAAAACACAGTGACAAATAAAGCGATATTCCAATTCGTTGCCTCTCCACCTGATTTTTTTACATCTTCAGCTGACTGTTTTATTGCTGTTACGAATTCCTCAATATGCCCTATTTTAATATCAAGTCTTTCAGAATGATGGTCCATCCTCTCCTGCCACACAGTAGAATGGTAGTCCATCTTCTCCTCTAATCTGGCAAGGAACTGGTCATTGTGCTCTTGTACGCGTTTTACACTATCTTCGAATCGCTCAATAGCGGCCATTTCAATTTTCGCAATATCACTCATGTTCCTGTCCTCCTCCGTTCAGATGCCGTCGCTTTCTTCAAGTTCCTCCAGCCTCCTTTTCGTGATCTCGCAGTATTCTGCTTCCTTCTCAATTGCCAGCCATCGCCGGCCCAGCTTTTCGGCGGCGACCGCTGTAGTCCCGCCCCCGACACAGTTATCGAGGACCGTCTCTCGCGGGTACGTGTACGTCCGAATCAGCCATTCAAACATCGCCTGCGGCTTTGCCGTCGGATGCCTGTTTTGTAGTTCCTGCGCCCATCGCTGCACGCTGCGGGGATAGCGCGTGCCTTTGTTATCCGCAAAGATTCGATCACACGCTCGATAAACGCTGGGGACTCGTCCCTGTCCATTGCGCTTATAAGGTGTTCCTTCTGTCATCTGCGGGTTGTACGTCGGGAGATTCCTGTAAAACACAAGGATGTTCTCGTGCGCTCGCAGGGGCATTTTTTTGGCGTTGAAAAATCCCAGTGCCATGCTTTTCTCCCAAATGATCTCGTATCGAAACCATTTCCGGGCAGCGTTAATTAGGTCCGTGGCGAACGGTCGCTGCGCCGTCAGGACGATGGCTGCGTTAGACTTACATACGCGCCGGTATTCTGCCCATAGTTGATCCATGTCGATTCGCTTATCCCATTTGCAATCTGCAATCCCATAGGGCAGGTCGCAGAGGATCATGTCCACGCTGCCCGTGGGAATTTCGGGCATAATTTCAAGACAATCTCCCAGATATAACTGTCCGTTTTTTGTTGTAAAAAATGGCGCTTGTATCATCGTGTATCCTCCTGTAGTATTTGGAGGCTATGCGATTGTCTGTTAATCGTGTAGCGCGCGTCTGCTCAGGGCGTCTTCCCTGTCAGGCGCAGAGCCCCGTCAGATCACCGGCGGGGCCTCTGCGTCCCCGGCTCAAAAAACAAGGGCGGCCATCAGGCCGCCCTTGCGTGCACAATCTATAAATTCTTTCCCCTGTGTTCCCTCACCCCCTTTCCAGGGCAAACTTGCCCAGAAATTTGCTCATGGTTTGGTAGCTGTCGCAGTGCTGCATGTACCCGAACCAGCTAAATAACACTGATTCCACAGTCTCACGCGATATTTTCCCGGACGCATAGAGCCCCGCCATCCGCCGGAGACGGCGCCGCATACGATAAACATTCCGCTTGCGGGGCAAAGTATGCGTTGCCCAAATGCGATAGCCGCAAAAATCCAACCCGTGCGCCTGCGGGAATATGCTGGTTTTGGGGTTCAGGCGTAATTTCAGGCGGGTGTTCAAATAGTCCTCCGCAATGTCTTTTAACTCGTGCAGGCGGTCTTTCGACGGATGCATGAACACAAAATCATCCATATACCGCAGATAATACTGCTCTTTGAGGACCTCTTTGACATAATGGTCCATCTGGTCAAGATAGACATTCGCGAACAACTGAGATGTCAGCGCGCCGATGGGAATACCCACATCAGTGCTGCCGTCGTTATCGACGATCCTGTCCATCAGCCATAGCGTATCTTTGCATCGTATCGTCCGGCGAAAAATTCCTTTCAGGGTTGTATGGTCGATGGAGTAGAAATACCTGGAAACGTCCCCCTTTAAAATAAAGAATTCCCCATATTTCGCGTGACATTCGCGGATATATTCGCGAGCCTTTGCCACGGCGGCGTGAGTCCCAAGCCCGACGCGGCAGGCGAACGACGCAGAGATCATTTTTCCGTCAAGCAGAGGATTGATAACCGCGACGAGCGCGTGATGGACCACCCGGTCGCGGAAGGCAGGGGCGGCTATCTCGCGAGCTTTCGGCTCGCGGATCATGAACCGGCGAAAAGGCCGTGGCGTCCATGTATGTGCAAGCAATTCGTGCTGCAAGGTGAACAGATTTTCCTCCAGCGCGGCACCGAATTTTAAAACATCCGACATTTCGCGTTTGCCGCGAGATGCAAGCTTGAACGCAGTCAGCAGGTTTTGAAAGTCACAAATGCGGGGGAACAATGTCCCGAAGGTTTTAGGCACCGTATACACTTCCAAAAAAGAAGGGAGGCTTTAGGCTTGCGCTTACTTGTCTCCCCTCTGGTTAATATTTTCCCGACATTCCGTCGAGAGGGGGTCGCGCTCCTTTTTCCCAACGCGCGTCACGGCAGTCTTAACCGCCGTGCATCAGGCATTGGACGCAAGGCGTCGGGAGAGAGCCGGGCGGAAACCGACAGTCGTACCCGTATTACTACGTTGATTATTCAGATTCAGCGCGCCGAGGCCGCAACTCGTATTATTGTTCCAATTAGCACCACAAAGCGGCAACCGTAAACAGCCCGACCCCCAGGCAATCGACCGGTGAACCGATCGCTTACTTTCACTTCATGTCCGCGACTGACGGGCATGTTTAATCATACCACCACACATCCGGCCCAACTCGACGATCTTCGTACTCCACTCTTCATACTTTTTCGTCGGCAGATACTTCAGCGTAAACGAAAGCCTGACAAACTCCAACAGGACTTTCAGCTCGACGTCCAGGTCAAAGAGCAGCTGAAGCTGGTTTTTTGAGGAAAGCCCGGCTCGAGTTATGAGCTCAAGGACTCGCGTCATGCTCCTTTTGATGTCCGCGCACAGGGTGAATCTTTCGTGTTTCGGGTAATGAGTCATCGCCTGATACGCATACACCATCATGTCCACGCATTTTTTCTTTATCAGAAGCTCTTCCATTTTTCTCTCAATTACCTTTTTCTTCGCATTATACTCCTATTTTGGGACCTCAAAAATCGCGCGCTTCGCGCGGGAGGTAAAAGATATAAAAGCAAAAGACAAAGACAATTCAGAAAACAGAAAAAAATCAGATATCAGTTACGCCAAAAGAAAAGCCGGGCGGAAACCGACAGTCGTACCCGTATGACTACGTAGAGTAGCCAGAGCCAGCGCGCCGAGGCCGCAACTCGTAGCATTGTACCAAGCAGCACCACAAAGCGGCAACCGTACTCCATAATTTCTCGTCCAAATTGCGCCCTTTAACATGCTATCTGTTTCATACGTTCCATTGAGATGAGTCACCGGCGCGAGTCCTGCCAACACAAGAGACACAGGCACATTATAGCCGGCCTTTTTCGTCATACTGCGGAATCCCGCTTCCCCGCCAATAATTGCTTCCCGGTCATAAGTATCGCTGCCGGGAATACCCGTATACTTCGTAATGGTATCAGAGATTACGGGATCACCTATATCTCCAGAGCCCGTCCCGTTTCCAGTCCCGTCCGCCGTGCCGACGGTGGAGTCATATCGTGCTCCCGTATCCGGCCACGCAGACTCGGCAAGATCAATGGCGTTATCAGCAGGCATCATAACTTTACCGTCCACAAGCTTCATCAACGTCTGCCATTCCCAAACATTTCCAACAAGATCATATACGCCGCTCTCGGTTCCGTCGT
>JAISRE010000105.1 GCA_031273805.1 Synergistaceae bacterium | reverse complement strand
TGACCCGCACGAAATGGGCTATGGAGATGGGGGAAATGAGCGCTACTACGCGAGCGGGGTCCGCGGAGACGGACCTACTACCACTTACACCAAGGCTACCCCTGTCAACAATCCTGATTCAAGCGCGACGATGAATATGGCCAAGTACTCGAAGTACGCGCTTTGGAATTTCATCGACCTTGGCAACAGATTCTGGAACCTGCCTGATTTCTTCAAGACATGGAACAGCCGGATGATAACTGAGATCAAGGACAGGATGTTGAATGAGAAGGGGATCTATACCTTCCAATACCTCCTTACGGGACAAAATGCGTGGAGAGATACGTCTATCTATATCGTGTCGACAGATCTAAACCCCTATACATATCCTGGTGAAGTTTCACAGTACTGGGCAGTTGGCGAATGCACACCCGATGAGGGGTACGGCGACGGCGCCCTTGGCCTTAAAGGTGTACTGGAGTTGTGCGCTGAGACGCCAGGAAGTGGGGCTATTCACGCAGATGGGTTCAAGACGCGCGTCTACGCTCACTACTCCGGCATGGAATACATGATGAAGTTCCTGGCGGAGCACGCGGACGAGATTCGCAACGGCGTCGGGAACGCTCATGCCAGTATGGCGGCCGACAGAAGCGATATAGTCCTCTGGTCGGTTCAGAATCCCAGCGAGAACAGCATAAAGACGCTAAGGCTGAACGCCGCCCGCGACGCTGTGGAGGGCATCGAGGAGTTGAAGATAAACAAGTACTACGACAACCTCAACAATACGCCGGGGCCATCCGTGACGCGTCCCTACGCTTACTTCATAGACGGCTCGGCGAGCGCGGACAATCACATGATCAACGCGGACCTCGCGGCATTCAGGCTCGCTTACACCGGCGTGCCGATCATGCGCCTGACAGAGCCCGTCACGGTGCAGGTCGAGGGCAGCGTAGTGAATGATATTCAGTCTCTGGGTTATCAGTCAAACTTCGGCTACTCCTCGGCGCCGGCTCTTTACGAGGACGGCACTCCCAAGACGGCGGATCCTGAATGGAACCCGGGGCAATACTATCTGGGCGCGATCGACACAGCCGGCTCGTCCTTCGGCATCCAGCGAGATCGCATAATCGAGGCCACAACCGCCACTGAGACGAAGACGTTCCCCGCCGGGACATACGTCGTCCCGATGAACCACGTCTCCTCTCTGCACGCGTCTCTCATGCTGGAGCCCCTCGGCAAGCGCAACATGGGCAATACATACTGGTATTTCACCCAAACGAACCAGACGGCCAACGCCTTCGGCTACCCGCAGCAGTACAGCGACAACTTCTTCCCCGTGGCGATAGGCGCCAAGTTCCCAGCCTACCGCTATATGAGCAGCGCGGCGCTGCCCACTGAGCGGGTATTTACAGAACAGCCCTTCCTCAGGGGAGCAAATTTTGCGCAGGGTTATCCGGTCAACGCCTCGATATTGAGGGAGAAGGGAATCAACATAACGTTGGATCAGATCGACATGGGATATCACTTCAAGGGCGAGGGCACGTACACAATGACTATCAACCCGCCGGTATATCAATTCGATATCCTGCTGCCTGCAGCGCGCGACGGCGTCACTCTGGACACGTGGTATCTGTATAATTGGAACACGAACGCGTTCGAGGAGACGGCGTACAGCATATCGCCGACCAGCGGAGCGAGATATGTCAACGTCGCCTGGCCGTACGTCGAGGACAGCGAGGTAATCGCGGTGGCTAAGACCGCAGCAGCGCCCAAGGTTGCGCTGACCGGCATATCCGTGCCGGATGAACTGGAGCTGGATATAGTCGCCCCGACGTATAACCTTACGCCGACCGCTCTGCCGGAGAACGCGGCCGAGCCTGTGACATTCTCATACGCGTCTGATAACGCGACAGTAGCCGGTGTCGACGAGAGCGGTAAAATAACCGCCAGGTCTGTCGGGCAGGCAGTGATCACCATTACTGCCGCAAACGAGGTAAACTCTGTCTCAGCGACGTGCGCTGTCACGGTAAAGGACTCCAGCGGCGGCGATACCCCCAAGGATGAAAGCGGCAGCGGCGGCTGCGACGCCGGTTTCGGCTTCTTTGTGCCGATCCTGGCAGTGGCCGGAGTCCTCTTGATGCGAAAAAAGGCGTACTAAAAAAAGACCTATTTATTGTCAGAGGCCTAAAGGGCAAAGATTAAAACTCGGATGATCTTGCGCCTTCGCAAACGATAAAATGTCGTTTTTGAATCGCCGAGCGGAGCAAAGTGATCTAACTCTATTATGCATAAAAAGCCGCAGGGAGAGTAAATTCTGCGGCTTTTCATCAATATGTCAGCCCAGCAAATGCGTCTCCACTATCTGCTCCACGGTGAACGCCCTCACGCGGAGGCAGTGCCTGACAACCTCCTCGATTGCGGCCAGCGGCAGCGGGCCCACCAACTCCGCCTCCGCTATGCCCACTCCGTAGCTGTCGGCGAGCGACTTTACCAGGTCGAAGACCACGGGGATAGGCGTCTTCTCGAAATTAGTCAGGTTCATGGAGACCTGGACCATGTTCCTCTCCTCCAGCATCAGCGCAATAGCGCGACAGTAGCGAAGGCCCCCGCTGGAATATCTCATTTTTTTGGCGATCTCCTTGCCTACGCCGAGATCGTCCGTGCGGAGGTTCACGTTGTAGGCTATCAGCGGAAAACGCACACCCGTTACGGTCGCGCCGGACTTCGGGACGAACTGAAAGGGGCCCTCGTCCGGTTCCCACGCAGGGTCCTTCATCTTCTCCGGCAGAGCTTCATACTGGCCCTTTCGGATATCGACGAGGTTCTGCCTCTCCGGCCTTGTAGCGGCGTCCTCATAGTAGTACACGGGGACGCCGGTCCCCCCAAGCCCGCCGAGAAATTTGCCGAAGCCTCTGGCAATTTCCAACGCTTCATCCTTACTGACGCCCCTGATCGGGATAAATGGCGCAACGTCAACGGCGCCCATGCGGGGGTGGCTTCCGTGGTGTAACGACATATCTATGAGCTCGACAGCCTTGCGCGCCGCGTTCTGCGCGCCAGTGAGCACGTCCTCCGGCGTCCCTATCCACGAAAAAACGCTGCGGTTGTGATCCTTATCGGAGTTTACCTCTATCACCGTGATGCCTGGGGTCCCGGCGAGAGCTGAGGCTATTTCGTCTATTTTGCCCTCGTCCCTCCCCTCGCTTACATTGAGCTCGCAAAGCATTATCTTTTTCATGTTCATCCTCCTATGATTTTTTCTGAATTATATTTTTATAGCGCTACAGAAACCCTGGGAAGCGTTGATTTAATGTTCTTCGAGCGAAATGGAGCGGATTCGTTCTCCGCCCTAACGGTTGTCGCGAAAATGGCCGCAGGCATAGTAGGGCTATGTCGAGGACCATTTTTGTGGCAACCGTGAAGACGGTGGGCGAATTCGCCCATTGCAGCCGAAGGTTATTAAATCAGCGTTTCCCTTGAATTGACGACCACAATCCTGCCATCCTTTATCACAGTCTCGATCGGATTTGTCATGTAGTGATAGGCTATGTCCTCGTGGCGTCCCAGGTTCCAGATCAGTATATCCGCGTTCTTGCCGGGCTCGATTGAACCGATTTTTTTCTCCCTGCAGAGAGCCTTCGCTCCGGCGATAGTCGCGGCCCGAATAGCACGTTCGGATGACATCCCGTGTCTGCGGCAGGCGAGTATTATAATGAATGGCATCGAGGTACACCAGCAGCCCGGGCAGCAGTTTGTGGCTATCGCCAGTTCAAGGCCCTCCTCGATCATTGGGGCCGGGTCGAAGGGGCGGTCGTGCCCGACCGCGAAGTCTATCCCCGGAAGCGGCACTCCCACCACTCCGGCCTCTGCGAGTTTGCGAAGCGAATTTCTGGGGTTGTAGTTGAGGTGGTCGGCCGAAGCCGCGCGCAGGTCCGCAGCAACGAGGGCGCCTCCGATATAGGAGTAACCCCCCTCGTGCAGTTTAGGCCTCATTCCGGCGTTCAGCCCTGCCTCAAGGATGACGCGGCACTCCTCTGCCGTATAGTGCCCCTCGTCGCACCACGCGTCACAGAACTCGGCCAGGCCGGACTTACCGACGAACGGTATCATCTCGTTCACCAGAAAATCCATGTATCGCTCCTTAGTGGTATTGTGAGGTACCCCATGAGCGCCGAGATATGTCGACGCCACGCTCACAGGCAGACGTTTCTCCAGCAGTCTGTTTACCTCCAGCTGCTTCAACTCCGTCTCCCTGTCGAGCCCGTAGCCGCTCTTGCTCTCGACCGTCGTTGTGCCGGAAATTATCATGTCGCGCACTCGCTCCGCCGTCTCCTCGTAAAGAGCCTCCAGCGTGTGCTCGCGAGTCGGCGTAAGGGTCGTCAGTATGCCTGTCCTTATGCCTCGGCGCTGTATCTCGTCCTCCGACAGGCGCTCTATCTTAGCGAAGTACTCTTCCACTCTGGTTCCTCCGAAGACTACGTGAGTATGGCAGTCAACGAACCCGGGCGAAACGACGCGCCCCGCTGCGTCGATAACCTCAGTCTCGCCGGAGATCAGGGGCTCGACTTCGCCTTTATCTCCTGCGGCGATGATTTTACCCCCGCGAACGGCAACCCACCCGCCCCTTATGACTCCGATCAAATCTCGGGCGTCATCCCTGCAGGTCAGCAGTTCAGCTGCATTTTTTATTACAAGGTCGGATTTTTCGTTCAAGCTCGCACCTCCTGATTTTTTTTTTTGCCCGCAGAGATTATATCCATTCTTCGTCAAATTAACATCGACTACACGGATGAAATAAAGATTTAATAATGGCTGCGGCAGTAAGGAAACGTATATAGAAAGTAGCGATAGAAAAAAACAGCCGGGTTGAAACACCGCCCGGCTGTTTTTTTCTATATGTGTTCCATGTGCAGCTTTAGTTTTTCAATGTCGCGGATGCAGTAATAGCCGTTTACTTGCTCAATCAAAACCAAGTCTCTCAGCTCTTTCATGATTCGCGTTGCAGTGACGCGGTTTATCCCAAGGAGATTCGCAATCATCTGCTGGCTGATTTTCTCCTTGATGAGAATTTTTCCGTCGTAGGGGACTCCGAAACGATCAGCAAAAATAAGCAGCAGGTTGCTGATTTTCCACTTTGAACTCTGGCCATAGTTCTGCCTCATCTGATCTATGGACGATAGAAATTTATTCGAAATAGATTCGATAATATCGAACGCCATCTGCGCGTCGCCAGCTATCGCCAGGAGGAGAGATTCTCTGCTGATGCAGATGAGCTCGGTGGGCATTGACGTTTTGAAATACACGAACGCGGGAATGCGCAGGAACAGGTTTGCCTCCAATAATAAAGAATTCTCCTCCATCATGTAAAAGACACGCTCCCCGCCACTGGGAGTGACCTCAAAAGCGATGACGCGCCCTTTTTTAATAACATAACAGAGAGATGGGACTTCACCGGGTTTAGAGATTATGTGCCCCTTTGGCAAAGTCTTAGCGTAACCAATCTTTTCCAACCTTTCAGTTCCACGGGGAAGAAATAAGAAACGTGTCAAACGCGCAGGGTACTCAGTATAAAAGTTATTTTCATATGGCAGATTTTGCGTCATATGCGACACTCCGTTCAGTGTATGATGTGAGCCAACCATAATTTATGCCCCACATTTTATCCCTTCTGAAGTAAGACTGCTCTAAAAATAGCATATGTCGCAAATTTACGCATGTAGCATAAACTACAATTTGTGGAAATCTGACACGGCAACCGAAACATCGTTTTTTACACAGATGGATGTTGTTGCGATTAAAATCGAATCTATCCTTCAAAATAGCAAGAACCCCTCGGGTTCGAAGGGCTCTTGCCGGATTGGGGGGTTACATATATTTTCGATCAGGCCTTGCGGCGTAATCCAAGGTTGATGATTGTGAACGCGGCGCAAAGCCCAACGACGGCAGATGCCCCCGCGTCGCAGCCGCCACTGCTGCCAGGCGTTTCCGGATCATTCGGATCATCAGGGTCATCCGGATTCACCGGGTCATCTGGGTCATCTGGATCTTCAGGTTCCCCGGAAGACGCGGACTGAAGTTCGAACGCTCCGATATCGGCCAGACCCACTCTTGGGAGGCCTCGCTGGTCTTCCAGTGGCGCGTTTTCCAGGGGGATTTTATTCAGCGCCGGTGAGGCGGATACATCCAGAAGCGCTATCGTGGGAGTTCCCTGCACGTTGACACTTGGGGCGCCCGAAGCCAGGAAGGAGGAGATGTTCACGCCGGCCAGACTGTTGCTACCGAGCGAGATATCCCCGGACGATACGCCTATGAGGTTGTAGTCTCCGGTGATATCGGCGCTGGTCGGGTCGTAATTGGAGAGATCCACGTCAGTGTAGGTACTCCCGCTGCCGTTTCCGGCCACGATGCTGTTCACGAGTTTAATCTGGCTCCTCGTGCCCAACCCGCTTGGATTGCCGGAGATGTTCCATTTGGCGTACACGCCCCCGCCCTTGCTGTTGGCTGCCTCGTTGCCTACGACTGTGCAGTTGGTTATCCTGCCCAGAGCGCGGCTGTACGATATCGCGCCTCCGCCGCCGGTCGTGGCGTCCTCTCTCGTCGATTTATTTCCATAAAATGTGCTGTTCTCTATCACCACATTTTCGCCCTCTGGCTCCGCGTTGTTCTGGTCACCGCTCGAATCGATCGCGCCGCCTGGGGCTACCGAGGTGTTGTTCACAAACGTGCTGTTTTTGACGGAGAGCAGGCTCGCGCGGTGCTGCAGCAGTATCGCGCCGCCGCCCCTTGTCGTCCCGTACGCTGCGTTGCCGGTGAACACGCAGTCCTCGACATCCAGCTTACCGCCGAATATGGCAAGAGCGCCTCCGCCATGCGTTTCGGCGTTGTAGAGTCCGCGCACCGTCAGGTTTTTCAGTATGATATGGTTACCCCTTCCGGTTTCGGTGAACGGCGTGCGATTCGCGAACCTCAGGCCAGTGTATGTATTTCCGCCTGCGTGAGTCGGCGGCGTGTCGGGGAGGACGCCCTTGATCACGTGGCCGTT
>JAISRE010000050.1 GCA_031273805.1 Synergistaceae bacterium | reverse complement strand
CATGCTGCTTTCACCATCCCAAGGGGTCTTGCGCCTTGATTGTCTACTCTTTTGTGCCATAATATAGCCTCCTCGGACTATATTATAGTGGGTCACCACCCGTATGCAAGTAAGGATTTAATCGTAATAGGCTTTGGCCTCATCCCACTCCATGGCGTCCAGACAGAGCTGCGCGGAAAAGAATATCGCCTTGCAAAGTCCTGCGTTGTCTCCTGCCGCCTCATATTGCGTTTCGGCCTTTTTGAAGGCCTCGAGCGCGGGCTGAGGCTGCGAGTTCGCCGAGAGGCACTGACCCTGGAAGTAATAGGATTGCGCGGCCTTCGCTTTGTTTTTTTCTTTCAAATAAGCGTCTCCCGCCGAGCCGAACGATTTGGCTGCGTCCGACATCTTGCCGTCCTTATAGAAGCCAACCGCCTTGCCAAATACGGCGTCTCCCGCGCTTGCCGCGAAAGCTGAGTCGGCAGTGCAAAAAACGAACACGCTTATCACAAACACACACAACAAAGCGATTTTTTTCAACTTGACCACTCCTTAACGGATACAGATGTTTCCGCCCGATCTCTTATCTCAAAAAAAGCAACATCCCAGGCAGGTCGTAGTACGAAACGTTCATTATCAAGTCACCCTCGAGATCTGCAGCGCACCTCAGCGCGACGACCTGTTCACGCTCCTTGACCCATATCGACTCGGCGTAAAGCCCGCCGGTTTCTGAGCTTTTTACAGAGCCGAATTCCTTGCCGAGCACAGCGGCCGCGCGCTCAAAAATTTCGTTTTTCAGCGTCAGGTTGTTGGATCGGTCGAACCAGCCGCAATAGAGTTCGACTGACAGCAGTCGTCCGTCGAACTCAGAGATGAGACAGTAATACGCGTCAGACTTCGCGCCCCCGTCCAAGACGGAAATTTTCAAAGCATCAGGCAGCGTTATCCTGTAAATCCATAAACCTTGATTGCCGCCCTCGTCTATGCGATTCACCTCGATGCCGCGCTTTTGCAGACTGGCCAAAACATCACTCATCGGGTCTCCGAGCGTAAACAAACCCCACACGGTACCCTGAGCATGAGAAGATGATGCATCGTCGCGCGAGGAAGCCACATCTTTCATCGCGGCCTTCTCTCTGTCCGCTGAATCGGACGTGCTCTTTCTCTCGGTTTGCGCAGATTTTGACTCGTCTTTGGCGCTCAGCGCCGCCCTAAGCATCTCCGCAACCTGGGCGCGGAGATTGTCCGCTTCAGATTTGGATTTTTCGCCCAGTTTTGCGAGAGCGTCGTTCATGCCAGCCTCGTTCGGTAAATTCGCATTGGCGATTACAATGCCCTTCAGGGAACGTACGACAAGCTCGTCGTCTCCGGGCGCGAGTGAAATCGCTTCCCCAAAGGCCTCTATGGCCTTATCGTAAACTCCCGCGCCGAGGTATGTCTCACCGAGGCCAACCTTGACCCACTTTCCAGCATCGCCGGTCAAAAGTTTCTCAGCCTTTTCAAAACCGACGCGCGCCGCCTCCCAATCTCCGAGATAGCGGCGGCACCAGCTTGCGAAATCCCAAGCCTCCCCGTTATCCGGCTCCTGAGCTATGACTCGCTCAAAAAGTATGAGGGCTACTTTGTACTCGTGTATGTCGTAGAGGTTTCGTGCTCGATCATAAAGGCTTGGCGCCGCATCGGCTGAAACGCACATGATCAGGATCATCGCCACCGCGAAAACGGCAGCGATGATCCTGGACAAAAAAACGCGCCGTATATGACGTGTCATAGCGTATTTTGTCCGCCTATTAGTCGGTCTCGACCATTACGTCGAAGACGAGGGAAAGTTGCGTTCCGTCCGAGAGCTCGACTTTTGCCTCAATCGTGTCCTTGCCCAAGCTTTCGGCCGCGACGAGCTTCCATTTGTCATCTTTGCGGGGCAGTATCAAGATCTCGCCCGGCGCGAACGTGACGTTTGCGTCCTCAGGAAGCAATTTGTTCTGGTTGTTGCTGGCTCCGGCATTGGTGAGAGAGATGAGCTTACCGCCCTTGTTGGCGAGCAGTTTGAAGAAAACGCGCTCCCCGACGAGGAAGCTAGATCCGTTGACCCAAGTCTTCACAAGCGTGTCACCCTGAGAGAGCGATGCGAACCCTGTGGGCTTGTCGTCGTTATCCTTCGTCATCAGCGCAAGAGATGCAACGCTCCATTTGAGAGGGGCCGCGCTGCTATCTGCGGACACAGACTCGTCATCTTCCGCAGCGAGCAAAATGTCGCGCGTGGCGGCCTTCGGCTCCTTGATAACGCTGAATGGCCCTGCCACGTCTTTGTTGGCTTCGTCAAAGACCTGAACTTCATTGTTTGTGGCTATGGCCTTAATCACGTCGACCCCCACGGGGCCACCGGCTTTCATCGAAAACTTCTGTCCCTCAGCGGGGATTTTTATCTCAGTACCAGCCTTGACGAAATTGTCGCTGACCCACTTGTTGGGGAAGAGCATGACTATCTGCCCGCTGGGCGTAAAGTCAAGAATCGTGACGTAGGCGTCGGCCTCGCTCTTGAAAGAGAGAACCATCTTATCCCCGATATTGTATACCCCGTCTGAACGATCTGACGTGAGCGTCGTTACGAAATCGTTTTTATGCATCTCCTCGACGCCGAGACCGTCGGGCGTCGAGCCGACGGGCTGTTCGGCGGCATCATCGTCCTCGGCGAGGACAATATCCCGCGTGGCGGTCGTAGTGCCGGACTTCACGTCGGCAAAAGCCGAGCCGCCTTCAACAAATAGCGCTAATGCAAGCAATAGCAAGAAAATGTTCTTCAAGTTTCTGTTCATGTTTAACACCTATCCTCTCGTAAATTATTGAAGCGAAAACGGCGCCGCGTTCGCGGCGCCATAAAGGACACGCCTACTTCGCGAGTTTCTCCACCGTATCAACAAACGGCGTAAACTCCCCACTTAAAGCATTGACCCCGTTCAGCAGGTTCTGGAGATTTGAGATGATCTTCTTGAGGCTGTCGATGGTATCGTTGGGACCGCCGCCACCGGTGGCCAACTTCGCGATGCTGCCGATGCCGCCTGCGCCTTTAATGCTGCCCATGGCGTCCTGAAGGCTCTTTTGCAGCTCAGGTATGAGCTTTGTGATGATGTTGACAACATCTTTCATGTCGCTGATGCCCTTCTTGCCAGATACAGCAACCTCGCCTAAGGTCTTCTTGTCGTCAGCGTCGAGGTCGGAGGGGTTTATCTCGTCAGCTTTTTTACGGGCCGAGGCGATGATAGTCTTGCTGCCGTCCTGTATGTCCTTGTCACGAGCCTGCACCTGATCGTCGGTAAAGGGATCTATCTGAAGCGTGTTCACCGCAGTTTCGTGGGCCTTGTAGAAATCGGCGGCTATGGCTGCTCCGTCCGAGTCTCCGATCTTCTTGCAAATGTCGATCTGACGGTCAACGAGTTTTTTCATCTCGGTGAGCGCCTCGCGCGCCTTCGGTATACTACCCTCAAGCTCGCTGCGAAGAGCGGACGCGTCACGTTCGTTGCTCAAGGCATCGTAATAATCGGACTGAGTGCGCTCGGCTCGGCTAATTGTCAGAGCCAGCGGGGTAATTTTTGTCCTGATTTCATCCAATTCTTTTGCCTCTGCCGACTTGCCTGCTTTTTTGGCTACGCTCTGAGTGCGCACATTTGTGACTGTTAAGGCATCCAGATCTGCGGTCAATGCGGACGCGCCAGCGCGAGCATTCACGCTGTCATGCGTGAGCGCGTCATTTACTGCCGCGATAGCCAACGCGGCGATCGCCAAAAACACTAAAATCTCCAAAATCACCTTGATATCCAGCTTGCGTTCCAAAACCAAAAAGATCATCTCCCATATACACACACGGCGGCTCTACCCGCTTCCACGCCGCCGCAAAGCGACGACGCACAATTTGCCGCAACGCCACTAAAAATCACGGTCCACGCATGAAAAGTTTTCTAAAAACACATCCCCCAAAAAATAGAGTAAGGCGGTTATTGTACATACTCAGACCCGTTAGCCAATATTTGACACGCCGCCGCGAATTTTTTCGCAGATTTTTTGACCAACTCGTTAAAAACACTTCTATCACTCTCCTTATAATTTTTATACGCATGTCCATTCGGTACTTTCCTGCGAGGCGAGTTTACTCAGGCGCGTCAACCACCTCGCATTCACGCTCTTGCACGCGCGCTCAAAGCCGGTCGCGTACGAGCACAACAGACCATGACGCCGCGTGTAAGAGCGTTTTTTGGGTGAGATGTAAAAAATTCGGAACGCGTGTAGATTTTTGGATTTGAACGAAAAACGAGCCCTGCGCCAGAAAAGCGCCGGTGAGAGATGGGTGAAGATTTACTTATAGAGAGATATTGCCTGCCTGCCTGCCTGCCTGCCTGCCTGCCTGCCTGCCTGCCAAAATCGTGAACGTCATGACATTTTGCACATCAGTAAAAACCATTAGTTTTATCCCCAGTCAATGCATAACGTAAGCTTTTAAAGCATAATTAACATTAACACATTTCCCGACGGATCACAAGATCCGGGGGTCGACGGGTCGACCTAAAACCACAGGTTTAAGACCGTGGGTTCCACCCAGACCCGAAGCGGGAACCAGTTCCCCAGACCCCTATATCAATTTTTCACCCTACGGGTGAAAAAAATTATTATGAGGGTCCAGGGAACTGGTTCTCTGGCGGGTCTGGGCAGCGCCCAGGACCTTGACCTGTGGTTTTAGGGGTTTATCGCGCCGCGCCGCTGCGCCTCACGAGGAGCGTTGCGGCAGACGCGAAAAACGCGACAAACATCGCCATAGCGGAGCCTGCTTCTCCGGTGGAGCAGCCACCGGCGAGTTTGTCCTTATCAGATGAGTCGCCGCCGTCCCCGCCGCCGGAGGCAGTTTTTTTGACGACGGTGATGTAGTTGGAGTAACCGTCTATGTCATTGTTGTTGAAGCTCACAATTTCAGCGCCATTTGACGGGCTGAAGGCGGCAATTTGATCTCGCACTGACACGCCGGCGCCGCTGTTGTTATTGGAAACCCAGAAATACCCGTTTGTCTCGTCATAGGCGATATAGGTATAAAAACCCGCGAATGTCCTGGAAAGGGTTATCTTGCTGCTCGGATTCAGGCTGGAATCCAGAATATGAAGCCTCGCAGTCACTGAGTTACTGCCGGAGACCGCGTGAGTCGCCAGCATCGCGGTTCCATCCGGCGCAAATGCAACAGCGGCTATCTGGGAGTTTTGTCCATCGAGCACAGATGATTTGACCAGGGTCGTCTGATACATATTGGACGCCTCGACAGTTATTCTATCCAACTTGGATTCGCTGCCGCGTACCAGCTCCAACTCCGCTCCGCCGAAGCTCGCGACGTACAGGTTGTTTCCCGACCTGACCACAGTATGGGCATTCTTCGGAAGTTTCAATGTTCCGAGCGCCTCCAACTTATCGTTCAAGCGCACGAGGGTGCTGTCAGCGTAATTGGAGCTGGAGTTTGCCTCTGTAAAAAGAGCAAACAGCTCACCGTTGTACTGAGCCAGCGAGGCGCCGTAGGAGGTGTAACCTGGAAGCGCGTCTGTAAACCTGTATTCGTCAATCTTGCTGTAATCGCTCGCGCTCACCTTGACGATATTAGCGCCGCTCGAACCCATCACGTAGATGTATCCGCCAATCAGCTCGACTCCACAGACGCCGCGAGCGTTCTCCCACGTCGCCTCTTTGATAATGGGCGAGGCGAGGTCCGACGGATCGTATATACTGACTCTGTCGTCCATATTGGCGCCGCGCTGCGCCACAAGCAGACGCTCGCCGTCAGAATATCCCAGAGCAAACGAAGTGCCGCTCAAATCGTTTATCCTGCTGCCCGTAACCTTGAAAGAGCTTCCCGCTCCCGCTATTACCCCAATCGCCCCGGATGTCCCCTTGAAGCTCGAAAAAACAACATCCGCCACAGCCGCGTCACACAACATCAACGCGAAAATACCCACAAACAGAGACAAAATACCATGTTTCATATTACAACACCTCACTCAAATTTTAATGACTAAACAATGAAACCATTGAAGATAGGCCATGAACAGCGTGATTGCTATACTTAATCTTTGCTGAGGGCGATTATAAAGGCGAGAGGTTGAAGAATAAATGGTGGATCTCGTACAGTTACCAAATAAAACCTATTACGCTACTGATAATCGCATTTGCAAAGATGTCTATTTTTTTGTGTACCGCTTTAATTCGCCCCGTAGGCCAAGGTTAAGATTGAGGCGAAGGGCATTCGCCGCGCCTTTGCGATTTAGCGACGCTATGTAGCTATCTCGTCGGGTGTTGCCAGCGGAACTTTGGGCCTGGGGAACGTCGATCTTAATCGGTCAATATGTTCCTGTAAATCAGGCTTAATTGACCCCCACATTGGGTCTAAAATAAATTCAATACCCTCGCGTCGTGCCAATTTTGCTGCTGGCACAAAATCGCTATCACCAGCTATTAATACAATTCGTTCAACCTGTTTTTTATAAGACATAGACGCAATATCAAGACCAATTCTCATATCTACTCCTTTTTGTTTTACAGAAAGAGTAACATCGTCCTCTTCTAAATTTTTTACGGTAATTTCTCCTCTGCATAGCTTTCTAATTTTTTTATCAGCTATGACCCATGAACAATTTATATCATCTACAACGCCTAGTCTTAACGCCACCTTAGGTTTTCTCTTTAAGACATCATGCAATTCTAACCGCCACTTTGCTCGCTCTGATTTTGAATAATCAATTTGCTTTTTTGTGAGAGGATGTTCCATTTTCTTATTAAGTGGAGGACAATCATAAAAAAATATACGATACAAATTTTTATCTATTGTTGATATATTTGATGGTTCCTTAGGAAGATGATAACAAGAATAACGTTGAAGACGTGTTGCAAGTTCGCTCGGAGACAATGAGCCAAAAATTTTTCTGGCTCTATATATGAAATAAGCCCCGTCAACAAGAATTGCCGTTTTCATTAGATCGCTCTCCAAGGCAAACAGAAATCCCTCAAGTTCGGCACTTTCCAGACAAGTTGAAAGCACTTACTGTCGAGGGATGGACATCAATTAAAATTCTTCCAGGAACGGATGAATCTTATCTCAAAAATTGTTTTAGCGCAATCCCAAATAACACTGAATAACCCCGAATGTGAGAATCAATGTTCAAGTGAAATTATGTTCCGTTATGTAAATAATAATGGTGGATCGTACAGGAATCGAACCTGTAACCCCCTGATTAAGAGTCAGGTGCTCTGCCAGTTGAGCTAACGATCCACAACGGTATGAAATTATAACGGTGCTTGCCTGTTTTGTAAAGTCATTAGACTGGGGTGAGCGAGGGGACTTGAACCCCCGACCACTGGATCCACAATCCAGTACTCTAACCACCTGAGCTACGCTCACCACATTAATTGACAAAGAACCCAGCTGCTTATTAATGGCGCCCCCGACAGGACTCGAACCTGTGACCTACTGCTTAGAAGGCAGTTGCTCTATCCATTGAGCTACAGGGGCGAATAAAAGCAACACCAATAAATATTCAATAATGGAGCGGGAAACGGGATTCGAACCCGCGACCTACGGCTTGGAAGGCCATCGCTCTAGCCAGCTGAGCTATTCCCGCTTAGTTCACTTGTGCGCTGGTCGGGGCGAAAGGATTCGAACC
The DNA here is from genome assembly GCA_031273805.1 of Synergistaceae bacterium. GTDB lineage: Bacteria > Synergistota > Synergistia > Synergistales > Synergistaceae > JAIRKI01. Next base: position 2,961 of record JAISRE010000050.1, on the reverse strand, counting down.
TTCGACCCCCTGCTCCCAAAGCAGGTGCGCTAACCAGGCTGCGCTACGCCCCGACAGAAGAACAAACAGAATACTTAAAAGACTGAATTTATACCTCGCGGCGCCAGAAGGCTGATTTAGCGATCTGCTCATAACATCATTACAGCACCACCGCGAGATAATATACCAGGATTCGCCGTCCGTCAAGGTATGCGAGCGCCGCTAACCCGCAAATTTTTGAAAACCTCGATTGCAAAAGATGATTTCATTCGGAATATGCAGCCAGTGCGCTCGCACAGCAAATCAAAAACCCAAGGCCCTTCACGTTTATTTATAAATGTAAAGGGCCTTGGAAATATTCAGTTATCCTGTTTAATATATCGACCTGTCTGAAACCGTCTGCCGAGAAGCCCTGCGGCATTTGGCCGCCCTGGCGTGACTTAGCGCAAACGCCGCAATAAGGAGGGCTGATATGCCGTATGTTACGCTGCAGCCTCGAGAACTGGAGCTTGCCTCACGTTTGGCTATTTCGATCTGATATGGCTGGCTCTGGACATTGCTGCCATCCTGAGCTGTCGCAATGATGGATGTCTTGCCGCCGGAGACTGCGGTTACCCGTCCCCGAGCATCGACTGTGGCGATCTTTTCATCGAGGCTGGACCATTTGACGGATTTGTCAGTCGCCGTCTCAGGCAGAACATAAGCAGCCATAGGCAGGATTTTTTTGGCCTCCATTATAGAGGCTGGGGCTCTCAGCTCTATGGAGCTGACTTCAATGCTTCCAGGAGCTCTTTTGATTGCGTCGTTGACGTTGATCAGCCCATAGATCGAGAGCTTGGAGTCGGGAGCATTTTGAGCCGCGCTGCCCCCCGGACGTTCCGGGTTTACCGACTGAGTTGCGGTACTCAACAGATGACTCTTCAACTGGGATGCGTCAAGCGTGGAGAAAGCCGGAGCGGAGGCCAGAAGTGCAACAGATCCGGCTACATAAGGTGCGGCCATAGATGTGCCCTGCATATAAGCATAGCCGCTCGGAGCTCTGCTTTTGGGGACTGTGCTGTAGATTAGCGACTCCTCCCCTTTTGTCGAGTCGCCGCCAGGGGCCGCGACGTGAACATACCTGCTGCTCCAGTTCGAGAAAACGCTGGACGAGTTATCCCGGGCTATGCTTCCCACGACAACCATGTTGTTGATACCTATGAGCGAAGCCGGGAATGACATGCCAATTATCGTAGTTTCGTCAATTCCGTCATCATCAAGGTCCATCGGTATACTTGACGGCGCGCCGACCTCAACGGCGTCGTTGCCGGCTGCGACAACTATGACAGTATTGTTCAGCCTGTCCAATGCCTTAAACGCCATCCACTCAGGCGAGCCGATATACTCATCGGCGCTATTGATCTCCATGGCTCCGCCCAGGGAGAAATTTGCCACTGGGATGCGTTTGCCGCTTTGCACAAGCTCTATTATGTAGTTTATTGCGTCGAGCTCCCAGGATGTGTCTCCATAACCGTTTTTGTCCAAAACCTTAAGCATTATTATCTTAGTGCGCCAGTTCACCCCTGTAACGCCTATCAAGTTATCGCCAACAGCGCCGACAATGCCGCTGACGTGTGTGCCATGCCCATTATCATCACCGAAATCGCCGTGATTAGTCACTTCCGAATTGCCATTTGTGAAGTTCCTGGACAGGGCCCTGTCAATATTTGCATCGAGATCAGGATGCTCCGCCCACACGCCGCTGTCAACTACAGCGACGTAGCTGTTCGCGTCCCCGCGTGTAACATCCCATGCGGAGTCGGCATTTATTTTGCCCAACCCCCAGAGCCGATTGTAATCCGGGTCGTTCGGCGTGGCCAGGGCTTTAATTATGTAATTAGGGGAGACGGAGATGATATCCGGGTTATCCTGAAGCTCCATAATCAGCTCCTCAGTGGTCTTTGTGTCGGAGCGCAGGAGGGCGAACACATCGCCGCTATGCTTCGAAAGGGCCGCGTAAGTCTTGCTGACTCTCGACCCGACTGTGTCCGCAACCTCTTTGACGTAGCCGGATACCGCCGAGCTATTGAGCGACGACGCGCTTATCTGGCCGATGTTATTTTTTAAAACTACGAGAACCTCTCCGCTGCGATAGGCAGGCTGCGCAAATACCATCTGCGGAACCAAAACCAAAACTGCAAGCGCGAGAAGTGTGCGGGCGCTGATCTTCATCTATATTACTCCTCCTTTTAAAAATAACTGCTTCGACGGACAAATGATTGACCAAACAGGACTGTCCACCAAACAAATATCCACAAAGACCCCGATAACCAAAAGCCTGATTAATCCCCTGAGGCCCTCGCATTCTCGATTGCCTCCGATGCCAAGAAAATTTACCCCGCTATCACTCTCCATACTTAGCACACCCAGATTTGGTAACTATATTGCCTGAAATAAAAAAATTTTTAACGCAAAGTATATTTATATGACGTGACTGAGGAGTTTATTTTATCATACGGTTTTACCATTCTCAAACAGCAAAATTCACTAATCAAAGGTTTCCTAATGTGAGTTTTTCAATTTTTTGTACTATAAATCCCATACACCATTCCTCGACGCCAGCGGACATTTGAACTCCCTCCGCAAACGATGGGCGCAGAAAACGCGCAGTTTCGTCTCTCAGATATTCGGGAGGGCGGACGCTCCTGTGAACCTGGACGCGGCCAATATGGTGGCGGACATCGACGAGGCCGCCATACCGCTTGACGCCGGGGACGTTTGTTACGGACACCATACCTGTGTCGTTATCATCCGCGGCTCGGAGCTTAAAGAGCTTGAGGAACGGGCGCGGGAGATAGTGAAGGTATTCGAGTTTCGCGGATTTCCGGCGCGTATCGAGAAGCGCAACGGGATGGAGGCGTTTCTCGGAAGTCTGCCTGGCCACGGTTACGAAAACGTCCGCAAGCCGATGATAAGCAGTTTGAATTTCGCCGACATCATCCC
>JAISRE010000007.1 GCA_031273805.1 Synergistaceae bacterium | reverse complement strand
TTCATGTCAGAAGAGTACTGGAATAGCATTTACGGAGACCACGCACCAACCGAGAGCGATACATCAAGCTTATCCGTATCAGGCATCAACGCTTTGGGTTACTCACAAAAATCGGCGGTTCCAAGAAATGGAACTTTAAGAGCGTTCGTAGGGAAAAGCCTGATTATGCTTTCGGATAATAGAGAAGATTCTTTATCCAAAAGTGCGGGGGAGAGGATTCGTGACGCCTTAAACAATATAAGCCAACCTGGCGTGATCCTTACAGATCGTGCTGATAACAATATGAAGCTCGATGATTTGAGAGCATTGAATAATTATGATTACATTTACATCTGTTCGCATGGTAATGTTCCTCACTTTACCGTGGAATACCCATGGGCTGAATCTCTTATCTATAATCTCGATGACGTGACTGCCGACGATATCGATAAGGATCGGATTATTGCTGTGCTTTACTCCCCAATAGGTAGTTCTTTACGAAACGGAATGTATCGCATACCCTTTGTTAAGGGCGAGGAGGAGGGATGGATAGAAGCATGGGTGGAAGCATTTAAGAGAGGAAGTTATTTTGCGGTATTGCCTAAATTTTTCACCGACTATTACGCTGGAGGGCAATTAAACAATCCCATTGTTGTTTTGGACAGCTGCTTATTACTTCACGGGTCAGAATTGGCACCCATGCCAAACGCTTTATTGGAAGCGGGGGCAATATGTGTGATAGGGTACGACGAAACCGTGCAATTTGCTTATGCGCTTAGAGTTTCGGAGATCCTTACACAACATCTGTTATCGGGCGATTCTGTTGAAACGGCCCGCAACGCCGCAATCTCTGAAGCTGGCCCCGATGATGCAAGCTATGGTGGAGTGGGTGCTCACTTCACTATTCGTACGGATACTAATCCTAGAAATATTTATCTGGTAAGCGGCGACGTCCCCGTCCCTGACCCCACAGGCGACTTAATCACGAAATTATCTAAAACTTGGCGTCCAGTTAGCGTGAAGAAGGCTATCCAAGGGGACGCGACGACTTATACGTATACGCAGATTTCCCCTGTGACAAATAAGGGTGTTCCATATAACAGCACGCTTAGTTTTAGTTTTGAAGTAACAAGTGACAACGGATATGTCTTTGATCCGGGTGGAGAATTATATGTAGTCAATAATTCTTATTCTCCGCCCTATCAGATCATAGGCTGGGATCCAGCGGCTGTCTTCAATGCGCTTTTCGTCTCCGAGAATCGTTTGGAGCGATCGCTTCCTGGTGTTATTGCTATGAGTTTTGAACTTTTACCTTCAGGTCAGGTAAAATACACGGAGAACCTTTATGATGGCAGAATTATGGAGATTATATTTGAATTGGTGAATTGATATGGCCCTTGGTTCGTCCATGTCACGCCATGTCCGAGGCGTAAATCAAAAGGAAATTGCATGAACTGACATATTCTCCCTAAGCGGCACGGGGCAGACGTGGGGCATCGGTGAGGACATGAGAAAAGGGTACGACGACGCCTTAGACCGTTACCCCCCCAGCAACGACGACGCGACGCCGTATTGAAGGGCGGGAAGTGACGGTCATTGATGTAAAGTAAAGTCTGCGCGGGCGGGGGTGACGCTTGCTCGCGCATGTTCTCGATTTTTAAAGGAGAGGATCGCAGTGGTTCAAAAAGCGGTGGGTGTGTTCCTGTTGTCTGTCTTCGTGGCGCTCTGTTCTGTCCCGGCAGTTTTTGCTGTTGTCAGGAAGGGGAAAATGCGCAACCCCATTTCGTTCAGGCTCAAAGCAGGCAGCACATCCAAAGTGCGTCAGAACGGTATCGGTGTTCTTTTATCTGTCCTTGCTCTTTTAAGCCTGACATTGACTCTGACTGTGGCAGACGCCGCCTGGAATGGAGCAAATCAAACTCTCCCGTTCGATTCCGATGGAGTTGGAATCATTGATGAAGGGAGTTGGTCTGATGACGGGCCTGGCATGATCCTTCCATTTAATAGAAGAGAAATCTCGTCAGACGGCTCTCGCACAATTGATCATAAAACTGAGGGAGAAGACGAGGGAGAAGAAGATCTTGGCGATGGCCTGTCTTTCCTGAGCAGTGAAATTGACCCCTTCTGCACTGTGTTGAAAGTGAAGATCGACAGCAATCAACTGGCCAAACTCACCGGTCGCAATACTTATCGTGCTGAATTAGATGCTCTCACCGCGAAAATTTATTCCAAATTCAGAGATGATTTCGATTTTCTATTCTTTATCTTAGGCAAAGACAGCGACAGGAATATTATGGGCAGGTTAGGCTTTGCCGGTGTATGTAAAACCCAGAGCAACACTGTCAGTGGGATAGGCAGGAATGTGTCCGGCGGCGGCAAACTCAAATCAACCCTGTATGTCCCGTCATACGATAGTCTTGTTCTGGGGCCTGCTCTGCATGAATTGGCCCATACATGGGCCGCTTATATCTGTTCCACGTATGATGAGGATAATAAGCCATATCCCGCTCATTGGGGTATCAGTAACGCGGGCGGACAGCTGGGAGGTTTCCGATATGTAAGGACGGTGGAGAAGGACAGCGGCGGAGTTACCGGGAAAACTAAATATCAGGCCAGTTTCAGGTCTGATGAAAGGAATCCGGATGGCTCGTTCAAAGACGGCGGGTTTGGCATGAATGCCAATGGCGGCAACTCTTTACCGTACAGTGATATCGAGCTCTACCTGATGGGCATGAAATCGGCTCAGGAGCTTAGAAACACCAATTTCACGCTTGATATTTATTCCGGAAACAGTGTTGACAGCGAGGGTATGGCAAATGGATATTTTTACTCCACGCAGGTTACGCGCTACACCATTGACGACATTATTGCCCTGCATGGCCCGAGGGTTCCTGATGCCGGAACGTCACAGAAAAATTTTAAGTTGCTGACAGTGCTCCTTTCTGATGAAACCGACACGGATAAGTATGCAACGATTGTCAAATCGGTAGAGTGGTTTACTGGCCCCACAGACGATAACACCTTTTCGGATTTTGGTGTATATAACTTCGCTCAGGCTACCAGTGGTATCGGGTCGCTGGCAGCCGAAGGGCTGAAGAACAGCCTCAGGACCGGGGACGAACCCTCTGGCGTTTCGGACGAATCATCTGGAGTTTCGGGTGTCGGATGCAACGTCGGTTTCGGCATTGCCGCAATCGTGATCTTTTTGCTCGCGCTCCCGGTACTGCTGCGTCGCCATTCAATTTAAATATCTCAAGGGAGGTTTTATGATGCAAAAGAGACGTTGGATGTCATGGGCGCTACTGGTCGTTTTCGCGTTCGTCGCGATGAGCGGCGGTTGCGGCGGTGGAGGTGACGGCGGTTATACGCCCCCGTCGGGCGACGACACGCCCCTGCCTGGTGGCGAAGACAAATTCCTGAGCGTGACGCCGACGGCCCTGAGCCTGAAGGTCGGGGAAACGGGAACGCTCACGGCCAAAGATTTCGATGGCGTTCCGGACTGGCTGTCCGGGGACGACTCCATTGCCACGGTCAGCAGCAGCGGAAGCGCGACGGCTGTGGTAACCGCGGTCGCGGCCGGGACGACGGACATCACCGTCATAGACGACAGCGGGGCGGAGGCGACGTGCCGCGTCACGGTGACGGCAGGCGGGACTCCAGCTCCGGGGCCGGGACCGGGCGACGACCCAACGCCAAGGCCCGAACCGGAACCGGGCGATGACCCAACGCCGGAGCCCGACCCCGAGGTGAACTATAGCAAGATTGTGCCGGAGATTCCGCTGAAGGACGGCGAATTTATAGAAGTGGAGTCCGTAAAGCTGAAGGACGACGTTTATACGCTACTCGACGCGGACAGTTATGTCGATGATAACGGTGTCCTGATCCTGTCGAGGGGCAACGCCGCTCAGGAATCGGAAAAGGACAGTTATATTGGAGCGGACGAACTGGCGGTCGGGTCGGTGTTGATCGTTCCGCCCGGCGAGAGGCTGCCGAGCGGCTCACAGGGACGGATCACTTCTTTGAGCACGGACGGCGACAAGATCTATGTAACCCTGGATTCAGTGGCCGCTCGTGAAATCTTTGAAGATTTGGTTTTGAACTGGAGCATTAAGCCCGACGACCGGTCGCTGGCGTCTGAGAGCAGCATATCGGGGCAGGGCATCCATAAGACCGATGGCGTCAATGAGACAATAACCCTCCCCATTGGAGACGTTGCAACGGTTAATGCGAGCCTCATAATCAATGGCAGCTACAACGCGCAAAAGGAAACATTCACGCAGGAAGCGACACTTTCGGGAAGCGTTGACCTGAAAGCGTATGTGAGTCTTTTTGCTAAGACGGCTGAAAAAAAACTCGCTAATGTCAAATTCATGATGGGAGCTATCCCAATGGGTTTCAAGACGACCTTCAGCATTGATCTCAAATATAAAATCCCGATGGATATAGCGTTGGAGTTCGGAAGAAAATTCACCGTGCGCGTAGAGAAGGACGCGCCTTTCGTAGAGAGCGAGGGCCTTTCGTTCGAGTATCCAGGGGAGACGAACCTCGAAATGGTTCTCAGGGAGGGCGAATTTACGCTGATGCCAGCAGTCACGGCGTATCTGTACGCCGGTGTGGAGGATGAGGTCAAGGGCGGAAACGTCGAGATGGCCCTCAACGCGTCTGCGGGCATACAGGGCAAGGGTGGGTACGAGTTTGAACTGGCCGATCTGGAGGCCGCTGAAACGCAAAAGTACGGCAAGGGCTGGGGGATTTACGGGAAGATCAAGGTGGGGGCGAAACTCTTAGCGAAAATCGGAACGAAAATCAAACTCTTTAAAATCGTCGATATCGGCGCAGATTATTCTCTGGAACACACATTGCTCAGCGAGGACGATACAATATTTCCCCGCTTATTCCTGTATAAAATATGGTCCGACGGCGTCCCCACCCCTCCCGATCCCGTCACCGACAACTGGATCGACGATGTGGACATATCGTGGTATATCGACGACGCGAGTTCATATCGAATTCCAATCTCGACGGCAAAACAGCTCGCGGGTCTGGCGAAGCTGGTCAACAGCGGCCATAAATTCACGGGCTCGATCTTCACCCTCACGCAGGACATCTATCTCTCGGGCAAAACGTGGACGCCGATAGGAAACGGCGCTAACGATAATAACCGCTTCAACGGCATATTCGACGGCGACGGGCACACCATCTACGACATGACGGTGAAGCTCACGAACGCTTACGGCGACGCCTATGGGGGACTCTTCGGCTATACTGATCAAAACAGCGACATCAGGAACGTCACGCTGACCCACCTGGACGTCTCCGTCTCCTCCGCCTCCGCCTCCGCCTCCTTCGCGGGCGGCATCGTCGGGTACAACTTCTATGGCACGCTAACGGACTGCGACGCCAGCGGCAGCGTCTCCGTTTCCTCCTCCTCCTCCTCCTCCGCGGGCGGCATCGTCGGGTACAACTGCTATGGCACGCTAACGGACTGCGCCGCCAGCGGCGGCAGCGTCTCCGTCTCCTCCTCCTCCTCT
>JAISRE010000172.1 GCA_031273805.1 Synergistaceae bacterium | reverse complement strand
ATGATACGTCTGCATGAATATTCATTTCCTTTTCATTCATTCCCAACGCTCAGTTCAGCGCAAGTTTGCCCGGTTCATTTGAAAAGTATATCATTTACCGAGCGAGAAGGCATGAGTGGAATGCTTGCAATATTTGTTCCTGGTACCACCTAAAAATATCTACACCCCCAAATAAAAATGACACAAAGCCGGTTATAATCAGCTTTGTGTCATTCATTGTCATACCTTGTCTTTAAGTATTGGAGGCGGCACCCGGATTCGAACCGGGGATGAAGGATTTGCAGTCCTCTGCCTTACCGCTTGGCTATGCCGCCCAAAAACGGAGTACATATTAACAGATGATTGCAGTTTTGGTCAATGTTTTTCTTGACAAGGCTAAAAAATTCCCAAAACTACTGTAGATTTAGGTTGAATAAGGATATGACGCACCTAAAAAATGGAGCGCGTCCAAGCGTGTGCTCCATTTTGCCGATGTCTATCCAGAACCGACGCTGATCCTTTTGATGTCAAAAGCCCGTCCTGTCTCATCCTCAATATCGATGACGACTCCATGTAACTTGGGCATGGACTCCTCGACCTCGAATTTCGCTGGTATGCTGTATAGAAATTTTGGCAGTACCGAGTCGAAGCTATTACCGATAACGCCGCCCTGTCCGCCAGTCATGCCGACATCGGTTATGTAGGCGGTACCTCCCGGCATTATTGATTCATCTGCCGTCTGGACATGAGTGTGAGTTCCAACCAACGCCGATACCCGACCGTCGAGGTATCTTCCCAACGCGATTTTTTCGGCTGTTGCTTCGGCGTGAAAGTCAACAAGAATAACCGAGGCGTTCATCTCTTCGAGGATGGCGTCGGTTCTTCTGAACGGGCAGTCGATAGGCGGCATAAAAGCTCTGCCCTGAAGGTTAATAACGCCAAGTTTGCCGCCATGTTTTTCGTATATGCCCCAACCTAGTCCCGGTGAGCCTGGAGGGTAGTTGGCAGGCCGTAACATCCTTGATTCTCTGTCGAGAACCGGCACGAACTCTTTTTTGTCCCATATGTGATTTCCGGAGGTCATGATATCCACGCCCTCCGCAAATAGTTCGTCCATCAGGCGCTCTGTCATTCCAAAGCCGGCTGCCGCGTTTTCACAATTTACGATGATAAAATCGAAAGGACCTTCCGTAGAACGAAGCTCAGGGAGCTTCTCCTTTAAAATGCTCCTGCCGGGTCGACCGAATATGTCTCCTACAAATAGAATTCTCATGGCAGCTTATTTAGCGTAGTCGATCACTCTTGTCTCGCGGATGAGTGTGATCTTGATCTGTCCGGGATATTTCATCTCAGCTTCTATCTTGCGAGCTATGTCGTACGCAAGTTTCTGCATATGTCCTTCGTCGGTTGTCTCTGGGCTGATAGCCACTCGAATCTCTCTTCCAGCCTGTATTGCGAACGCTTTGCTTACGCCGTTGAAAGAATTTGCAATCTCCTCGAGCTTCTCAAGACGTTTTACATAAGCATCGAGACTCTCCCTGCGGGCGCCGGGGCGTGACGCGCTTGCTGCGTCAGCGGCCGCTACCAGCAGCGCGTAGAGGGTTTGCGGCTCCTCTTCCTCGTGGTGCGAAGCAATGGCGTTTATTATCTCCGGAGGTTCGTTGTAACGTTTAGCGATATCGGCGCCTATCATAGCATGTGGTCCCTCGATCTTGTGATCCAATGCTTTGCCTATATCGTGAAGCAGGCCTGCTCTTTTGGCGGTACTCTCGTCGAGTCCCAGCTCAGACGCAAAGAGTCCACATATGTGAGCGACTTCTATGCTGTGATGGAGCGAGTTTTGTCCATAGCTGGCCCTGTAACGCAACTGTCCAATCAACTTCGCCAGCTCCGGGTGCATATGCTTGACGCCTGTCTCGAGAAGGGCTTCTTCACCTGCTTCCAGGATTTGATTGTCGACGTCTCGTTTGGCTTTCTCGATAATCTCCTCGATGCGTGCGGGGTGAATGCGCCCGTCCTGTATCAGACGTTCAAGCGATAATCTGGCTACCTCTCGGCGAACTGGGTCGAAACAGCTCAAAGTGACTGCCTCAGGCGTGTCGTCCACTATCAGGTCGACGCCAGAGAGCGTCTCAAAAGTTCTGATATTCCTTCCCTCTCTGCCTATGATACGTCCCTTCATCTCGTCAGACGGGATTGGGACTACGCTCACTGCGATCTCAGATGTGAAGTCAACGCTGCATCGCTGAATAGCGACCGCTATGACCTCCTGAGCCTTCCGGTCCGCATCGCGGCGCGCCCGCTCCTCCAATTCTTTGAGCCTAAGTCCTATTATATGGTTGGCCTCCGACTCGACCTCAGAGAGTAGTACCTGTTTTGCCTCATCCCTGGAGAGTTGCGCAATTTCCTCGAGCCTCTCAATGATTGTCGCCTCTCTGCGGGAGACGTCATCCATTCTTTGCTTGACTTCCTCCAGCTTTTGTCTTATCTCTTCCTCTCGCCTGGATGTGTTTTCCAGTTTCTTGTCGAGATTTTCCTCTTTTTGTTCCAGTTTTCGCTCAGTGCGCTGGAGTTCACTTCTGCGTTCCTTTGTCTCCTTATCGACTTCTTGCCGAAGGCGGTGAATCTCATCGCGTGTTTCCGCCATTAAATCTTTACGCGCCTGTTCGGCCTTGTTGGCGGCGTCCTCCAGCAGTTTCTCTGCTTTGGAGACGGCCCCCCCTTCTACTTTTCCCTGCTGGATCTTGTTGACAAAGATACCAGTCACAATACCAGCGATTACTGAAGAAATGCATACCACAACTAAACTCAAACTCATCCTTTAATCACCTCAATATAGTCAATTGTCAAGGTTCAATATTTATGCGTCACTAAAGAATGTATATCTATCAGAGGAATGCAAAAAAAAAATTTAGATTTCCAAAGATGCTTGACGCAACTGTTCAATTGTACAGGTAAATTGTCATTAACTCAAGTAAAAAGATGTTAATTTGCAAAAACCCTGAAAAATTGTGATTTACAAACAACTTAGACTCTATATAATGTCCAATGAAGTGGATTTGAATTAAAATAGCGGTCGCTCAAAAAAATTTAAGAGACATTTCGTGTGTTGAAAACTGCTGTAAGGGCGATAATAGTTTTGCAAAACTTCACAAGAACCAGATTTACTTGTCGCCAAAGTGTGTATAATAGAGTTACACTATATTGTGTTGAGTTATAGATTTTTTGACATCGGCAGGAGGCGCGTATGTGGGCGGTATCTTTTTACACGATGGACATAAGGGCATAAATGGAGACGATATCAACGCTGCAAAGGACAGCCTTTGCGGTGATTGTCTGGCAGGGTGTGCGGTATTTTTCTACAGTGGTGAAATTTCTCTTCCTAAAAGGAGGTGTTGTGCAGGGCGTTCTTAATAGGTAATTATACTTGGACACTGAGTGAGAGTACTAGTAGAATCAAACTTTAACAGGTTTTTTTAGTTTAGTTTTAAGAGTGACTAATCCTGAGGAGGTCTTTGCAGTATGCACATAATAAAAAAACTTGGGGCTGTTGTATGTGTTGCCCTCGTTTTGGGTCTGCTGATATCCAGCGCGGCGTTGGCTGCCGAGGAGGAGAAAGTAGGCGGAATCGATCCACAAAAAGTTTTATTTCAGCATCCTAAATATGAGCAGACGCTGAAACAAATAAGAAGTATCGCTGATCAGAAGCAGAATGAGGCAAAAGCGGCGATCGACAAGGAAACTGATAACAACAAAAAAGCGGAGATATTCCAGAACATGCGCAAAGCTATCGCTGAGGAGGAGCAGAAGCTCATGCAGCCTCTTTTCAAGGATATTGACCTGGCAGTTCGAACAGTTGCCACAGCCAAGAAGGTCACAGTGGTTGTGGATAAGACAGCGCTTTTCTACGGGGGAATTGACATCACCGACGATGTGGTGCAGGAACTCAAGAAAAAGAGCGCGAGTGGTGGTTAATTGAATTCTCATAACCGTGGAAGGTCCTTATAATTATAGTATATCGACCGATTTGCTAACCCCGACTATTCAAGCGGGGTTTTTTTATGTTAGGATGTTGGCGGCACATATAAAATGTCATAAATTTATATTGTATGGAGGTACTGAAAATGGCTGACCTGAAGCTTAGCTGTGAGTCGGTAGAAATACCGGAGGGTTGCAATGTTATAGTGGGACAGAGTCATTTTATAAAGACAGTCGAGGATATCTTCGAGGCACTTGTCACCTCATCGCCATCCCTGCTTTTTGGCGTCGCGTTTTGCGAGGCGTCCATAGAGCGCCTGGTGAGACGTGACGGCAACGACAACGAGCTCATTGACTGCGCAGTCAAGAATGCGCTGAAGATTGCGGCTGGGCACTCGTTTGTCGTGGTCATAAAAAATGGTTATCCTATTAATATCCTGGGGCGCATCAAGTCTGTGCAGGAGGTCTGCGGGGTTTTCGCCGCGACCGCGAATCCGCTTCAGGTTATAGTTGCGGAAAGCGAGCAAGGACGTGGGATAATAGGGGTGATTGACGGAGGATCTCCTGTTGGGGTTGAGGATGCGGCCGGTGAAACCTGGAGGAAAAATCTGCTTCGCGACGTAATCGGTTATAAGAGATAGAGGGTAAAGAACTATGAGACTGAATGAATTGGAAAAAAATTTAAAAAAGGGGGATGATCGCTCAATATGACGACAACCAGAAGAGGACGAACCGGAAGAGCGTTGCGCGGCGCGACGAGAAAGTCTGGTTTGAGAATAATCCCACTCGGCGGTTTGGGTGAGATTGGCAAAAATATTACCGCGATAGAATATGGTGAAGATATCATAATCATCGACTGTGGGTTAAAATTCCCGGAGGAGGAAATGTTGGGCATCGACTTTGTGATACCTGATGTTCAATATTTGATTGACAATGTTGAAAAAATAAGAGGACTGTTTCTTACCCACGGGCACGAGGATCATATAGGAGCGATACCGCTTGTGCTGCCGCGTCTTGACGTACCCATATACGGGGCGCCTCTTTCATTGGCGCTGGTCGAGAACAAAATGCTGGATGCCCGTACTTTGTACAAACCTCAATACAATAACGTGCATGCGGGTCAAATTGTGCGAGCAGGTTGTTTCGAGGTTGGGTTCATAAGAGTAGCTCACTCGATACCGGACAGTTTTGCGATATATGTACGCACACCAGTTGGGACTATACTTCACAGCGGGGATTTTAAGTTGGACATGACGCCTATAAGTGGAGATGGCACAGACCTGGCCGCGCTGGCAGAACTGGGTAAGGAGGGCGTGCTGATCCTGCTTTCTGACTCCACCAACAGCGAACGCCCTGGTTTTACGCCCTCCGAGTCCGTGGTGGGTAAGACTTTTGAGGATATTTTCCGCAATCACAAGGATCGCAGGATTGTAATAGCCGCGTTTGCAAGCAATCTGTATAGGGCGTCTCAAGTATTCGCCATAGCGGCGCGTTTCAACAGAAAGGTGGTCTTAGT
>JAISRE010000167.1 GCA_031273805.1 Synergistaceae bacterium | reverse complement strand
CAGGTCGAATTTCGAACAGTGGCTCATTTTATCCCTCTAAAAGTCAATATTTCTTCCGACCGAAACTTCCGAGACGTGTGACTTCGATGTTTCCTCCATTCGCTGTCCGTCGGATATCGTGGACAAACTAGCGCGCACCGCGTTTTCAGCAGCCCACTCTCTCAAGTGTTTTATGTCGCTCGACCTGGATTTTGACAACGGCACTATTTTAGAAATTTCGTTCACGATGTCCTGAGTGATGATATCGCAGACATCAGGATTGACCGACTTTCGATAATAAGCCTCCAGCAACGCGTCGCGCACGACCGCTTCGATCTCCGAACCGGTGAGTCTGATTCCCTCGCCAAACTCGCTCTCTCCAGAGGCTGCTACCAACCGCTCGATGTCAAAATTATCCAGCTCTCTTTTACAATTTTTAATCATAATGGAGAATATCTCTCCGCGCTCCTCCTCCGATGGCAGGTCGACAAAGAATATTTCGTCAAAACGCCCCTTTCTCAACAGTTCAGGCGGCAAATTCAAGATGTTGTTCGCGGTTGCAAAGATGAACACCGGGTTCGTCTTCTCCTGCATCCACGTCAGGAGAGTTCCAAAAACTCGCGTGGAAGCGCCGCCATCCGAACTCCCGCTGTCGCTTCCCGACAGCCCCTTTTCTATTTCATCTATCCAGAGTATCGCGGGAGCCACAGTCTCACAGAGGTTCAGCGCTATTCTCATGTTCGCCTCGGACGAGCCCACAATGCCGGAGAATATTCTGCCCATATCCAATTTCAGAAGAGGCATCTTCCACGCCGACGCCACACATTTTGCGGATAAACTTTTACCGCACCCGGGAATGCCGACCAATAAAACGCCTCTCGGGTATTCGACTCCAAAATTCCTGGCAGCCTGAGAAAATGCGCCCTTTCTCTTTTCCAGCCAATTTTTCAGATTGTGAAGGCCGCCAATTTTCGACAGATCGAACTTTTCAGTGGGAATGTATTCGAGAATACCGGCCTTGCGAATTATCTGTTTCTTTTCTTCAAGCACCAGATCAACTTCATTTCTTGAGAGCGCTCTGCGCTTTACCAGAGATTTAGCGAGGCTGTTCTCTATCTCCTCCTGCGCAAGACCAACCGCTGCGGCGGAAAGAGATTCTATCGCCTCTTGCGAATTGTCTATGCTCAATTCGGCATGGCCGACGTATCCGCTGACGAACGTATCGACTATACGTCGAGCCTCACCCATGTCGGGTAACGGCATGTCGAGCACTGTGACCTCTTTTTGAAGTTCTATCGGTATATCCATAACCGGAGATATCAACAGCGAATTCGACGGACACCCGTCCCTTAGAGCTTGGCAGAGTTCCTTGAAAGCCCTGGCGTTAACCGGTTGATTCTTAAGATACGTATGCGCGTCACACCACACAAAAAGCGACGGTTCCCGGCCAAGTTCAAACGCCATGAGGGTTGCCGTCCTGAAATCCACGCTCTTCGCGTCCAGATTTTTACCGTCAAGAACAAGGCCTTTAGTAGCGGTCCAAATTATCACCCGTTTATTTAATCTTCCGGCAATATTGCGAAGGATTAAAAGACAGCGCTCCTCCTCGAACGTCGTAACACAAATTGCAGCATATCTCGCCCGAATGAGATTTTCGAGCTCCGCCACGAATTCATCGGCGTTCATATTGCAGCTTCCTCTGCGTTTGAACACGCTGGATATCCGCTGATGAATATCTCGCCATTCGTCACAGACATCTCCATGCTGCCATCTGGGCGTATCTCTTCGGGTTTTATTCTGTCGGAGATCAACAATAGCCGCTTATTTTCCCAAATTTCCCCAGCGGCAAAACGACCGCTTAAAACCGCATCGGCAAGCATCATGGCTTTTCTCTTAGAGACGGATCCCATCAACTCCGCCGCTTCATAACCCGTGAAGACGATCACGCTCTTACCGCAGAGTTCTTTATATTGTTCTATAAAGCCGCGCAGAGCTTCGCTCTGGTCGAACGGTTCCCCTCCCGATATCGTGAGCCCGTCGCCATCGACAGTCGCAAGGCGATCCGCCAATTCTTCCGCGCTGAAGGACATCGCGTCGCCAAACGGCTGAAGAGAGGGGTTGAAACAGCCTGGGCATCGCAGAGAACAGCCCTGAGTCCAGACGACGCATCTGGTTCCGGGACCGTTCACGCGGCTTTTATATTTGACGGCGCCGACGCTCAGCGCAGCACTCACAGCTCTATCACCCTGGCCGATCCTGATGAATCCGGTTTGTTGAAATCCTCGCTCTTGATATCTATTTTCCGGAAATCCGCCCCTGCTTTTACGTCAGCAGCGCGTTTCAACGCTTGTGGCGGCTTGGGTTTCTTCATGAGCCTAGCGTCTACTTCCCTGAGAAAAGAGGAAATAAACACTTCAGGAGCGTCCTGATGGCTCTCCCCCTTCAATACCAGCCACAAGGACGGCAAATCCCTAAAACCCATTGTCAGTATAGTAGTTACACTTTTCACATCTCCGCCGCTCGTGTCCATTTGGGTTATGGCGAGCCGTTCCAGCCCCTTCAGGGGAAATACAAACTTTTCGGCGAGGTCTCTGTTCGAAAAGTTCAGAACGATAAAATTATCCTGCGTCAGAACCAGTACCTTGCTTCCATCCTTGACGTCCTTCCAGGAGGGGAAATCTTTATACAGCGACAACACGACCTCGTTTTCCGAGATCAGTCCGAGCTCCTCCAGTTCGAATAGGCTAGCGTCATCCGCCGGCACGTGATATTTGATCCTTTTCATCAGATAACGGATACCAAACACGCTGACTATAACGGTTCCAATAGATTGAAACATCAGACGCGGCACGAACAACGCAAATAGCCCTACCGCAACCAATAACCCATAGATGCCGTTTTTGTAATACTTCAACCACTGTTCCGGTGTAAATCTCCACATCCTGAAACCCTTCATCGGGATATAGGGAACCGGCTTGCCCATCTGAGGAATTATCTTTATAAGCGCAAAAATTGCCGCAATGATATAAATTGCCGAAACTATCACAGCGAGCACTGCCTCTGCGCTGACGCCCTCATTTTTTAACGTATGTATAGAAATTAATAAGCCAAAGCCAAAAAAAACTATACCTATAATTAAAATTGTTTTTATTTTTTTCTTTTTTTTCTCGAATTCAATTTCCATTCTGCCTGGCATATCAAATCCACTCCTCCGCACGGTTGCCTTATCATTTTTTTAACGGCAATCACTTTACGTCATTGCAAAAAACTGCCTGTAATTCTCGCATGGTTGAATCTGTACAATCATTAACTAAACTAACTAAACTAACCAAACTAACTAAATTAGCCAATTTACTAAATTGCCCTGCGTTGAAACCTACCGATACAACAAGTTTTTTGCCGCTGCAGAGGGGGCCATTGTAGTGGTACGCCTCCTGATTGTCGAAGATGCGCTCTGCGTTTCTCCATTCTTCTTCTGTCTCGGTGGCTAAATAAAGAAACGCTGAACGAACCTTTTTCCCGACAAGCACAATTATCGGCGCGGCGACGTGAGGCAGGATGTGCCGCGTAAAAATTTTCATACATATTAAGAGAGCTTCGGACACGCCCTTTTCACCGGAGGACTTAAACGGCACGATCTCCATTGTGACCGCCTTGCTCATCAGCCTTTTCACATAAACCTCCCTGCTGTCGCCGGGACACGCGGCGTCAGGCCAGAGGGCCTCCATGCTGTTGCGGACACAGCCCCAATAGTTTACGGCGCGGCAACCGTCGCGGCGTTTTCTCAGAAGGGCGCCGTTGGGGCTGACGCAAGCTCTTTGGAAACGGTATTTGAAAAAATCCTTCGCGTCGGAGAGGGAGAGTGTGCTGCCGTCAGGCGTCGAGAGCGTCCGTGTCTCCGCGTGATAGCGGGGGAAATCCTCAATCGCGTCAAACGCCGGGTTGGAGCTGATAAACGCCACCCGCGCGTTCGCGATATCCCCGTCCCACGGCTCGCCGACCTGGAAACCCTCTTTTTTAATGCAGAGCCCTTCTCTGGCATAAGCATCGCGCTGAAACTCGACCAATTTCTTGAAAGGATGTTCGCGGAGCGCCCTGCCCTCCAGAATATCGGTGAGCAGGGCGTGAATATCCTCGTTTAAAACAACGTTTCTCACGATGTCGTCAAGATCCATGAACGTCTCTCCTTTAATGTACGGGTACGTAGCCCTGCGTCTTCTATGATATCCATCTTAAAAATCATTATATCAAAAAAAATCTAAAGATACTATCAATATTATAGATACTGGAAGTATTGCTGAAAATTCCGCTACTTTCTCCCAAGGAGTCCTGGGAGGTGATAGAATGTCCGCGAAAATGGACAATAACTCGACGAACACAACCCGGAGGGTGGCGATCCAGACGCGATTCGACGAGGAGACATACGCCAAGGGCAAGGTCCTGGCGGCGATTTATGACGAATCCTTCAACGCGACTCTCGTGCGCTCTCTTAAAAATGAGATCAAACGCTACGAGGAAAAACATGGAGACCTGCCAAGACAAATAGATCCCGAAAGCTGATTATCGGGGAGATGTCCTCTGTCTCCATTCCCAACCGGGGGGAATTGTAAATGACGAATATGTACGAATCAATTGCATCTGATTTTTTTACGATTTCGGAGAAAGAGAACAATCTCTCGCCTGATGTGTGCCTGAGGCTTGCAAAAAAATTCTTATCCTTTCAGGACGACCGTGAAAAGATTCAAAGACGGATAGAGAGCTACGTCGTCGACTTCAACCTGTACGAAACACGCGAGGACAGCGCTACACGCACCTATGAAGCGCTGGAGGAGAGATACTCTACGGACGCCCCGAATCTGAACCACCTGATTATCACGAAAGAGAGCGTTTCCCTCTGGAATATGCGGGATATTGCCATAATCCTCGGGCGAAACGTATCGAGCGTTCTGCGTACTCTGAAAAAAATCGAGGTTTCGGGCGATTTTGCGCGCAGGCTCGACGATCTGACCATCCACCGCGAGGACGCCGGAAGGGACGCTTCGACGTTGTACGGAACGGGTGTGTTCGAAATAATCGTGGATTACTACGAGGCCTCTTACCTGGAGAGATTCACTAATCCCAGGCACGGTGTCCCGTTGAGCGAGGACGAGCGGGCGGCAGTTATGGATTTCTGGATGGCCATGAAGAGCGACCCTGACGGCGTGGACCCGCGCAAATATGAAAACGCAATCTCTAATCAGGACGCGGCAGCTGTAGATATGAATTATCCCTGCAAATCGAGACTTGCCTCCCTCTATCAGTGCCTGCGGTTAATCCTGAAACGCGTGTTTTCCATAAAAATGGGCGGTTTTCTCATCCTGTTCTTCAGCTTCGTCTTCGAGATGTCAAGGCGATTCCCACTGTTCAACATCCTCGCGCCAATTGTCTCTATCGCGGTCCTCGCGGCTTCTATCGCCGTTATGGCTCGCCATAAACTGTACACGCCCTGGATCGCGGACGCCGGAGCGTGTTCGGTCACCGTTCTCCTGCTCTGGACCCTCTCCGTAATCGCGACTCCGGATGGTACGGTTGACAGATTGCTGCCATCCTTTATTGCCGGTGCGAGATTGACTGAAGAACGCTCCGAAAACCCAAAAATTCCGGCAGGCGCGGTACGCTCATACCCAAATGCCGGCAACGGCGAACAAAATTGGGACGCGGCGTTGAACGACCCGAAATTCTTCATCACAGAGACCATAGAATGGGCAATTATCAGCGAATTTGAGGGCCGCTATGTAGTTACGTGCGCGCCGTTGGTGCTGGATAGTGACGGAATCATCGAAAAAATAATGTACGGGATAAACAAGAAAACACCTGACGTCGAGCTATACCCTAAAAAATCGCGCTTCGCCGATGACTTCATGAATCGTACAAACCCCCAAGAATACGAGCACGGGATCCTCGTGATGGATGCCAGGGAGGAAATCGACTTCGTCTCAATCCAACTGTTCTTTAAGGATGGATCGAAAACAGAGGTGCGAATATATGAAAAAACAGTTTACAACCATTAGCGCGTCAGCTAAAAGAGGCGTTTTGATTGGCGGTACACCCTGCTAATTGCTTTATCCCTTAGCGAGTGGTCCTAATTCCTGGGGCCATTATACTCCGGCAGAACCTGATGAGCTTCCATTGGACAGAGAATTGGCATAGCTTGTTATGGAAAATCCGACCTCCGAAGCTACATGACTGGGTACGAAAATATAATCAGTCCTGCCGGAGCTGTCCGTTACGGCATATTCGACCCACTTCGGGAAGTACGTGGTTTTCTGCAGAATGTCAGAGAATTTGTCAACCCATGTATCAGCGCAATCCAGGGCAAATGCGTAGGGCAGCAGGGTCTCGTACACCGCCGGGGACTCGCTAGGAGAGTTCAGATTTTCAAAACGAGAACTCTCTGCCGTTTTCATGTACATAATAAGTCCTTCAAGCTCCGCCGCAACTTTCACCCCTGCGGCAGTTCTCACCGGCATGACGCGATAAAAAAAGGACACGACCGCGATCGAGAGAACAAGAGATTCAATGAATACCCAATTGAATAAAATAAAGACAATGAATGCCAGGTAAACAAAAGACAACACACTGAACATGAGATCTTTCGAAAAAGGAGTCCTCCTAAAAATAAGAAATATGACGCCTGCCAGCATTAAGCCCCCATAACATATAAATGCGCCCTTTGGACCGCCACGACCGATCAAAGGACCGATGATGAGAATCGGCAGAAATAAAGCGAGGCCGGCTTTGAAAAAAATACTGTTAGTTGTGAAAAAAGGCTTCCCCATCCTCTCGTAGCTATCTTTTAGATGATTATTTGCATTGAAGAATATATGCCCATTCGATTTATCCACCTCCAAGCTCGCCCTTCCTCCCTCGGAGAAAAGGATCCCTATCAACTTCATCAAATAATCTGGAAGTCCGCTCATATTATCGCCGCCGCCTTTAGCTGTATCCGCAAGTTTTATCGTCGTCCGGGATTCCCCGTCCTCAAAGTACAAAACCCCCTTTACAGCCAGATGAAGAAGTTCAGCCATCAGGTTTTGCTCTGTACACTTCATCTTCAACAGATAGCGCGCAAAACCTGGGCTAATTCCATCAGGAGGCCTGTAGAGCGGTATCGCCGCTCCAGATTTCGGGTCCCTGCCAACCGCAAACCACGCGCAAAAATAATATGAAAACACCACCGCGAAAGCCCCGACTGCAAAATAATTTTTATAGTTATATAAGTATACGATTAGGTCATTCAAGATACTCTCACCCCCAACGTCGATAAGTATTTCGGCGGCACGTGAAGATGGCGAGCGAATACGCCCATTGCAGCCGAAGGTTATTTGATCAGTGGTTCCTTAAGGAAGAGAGAGACCCCCTAGGGGCCTCTCTTATGGGAAACGTCGGCTGTGACTATCCCCTGGTTTAAGATGCGGTGGACTTCAACGAACTGGTGAAGGAGCTCGCTGGTTAAAATGTACCACCAATCAAATGAGCTAACAAGCTCCCCCGGGGGATATTTGCCGCAAACTTCACACAATATACGTGAACTTCGCAAAAAGAGTCCGCAACATTGCTTGATCTATGCGCTTGCCTTGAGCTCCTCCGGCATCACGCTTCCTATGCACTTCGCGGGGCACTTTGCGGCGCACGCGCCGCAGTTGGTGCACTTTGACGCGTCGATCGACGCGAGATTTGCGTTCAGCGTTATCGCGCCTACCTGACACGCCTTGACGCAGATTCCACACCCTATACAACCGGCGGTACATACCCTCTTGACATCCGGGCCTCTCCAGTTGGAGTTACAGGTCACCTGGACATCGGACGACCTCGGGACGAGTTTGAGGACTGACTTCGGGCAGTTTGCCACGCACGTCCCGCAGCCGACGCACTTCGTCGGGTCGATCATCGCAAGACCGTTTACAATCGACAACGCGCCGAACACACAGACCTTAACGCACGTGCCAAAGCCGATACAGCCAAAGGGACACGAGTTCGGCGACCCTCCCGGAACAATGGCGGCGGAGCGGCAGTCGCGCACACCGACATAATCCGCGTTGCGAACAGAGAAATCGGGCGACCCTTTGCACTTCAGGAAAGCCCTCACCGGCTCTGAAGATTCTCCCTCCACTCCCATTATGGAGGCTATACCCTTGGCCAGATCGGAGCCTCCGGCAGCGCAGAGGTTCGTCTTCGCTCCGGCGTTTACGACACCGTCCGCGTAGCCGTCACATCCGGGATATCCACAGCCTCCGCAGTTAGCGCCGGGCAGAATCTCCCTGATCTTCGAGACCCTCTCATCGACAGCGACGAAGAATTTTATCGACGCAAATGCCAGCAGCGCTCCGAAGGCAAGCCCAAGTGAGCCCAACACCAAAATCGGGTACGCAATTCCAGCGAAAGAGATCATTAGTTCAGCTCCCCCTTATACGATTATTTTATTATGCCGGAGAAGCCCATGAAGGCTATCGACATCAACCCGGCGGTAACAAGCGCTATTGGCAGTCCGTGCAGACACTGCGGTATATTCGTGTTGTGCTCTATCCTCTCGCGAATACCGGCCATCAGAACTATGGCCAGAAGAAAACCCATAGACGAGCCAAGCGCGTTCACAGCCGATTCGAGCAAAGAATAATTTTCGTTCATGTTAATCACCGCAACCCCCAGCACGGCGCAGTTTGTCGTGATAAGCGGCAGGAATATGCCGAGCGATTTGTAGAGAACGGGATTTATCTTCTTCAGGACCAGCTCCACAAACTGGACGAGCGCCGCTATTACCAGGATGAACGACAGGGTATATAGGAACTGGAGTTTCAGCGGGACCAGCACTAAATTATAGACCAGCCAGGTGACGATAGCGGCCAGAACAGTAACGAATATGACAGCCACTCCCATGCCCTTAGCCGTCTCACTCTTGGTGGAGACTCCGAGGAAAGGGCAACATCCGAGGAAGCGCGATAGCAGTATGTTGTTTACGAATATGGAGCCCAGAAACAGCCAGACTATGCTCATCTCGCGTCACCCTCCGCAGTCAGAGTGACAGGGGCGTTTTTATTGACAAACCCGCCCTTCGGCGCGGCTTTCGAATCACCATCGAAAGAGCCCTTGAACGCGGAGCAGAGGGCGGCTTCGCCGCACGCCGCGCACCCGCCGTCGCTCACGACTGGCGCCGCAGCTCCCCTGCGGGCTGCTGACCAAGCCTGATACTGCCTGAAGACCGCCATGAATATCCCCAGCGTTATAAAACCTCCAGGGGCGAGTATAACCAGGAGCGCCGGCTGAAATCCCGCTGGCGTTACTACGATGTTAAAAACAGTTCCGTTGCCCAATATCTCCCTGACTGCGCCTATGGCGGTAAGGGCTATAGTGAAGCCCAATCCCATCCCGATGCCGTCGAAGAGCGAATCGATCACTCCGTTTTTGAACGCGAAAGCCTCGGATCTCGCCAGTATTATGCAGTTGACCACTATAAGAGGTATGAATATGCCGAGCGCCTGGTCCAACGCAGGCGCGAAACCTGCAATAAGCAGCTGCACGACGGTGACGAATCCCGCGATCACAACTATGAATATCGGTATTCGTATTTCGTCCGGCACAAATTTGCGTATGGCAGAAACCGCAATGTTCGAGCCGATAAGGACGGCAGTAGCCGCAATTCCCATGCCTATCCCGTTCATCGCGCTCGTAGAAACCGCGAGCGTCGGGCAGAGGCCGATGCACTGCACAAGAGTCGGATTTTCGTTAACAATGCCGTTCTTTATAACTTTGAATGGGTTCACGTCAATTACCTCCTTTGACCTTTCAGGTTGTTCCTCCAGTATTCAAGCGCGCTGTTTACACCCAGAGTAACCGCGTCAGACGTAATAGTAGCTCCCGAAATAGCTTGAATCTGGTCGGGAGCGTCCGGCGCTCTCTTGACTACCACCAGTTTTTCGACCGCTTTATTTGCGAACTGTCCGGAAAGGACCTGCTCTGCCTTAGCTCCAAGCCCCGGCGTCTCTGACTGGCTGAGTATGCGGATTGCCCGCAAGCCGCCTGACTCGTTTATCCCAACCACAATTTCGATCAGTCCGCCATAGCCTGACGACGCAACCGTGATGCAGTATCCGACCGGCTTGCCGGCGCTCTGCCCCTGCTGCACGTCCCTTATAATAACACTCTTTGAGGTATTTGCCCCATCGCCTGATGACGCCGGCGGCAGATCGACGGCTTTGAACTCGTCGGCCTCAGGCAGAGCCGCTGCCAGCGCCGCTGCCTTGAGCCGCGCCTGAGTGAGGCGTATCGGCTCAGTCGTTATGTCGTTCACGGCGCCCAGTATCAGGCCGGTTATCGCGGTCACCGTGAATAGGACCAGCCCCAGTTTGAGAATTTTTTTCATATTTTCAGCATTTTTCGACGCGTTCGCTGAATTTTGTACGCCGCTGGCCTCATGCGCCATGTTTTTTCACCTCCCCAAAAATTTTAGGAGTCGTCACCCTGTCGATTATGGGCACGGTGAGATTCATGATGAGGATGGAGTACGACACTCCCTCAGGATACCCTCCATAAGCCCGGATGAGTGTCGCTATAATGCCGCACCCGATGGCGAATATGGCCTGTCCCTTCGGAGTCAGCGGTGATGTCGCGTAATCGGTCGCCATATAGAACGCGCCTAGAATCAACCCGCCGGAGAGCACTTCGTAAACGGGCCCGGCGGCGCGGCCGAGTATCACCGATAAGACCGCCACGGTCGCAATGTAGATCACCGGAATCCTCCACGAAATGATTCCAAACGCCACAAGAAAAACGCCTCCGGCGATCAGAGCAATTGCCGACGTCTCACCTAAACAGCCTCCCATGTTGCCGAGCAGCGCATCGATCAACGTAGGAAAACTCTGCCCAGCCTCTGCCGCGCGCGAGGTAACCTCCGATAACGAATCGGCCCCCTTTACCAGCGAGAGCACTGTGGGGCCGCTCACGCCGTGAACAGTCCACGTCGTCATCGCGACGGGCCAGCATATCAGCATCATTGCCCTGCCCGCTAAGGCAGGATTCATTATGTTCTGCCCCAAACCGCCGAAGAACTGCTTTACCACAATAATTGCGAAAAACCCTCCTATGACCGGCATCCAGAGAGGGATCGACGGAGGCAGGTTATAGGCGAGGAGAAGTCCCGTCAGCGCCGCCGAGAGGTCGGAGACGGTGATGGGCTGCTCTGTACATTTCTGCCACAGAGCTTCTGCGGCCACGCACGACGCTATAGATATCGCTATGACCAATATGGACCTCACGCCGAGGAAATACGCGCCTGCCGCTCCCGCTGGAACCAGGGAGAGCATTACGAGCGCCATTATCCTCTGCGTGCTGAGATTCGCCCTTATATGAGGCGAGCTTGCAACTACCAGGAGACGGTTCATGTCCTCATCACCCCTTCTTCTGCGCCTGTTCTCTTCTGCGAGCGGCCATAACTCCGGCCTTTCCATCCCGGCAGCTCTGCGTTAAATAGCGAAATGCCGGACAAGCGTAAGTGCAACATCCGCACTCTATGCAATTCATGCCTCCATTCTGCTCGAACGCGGCGTAATCCCTGATACGGACGAGCTTGTCAAGATTGGTCGGAACGAGTCCCATCGGACAGCCCGTAATACACCTGCCGCACCGGATGCAGTTCGACTCCGGAGGACAGAGCGATGAATGGGCGGAGAGCGCCAATATACCCGATGTCCCCTTCACTGTCGGCACATCTATCGACCTCATGGAGACTCCCATCATCGGGCCGCCGGAGAGTATCTTAGCCGGTTCCTCGGTGAAGCCCCCCGCCGCGTCTATAAGCTCGCGGATGCACGTCCCTATAGGGGCGGAGATATTCTTCGGGTTCGCTATAACGTCGCCAGTCACGGAGAGGACCCGCTCGATAACGGGAATGCCCTGGACAACAGCGAGCCAGATGTGCTCCATTGTGCTCACGTTGAAAATAATGCAGCCGACGTCAGCAGGCAGAGCCCCTGGCGGTATCTCCTGGCCTGTAACGGAGTATATGAGCATCTTCTCCGCTCCCTGCGGGTACTTGACCTCGTGAGGAATGACTCTGATTTTGCTGCCGCGCTCCGACAGTTCCCCCTCCATTCGTCTTATGCTCTCGGGTTTGTTGTTCTCTATCGCGATTACGCCCTGAGCCTCAGGAAAAAGTCTCATGCAAATCTCGAGCCCTCCGATTATAGGCTCCGGATGCTCGAGCATCAGCCTGTTATCGCAGTTGAGAAACGGCTCGCACTCAGCGCCGTTCACTATTAACCATTTAATCTTCCTGTCCGGCGGAGGAGAGAGCTTGACGTGCGTGGGGAACGTCGCTCCACCCATGCCGACGATGCCGGCCTCCCTTATAATCTTGATGTACTCCTTCGGATCGAGTGCTTCGTAGTCCGAGTGCGGCAGAAGTGACGACGAGTGCTCAAACAGTCCGTCATTTTCGACTACGATACACGTCTCCATAGCGCCGGATATCGTCATCCTCATACCGATATCCTTTACCTTCCCCGATACGCTCGACAGGATCGGCGCCGAAACGAAAGCGTCGGAGTCCGCTATCTTCATACCGGCCAGAACACGATCACCCTTTTTGACTATCGGAGAACACGGCGCTCCTAAATGCTGTGACATGGGGAAAACCAAATCCCCGATTGGCTGATGGATTTCAATCTCCTTGGCCTCAGTCAAAGATTTTCCGTCCGGCGGATGAACTCCGCCTTTAAACGTTGGTAACGTCATGACCTGTTTACAGCTCCTTTTTATGGATTTACTAATCAAATCGCATATTAGATATCCTGAGCAACGGCAATAAGCCATTCACCCTTGCATTGCAACGAGCTCAAGAAACACTTAATCTGCGATTTCCTTATATTATACCTAAAGCCGCCTGTCCGACATCATGTAAAATTAAACTCATATGATGTCACGGCTCAGATTATGATAATTTATTTAGATGAAGGCTAAAATCTTCCGCATGTATTCTGCCGCGAGTCTTCATAAAACGGTGAGGGGAAATCCCCGTTATCCGTTTGAACACCTTGGTAAAGTAGCTTTGATCCTCGAAACCCACGGCAGTCGCGATATTAGCAAGTGTTAAATTCTCATAACGCAATAATGTAATGCTCTTTTCTATTCTAACGATATTCATATATGTGTTGAAGTTACAGCCCATTTCTTTTTTAAATATTTTGCTGAAGTATGACGGCGACAGGTCCACTATCTGAGCAACAGAGCTCAAAGACACTTTATTATAATAATTCTGGCGCATATACTGTATTGCCTTTTGAATGACATTGATATTTTTTATGTCAGAGAACGCAAATACGCAGTCAATGAACTGATTAGTGATTTTTGTCAGGTTAAAGCACAGCGTATCTATGTTCGTTACGTTCTGAGACCTCGTAAAAAACTCGTGCGTCAGCTGAAATGTGTACTCCTGAGAAGCTCCGGACTCCACAGCCGAGCGCGAGAGCATGATCAGGAGCTCGTAGACCCGGGTTTTTATTCTGGCAAGGTCTCCCCCTGATGAAAATATTATATGCCCCAACAGTTCGTTAAGAAGCCTTTGCGCTTTTGGCTTATCTGAGTCCGAAACGCTGGCCAGCAGTTCGCGCTCAGTCTCGAATGGATACTGCGGGAGCTCCTCGCCCGTTCCATTTTTCAGCCTGATTATGTAATCGCTGATCTGCCCCTGTATATAATCCGATGCCTGACTGTCCAGCATTCTGTTTGCCGACGAGACGTTGTTCATAAACCCCACAGCCATAAACAACAGCGTCGACAGCGAGTTCACCTTGCTGGGGGCGACATATGGTATTTGCCGCAACAAAGGAAGAAGGACATTTACCTTGTCCCTGTCCATGCCGTGAAGGTCCTTCAAATCGTAAGCTATGTAATCCTCGAGGTCTATCATCCGAAAAGGCCCAGCGGTGACCTTCGCGGCGCTTACCCTCTGTCCGACGATCGGCGACACAAAGCAGTTAAGCCCCATAGGACAGAAGTAGACATATTTTCCTCCAAAGCGCTCTGCCTCGCTCGTACCATATGCGTGAACTTTTACACAGTTTGCCCTGTCGATGCCGAGCTCAGAGCAAATTGCGCAGCAGGAACAGCTGTATCCCACCTCATACAGGATGTCCCCCTCCAGACTCAACACAGTACAGCCCAATCCCGTGGAGTTGGAATACGAGTTCGAACACTCTACAGCCAGTTTAAGATCAAATTCATTCCACCTGATATTTTCAAGCTCCATTTGATCATCCTTGTCCTATCTATAGTTGTTTTAGCGACTCAATCAGCGGTTCCTTGGATGCGCTGCTATATAGAATGTATTGTTTCAAAATACAAGGACTGTTCAAATTTATAAATCACATACTCCAGCTTACGCGTGAGGTATGTGATTTGCTTGTGTTATGTCTATGCGCTAACAGGATCGGCAGCCACTAGTGCGAATGCGGGTGACTGTGGTCATGATCATGAGTATGACTGTGAACATGCCCGTGATCATCGCCGTGGTCATGTTCATGCGTATGGGTGTGAGACTCCCCCTCCGCTCCGTCCCCTGTCAGCTCATCGTGCAGCAATTCGTGCAGGATGGTCTTGTATACCAGGGCCACCTGACGGCCCAGTTCTATGTTGCTCTCGTCAACGCTCTTTCCAGCAGAATTTATCACGACTTTTTCAGCAGCCGCGACAGTCAGGGATCTTGCGATTTCATAAGGGTTCTGGTAAATTCCGCACATATTATTTGCCTCCTTTAATTTGCCGTCTCTTCGTCCATTACGCCCAGCAGTGAGTCCTCACGGACATAACTGCCCTCAGTTACC
Source organism: Synergistaceae bacterium (assembly GCA_031273805.1). GTDB lineage: Bacteria > Synergistota > Synergistia > Synergistales > Synergistaceae > JAIRKI01. The sequence continues at coordinate 2,677 of JAISRE010000167.1, read as the reverse complement.
GTTATCTCTTTTATTGTGCCGCTGAGATAAAATCCGACACAGCGCTCATCCCCCTCCTCAGTCATCACGTCCAGGAAAATATCACCGCGCTTTACCCTGTCGCCAACCTTGTGATAAAAGCGTAAAATTTTGTACTCATCAAAGTTCGACATTTTAGGCATTCTGATTCCGTTCAGCATGTCTCTACTCCGCTCTCCTTTCTGCGAAACAGATTCATATTTGTATGCGGCAGGAACATCGCCGCGACATATTCATCCATATATCCGGCCTCGGTGCTCAAATCGATGTATGTGATTCGATTGGCCAGCTCTGCTACCTTGTTTCTGTGTTTTTCAGATAAAAGAGACATAAAGGCGCCGGAGAGCGAGGAGTTGCCTATATAGAGAAACTTCTCCTCATCGATGCAGGGCAGTAAGCCCAGCGTTTGAGCTTTGTCAATTGCGATATACCTTCCAAAGCCACCCGCTATATAAAATTTGTCAATCGCGTCAAAATCCATGCCCACACTGTTCAGCAGCGTCACACACGCGGAGAAAATAGCCGCCTTTGCCCGTATGAAATTGTCGATATCGTGCTCAGTCAAGTATACTCCAGGATCGCTCTCGCCAGGAGGCACGATGATATATCTCGCGGTTTTGCCCACAACCTTGATAGTCTGATACTTCCCAGAGCGATCCAGTTTTCCCCGAAGATCGATAATCCCAGCATCCAGAAGCTGAGCCAACAGGGAGATCAGACCTGATCCGCATATGCCCTTTGCGGGTCCCCCGCCAATTACAAAATACCTGCACTCCCCCGTCTTGCAATCTACCTCAACTCGCTCGATCGCCCCAGTCGAGGCGCGCATTCCCCGTTCGATTCCCCCGCCCTCGAACGCAGGTCCGGCGGAACAAGCGCATCCCATAAGAAAATCCCCGTTGCCCAGCACAATTTCACCGTTCGTCCCGATATCTATAAAGAGACAGACCTCCTCCACATCCTTTGTGAAGTCGGTGCACAATATGCCGGACGTTATATCCCCGCCAACGTAACTGCCCACATTAGGAGATATCCATACGAGCGCGTTTGGGTTGATCTCGACCCCAAGAGCGCCCGCCCGATAAAACGGGACACTCATAACTGTCGGCGTATACGGTTCGAGCCGTATATACTCCGGCCTTATTCCCATAAAAAGATGCACCATCGTCGTGTTGCCCGCAATTGTGATGTTGCGTATCGCGCTGCCGGGGATGCCGCCGTTTCTGCCGCACAGATCGGAGATCCCCCTGTTTATCGTTGAAAGAACGAGAGAGCGCATCTCCCGAATCCTGTCATGGTTCTTGGCGTACGTTATTCTGCTGATGATATCGGCGCCTCTGTCGATCTGCGCGTTATACTGAGTGATCGTATCGATCACCTTACCGCGCGCGACATCGACAAGCTGTATTGCAACCGTCGTCGTCCCGATATCGATGGCAGCACCGTAGTCGATCAGGGGAACATCCGCAGTGATATCCACGATGTGCGAGGTGTTTTCGATGTCAGCTCGCCAAATAAAAACCTCGCCCTCATTCTCACGCAATATATCAGGCAGCCTTTGAAGCAGATCCAGAGGAAGATCCACCGCGTCAGCGGAGCCCTGCCGCCTCACTGCCTGTACCAGTCTGTCGTAGTCCCCCAGCCCATCCAGCAGTTCAGCAGTCGCCACCGTCAGCTTTTCACATAACGCCAACGGCTTTAAGTCCTGCGTCTTTGGGAAAAAATCCTCGTTCACTCCCGTTCGGCTCAGCGCGTCTGAGAATTGCCCCATTTCCTCATTGACCGAGGAGGGAATCAGGACCTCCACATCCTCCATCACCTTGGATCTGCACGCCAAAACAAACCCTTGACGCTTCAGATCCTCTGAAAGTTTCCCATTGTCCATGAACTCCAGCGTTCCACGTTCAACTTTGATAATACACTTAGCGCACGCACCCTTACAAGCACACGGAAATGAGATCACGGCGCCGCATTTCTCAGCAGCATCCGGTATGCTCGTTCCCCTCTCCACTTCGCAGACAAGTTTTCCAGGTAAAAAAGTTATTTGTGGCATATTTATATTCCCCGTTATTTAGAATCTATGGTCATAGGACGCGCCTGTCAACCCTTCCCCGTCCAGAGGGGGCAATCCCCTCTGGACGGGATTTGGGGCGGCGCCCCAGGGCCGTTGTTTTTGCTACTTATTCAGAGTCGAGTTGACAAAGGACTCTATGTCTCCGGCCTCCTGCGAACCGACTATGATGTTCCAACCAGGAAGCCCCTCCTCTATGTCCCCTTTGATCTGAGCGACATAGCCCGGGATAATCAGGCTCTTGTTCTTCTGAGACTCGTTGAGGCCCTGGCTCAGCAGGAACTTCGCTATCATGTCGCCGCCGAACTTTCCTGCCGCCCATGCTGTGAGGACGCTCAAGCCCTCGCACTCCGGAAGCGCCAGCCACGCGTTCTGCCCGCAGCCCTCGATTTCGCCGGACACAAGGAAGTATGTCAGAGAGAAGTTCGTGGTGCACCACACATAGGAGTCCTCGTTAGGCTCGCCGATCTTATAGATGCCCGGCTCCATCTGTATGGGCTTCTGCGGGTCGGTGAAGATATTCTGGCGCAGCGTCATGATCGTGGAGATCAGGGCGATGTCCAGTTTTGGAAATACGATAACTCCTCC
>JAISRE010000144.1 GCA_031273805.1 Synergistaceae bacterium | reverse complement strand
CCGAGCGAGAAGGCATGAGTGGGATGCTTGCAATATTTTAAGGCAGCGCTGTCCGCTTTCAAATCCCGTGCTTTAACGTACCGGCCCAAGCTCCAACGATCTTTCCCACGCCTATCACGTCATCAGATATTGTACCCGGAGGATCGGCTTGAAAACGGTAAACCGGGTAGTCTGGATTTGGGCATCGAAGCTCGATGCTTGCGTCCGGCAATATATATTGCCTAAAAACGGGAGTACAAGGCGGTGCAAGCGCGATTCAACACCGGACAATGTTTTCTCGCTCCGCCCTTCCTTCCTTCGGACTGCAACATCGCTCAGAGCCATTGCTCACACCTCCACCGTATAAAATCTTTATACGGTGCTATTTTACCCGGTGTCTATATTGCTTTATACGGCTTTATGTTACTTTAGCCCTCACATAGAAAATCGCCGAACCCTTGTTATTGCTGGATTCGGCGATTTTTTGGCTTTACTTGGTTTTAATTCTGGAGGCGGCACCCGGATTCGAACCGGGGGTAAAGGATTTGCAGTCCTCTGCCTTACCACTTGGCTATGCCGCCTTTAAAACAATATATATATTAACAGACTAACCCTCTTCCGGTCAATGGCGCGAATCACGCCTCGCGGCAGTTGTTGCAAAAAGGCCCGCAGGCGTAGCAGAGCTGCGTTGAGGAGCATTTTTGCGACAACTGCAAAGAGGGTGAACAAATCTACTCATTGTAACCAAAGGTTATTAAATCAATTGACTTGAGTTCCGTCGTCAGCGAGGAGCGGAAAACATTTACGGATTCGCTCCTCGCTGATTTATTTTGATTGACTTTTCTTATGATTTTGCGCGCTTTTTCTCCTCTGCCTTCATCATCATGCGGATTGCGCCGACAAAAGAACCGTGGCAGACCAAACTGAGAATTACCAAGTTAATAACCCACGTTTGCATTTGAATATCTCCCTTCCGCTCACGGCAGACTAGTCTATCTTGTTTGAGTGAATCAAGCGTTTCGCCATCGTGTTGTTGAGGATGATCAGTATTGCGAACACCAGCGCCCACTCGACGATCATCACGACGGGAGTTTCAGGATACTTGTTAATCGGCCAGAACTTATACCATTCCTCATACCACGAAACCGACTGCCACATCCACCATCCGAAGGTGGCGATGAAAAGTATGGGGAAGAACAATATGCACTTCCACATCCATTTGACGTGTATATCAGAGCAGGGATTCACGTCCTCGTCCCACAGTTTGTCCACGCCGTACTTCCACACGGCGAACCAGTAGCAGAGTCCTACGATAAGGAGTCCAATGCCCCATGTCGTATCCTGATTCGTGAAGATGTTGATGTCCGCTGCGGAGAAACTGCCGACGACAATAAAGAACGCTGTCGTACAGAACGTCCCCTTGGCGCGGGTGAAACCCATGTCCATGAGGTTGCGGCAGCCGAGCTCCACCATCGCTATCAGAGAACTCAGCGCGGCGGAGAAGAGAGCGAGGAAGAAGAATATGGCGAGCACTGTCCCTCCGGCGGTGTGCGCGAAGAGGTTAGTCAGGTTTATGAACGTGAGCCCATTGTTGCCGCTCTTCATAATCTCCATTGCCGCCTCGGTATTCGGGCTGAGCGCGAAAACGGCCGGAAGGACGACCATGCCGGCCAGCATGGCGGCTGAGGTGTCGCCGAACGCCACTGTAAAGGCGTTGAGCTGCACGTCCTCATCCTTGGCCGAGTAGACGAAAAACACGTGGAACATGCCCCAGCCGGCCCCTGTCGACCACGCGGCCTGTGTGAACGCATGGAGCCAGATATCGGGCTTGCCGAAGTCCGCCCAGTCGATGTGGAACATGTACTCGAAGCCAGCCTTCGCCCCTGGAAGCATGGCTACGCGGATAACGAGAATTATCAGCAGCACGAATACCGCCGGGATCATTATTTTATTGGCCTTCTCGATGCCGCCCTGGACGCCGCGGTAAATGATAAGGCCCGCTATAATCGCCGCCGCCCAGAACCAATAGACAGCGCCCCACGCCGGCGGTCCTCCGTCCTTCGCGGTCTCGGCGAAGTTCTTCCATGTCTCTGTTGTGAGCGCCACTCCGTCAGGAGCGCTGGCGACCTGCGATAGAAAGCCGGTGGCGATGAGATAGAGATACTTCATGACCCAGCCCAGAACGACGCCGTAGTAGGCGCCGATCATTATGCAGCACATGCCGCAGAACGCGCCCACCCACGTCCATTTTTCGCCTAACAGGACCTTGAACGCGCCGGCGTTGGCCATGCGAGTTTTTTTACCGAAAATTGACTCAGCGGTGATAAGAGGAACAGCCCAGATGATGATTGCGATAAAAGTAGCTATTATGAACGCTCCGCCATTTTGTCCCGCGACCTCGCGCGGGAACCTCCATATATTTCCGGTTCCTACCGCCATACCGAGCACTGTGCATAAGAGTCCCCACCTGCTTGTGAACTGATCTCCGCCTTTTTTAATCTCTGACATTACATAACCTCCTCTTTTGGAAAAATTTGATCTGCCTCCTGAATTTGGTTATGCGCCGTTTGATTTTTATTCATTTACCACCCCCTACATATATCCACCGTCATAGCGCTTTGGGACAAGCGCGTTCTGAACGTGCCGGATCATCGTCGTGAAGTCGAATACCGGAAGTCCGGTCGCCATATGAACGGCATGGGCGTATGGCGGCAGATCACTGCATTCCAGCACAATGGCGGCTACATCAGGATTGGCGCGAGTCATTCCGCCCACGACCGAAAGAATCTCCTCCTCCACCTTGGAGGAGTCGAGGGTACCTTTCTCCTCGAGGACCGACGTCCTGAACTCGTACTGGTCCTCCATGCCGCAAACCACCAGCGGCGTGTCCGGCGATATCCCTACGTTTCTGAAATGCTCGTCGGTTAGAGCGCTCGCGTTTGCGGACACAACTCCAATCTTTTGCCCCGGTTTCAGCGTCTGCCGTATGAAGGGCACCTGGAGCAGACTGGAGAGAAAGACGGGCACGTTCACCGCCGCAGCCACCTGGGGCTGAAAGAGCGCCATAAAACCGCAGGCGCCCGTTATCGCGCCTACTCCCTCCGCCTCCAGTTCCCGAGCGCCCTGTATGAAGGGCTCCAGCAGGGCCGGGTCGCGCTCGTTGAGCAGCCGGTCGATCGAGGAGCCCTTCACCTCCTTGTAACGCACCGGAAAATCGTACGTCGTAGCGTTGCCGACATTACCCGGGATGCAGGGGTAAGCCGCGTCGAGTATCAGTATGCCTATCGGTTCGCCGTCCCATGAGCGGGATTTGCTCTTTATCCTGTAGACAGTCATCGC
>JAISRE010000131.1 GCA_031273805.1 Synergistaceae bacterium | reverse complement strand
GAACCTGCACTGCGCGAACCTGCGCAAAGCGAACCTGACCGGCGCGGACCTGTGCCACGCGAACCTGACCGTCACGGACCTGCGCAACGCGAACCTGCGCTGCGCGAACTTGACCGACGTGGACCTGACCGACTCGGACCTGACCATCGCTGACCTGCGCGACGCGAACCTGCGCTGCGCGAACCTGACCGTTGCGAACCTGCGCTGCGCGAACCTGAGCTGCGCGAACCTGACCGTTGCGAACCTGCGCTGCGCAAACCTGACCGGCGCGAATCTGACCGGAGCGAACTTGGCCAACGCGAACCTGCGCTGCGAGAACCTGACCGTCGCGGACCTGCGCAACGCGGACCTGACCAACGCGAACCTGCGCTTCGCGGATTTGACTAGCGCGAACCTGATCGGCGCGGACTTGCGCAACGCGGACCTGATCAACGCGAACCTGCGCAATGCGAACCTAGCCGACGCGAACCTGACCGACGTGGACCTGACCGACGCGGACCTGTACTGGGCAGACATCCCACAAATCATAACTGCTGGCCCTGCGGGGTTCGCCAATCTCATAACCTATTTCAACATGGCTGCCGATGAAGTCCAATGCGACTGCTTCAGAGGGACTTTGGCGGAGTTCGCAGTTGAAGTCGAAGAAACGCACGCAGATAACCCCGTGCATCTCGCGGAGTACAGGGCGATGGTGAAATTTTTCGAGGCAGTTAAGGAGGCAAGGGCTTAGTCACGAGCATTTTTCTGACTCCTCGCTACTACGTGTGGTCAACATCTATTCTGGAGTTAGTCTAGGCAGATCGAACTTTAGTTTACCGCAGGCCAGGTAGAAAGCGCTAATGGCGTTCCTTACGGTTCTGTACCCTCTTGCTCTCGCTGAAAATGCTTTAAATAGGCTGTTGAGCGCCTCTAATATGCTGTTAGTCCAGCGCGAATGAAAGTAATTTATTATTCCATTCCAGTGCTCCTTCACGGTACGGGCGAATTCAACAACGGGTTTGAGCCGACTATGGCTTGCCCAGCGATACCAGCCCTTTAACGCCAATTCCGCCCATTCAGCTTCATTGCTGCTGTAAACTCTCTTTAGCGATTGGCTGATACCATAGGCTTTCGTTGTTTGGGGAGCTGCTTTTGAGCCTATGAGCTTGTTTAGCTTCTCCTTTTGCGATTGCTTCAGATTTTTCTCCTTGCGCAGCCAAAGCCAGCGGCTGCCTTTCAATTCCTCGAACTCCTTCTGCTCCTTTCGCCTAACATTGTCCAGAGCCTCGTTCATCATCTTTATTACATGGAATTTGTCAAATGTTATTCGCGCGCAAGGAAAATACTCTCCTATCCCAGCTATGAACGCTGGCGACATGTCACACGAAAAATCCTTAATCTTCGATGGAGCGCCGCCATGAGACTTTATGAACTCTAAAAATTCTTTCAACGTTCCTTTGCCTTTGCCCTCCGTTACAAATACCGGCGCACATGTCTTAAGATCTATAAAACTGGTGATATATCTATGTCCCTTGCGACGCGCCGTCTCATCCACTCCTACAGATTCAAGATTTGATAAGTCCTGAGAGTTAACAGCTTCTGCAATATGATGATTTATGATGCGCCAAAGTCTCGTGTCATGCTCTCCCAGCATATCTGCCATTGCCTTGACAGGCATTACCTGAGCCAACTCCATTACCAAACTCTCGAATAACAGGGTAAATCCGCTGCCCTCACGTGCCCATGGAAGCAATACCTGATGCGTCCCATCCTGTGGACACCTTATTCTCGGTACCCGAGCGTGCACGTAAACCTTGTACTGGAACAGATTCAGATGCCTCCATCTCTTATCACGCGTATCGTGAACACTGCACTCGTCTTGACCACATTTTGGACACGTAAACGCCGCGCCAGTCATGAAGTCTATGTCGATATCAATCTGACAATTCTCAGTATCTACATTGAGGCCGGTAATATGCCACGGTTCCTGAATACCCATGACTAGCTCTAAAAATGAACGAAACTCTGGTAACTTTTGCATGTTCTAAACCCTCTTAATCGTAGTCTTTATTTGATAACATATCTCTGAAACATTTTACCTCATTTGATGTCTATATGTCGCCTTTCCCACTCAATATAGCGATGAGCCCCAGATAATAACCGACATTGCCCGCAAGCCCTCCCTTATACGCCGCTATATCCTGAATCCTGTTTCCCATGCCCTCCCCAAAGGGGCTTGAATTTTCTCCCAGTCAGCTGATAGCGGCAATCTCAGCATCTTTTTCGCTTATCGGAGCAGCGTTCGCCGTAAATCCGGATAGTAAAATGAAAATTAATACAGTTGAGATGATAAATGCTCTTCTCATAGGGTTCCCTCCTGGTTTTAAAAAAAGTATTTAGACGGATCAGCCTGCAAAATCGCTATATCTTTGCTAGTGAGGAAATAGGAGACCATAAGGATTGTGTCCCCTCCAGCGTATGGATCGCCATTTGCGTTGGCGTAATAGCGCCTCTCCTTAATTACAGGCTCCATTGATTCCTGCGATTTTCGTACTGACTCATGTATATTGGAGAAACCCACATACACACATCTTGTTCGAAAATCGCAGGAAATCACGATGTTAGATGTCTTCATGGGTGCCCACTCCCCATATTTTTTAATTTTTTTTGATCGGTAAGGTTTCAACATCCAAGGCTCAAATTCGCCAAATGGAGGTAGTTCGTTATCCATAATCATAAGCATAACCGTGAGTTTAAGCTGGTACAGATTATTGACAATAGCACCTAATTTATCAGGATAGACGACCATGTATTCTTTTTCATATTTTATTTTAGTTATATACACATATAAATAACATGCTATAAGTACATATACTACTCCTATTACTGCAATGCATGCAGATATCCTGTATAAATTGATTTTTTTCATCATGGCATACCTTCCCTGCTCCTTATGCAACTGTTCTCTGTCATAAGATTAGCGAACAATGAGTAAAACATTGAGATCATCGGCTCGCTCATTAAAATCACCTCTATTCACCAGCGCTACAGCCACAAAACCAGAAAACATGTCCGCAGAAAAGCGCGCAATATTAACTTTCTTACCCAAATAATCTCAAAAAACAAATTCTATAAATTACATAATATATTTGCACACCGGCTATTCTTTGTCAACGGATTAGTTCATATTTTTTTAATTTCATTGAGAAGTTATGAACAAAAATTATCTGGCGTTTTCGGGTTAAAAGGCTTGGCGGAGGATATAAGTTTGTACTGGTCAAAACGAATTATCCGCTGGCAGTACACCTCGTTCTGCCGCCTCAAATATGTCCTTGGGCGCAGCAGAGCTACGCCCACAGACAAGTTTACTCGTTATAACCAAAGGTTATTATAAATCAGGTGGTTTGGTCCCTAAATCAGCCGGCTTGCCTGGACCGCCTCACGATAATGGGCACAGCCGTCAGCAGCGCGAGTACCGGGAATCCGGCATTGCACCCTCCCCCGCTGTCTTTGCCCTCCGACTCTCCGACAAGCGCGCCCTTTGTAAATGTGCCATACCCCTTCACACTTGCGTCAGCGTTGCTGTACTGGATTGCGTAAGTAGCGTTACCAGTCAGAGACGCCGCTTCCTCGGGGCTGAATGTCAGGGCGTATTCATCAGCATTGCCTGTGGCGACGGTCTCTTTGCTGATGATAGCAGCAATGAACGGCACGGTCGTTCCCTTTTCGACAAAGTAGACGTAAAGCAGCTCGTCGTCACTCAAATTTGCGTCTGTCACAGTGATGACAACCCCGCCGTCCTCAGTCCTCTTTGCGCTCGTGACTGTGGCCCCACTGTCACTCAGCGCGTCCATGTTTGTGTCAAAGGGAGCTTTGGGCGTATTCCTCGATGTCACGAACACGTCGAATTTGTAATAGCCGTCGCCTTCACCGGAAATCGACGAACCGTCGATGGATATATAATGCCTGTTCATCGCGCTGTCGAATGCCGGTTTCTTCTCCACGAACGAGCCGCGTTCCCTTACCCTCCACGTTCTGTATATACCGTCGAACGGCAGATATGCCTTGAGCGTGGTAATACCCGACATATCGCCATAAACCGTCATGGCCTGAGCATAACCGTCGGCAACTCCGAGTTTGGTTTTTGCCGCATCGAGATCTGAGACGCTGTACGGCTTGACGTTGTATAAAAATACATCGGTGAAGTCAAGGACGGGAATCTCCATTGGTATCGCCGGGATTATTTTCGCTGAACTCTCATAGCGATAGAACGGCACTTCCTTGCCGATGATATGTTGCGGCACAGCGACATCCTTGCCGGCCCACGAGCGCATCGACATGGGCTCGAAGAGAACCGCCGCGTAGTTCGCCATCTGCTGATCCATGTAGAAGATGTAACTCCCGGCGGGGAAGTTTTTGGAGATATCGGCTGAAGTTACGCCGGTTATTCTGGATGTGGCGCCGAAACTTGGACTGTTAGCGGCCGCACTCACGGTATAAGCGGTGACATTGACGATCTTGTCCTCCGTCAACCGCTCAAACTTCAGGTTCAGGTGTCCCATGCGGAACGCTATGTCGTCGGCCATGATATTGGCGCCGTCGACTATGTACGCGTATGGACGGGACACGACAAACACCGGCACGGTCCCGAAACGGGAGTTCCTGCGCAATCCGGGAATATCCTCGGACGTCCCGTCCTGGTGATATATTCCATACGTCTCTATGTTGTTGTAGTTCTGCTGCGCGTATGTCTGGGTTATCGCGACCCTGCCGTTCGGGTCTCCTGCTTCGCTTATGACTGCGGCCCTGGCGGACGCAACCTGGCTCTTCACTGTATCCAGATTTTTTATTATGGACTTTATGTAGTATAGGGACGTCAGATACTGCCCCATGACCCTGCGGGGGAACTCCCAACGACCGCCTGGACTCCTGCTCTCTGCGAGGAAGCTGATTCCCGGGATGAGCCCCATCGTGTTCCTTGCGGTACCCGGGTCAAAACCGCCCTCTGTGGAGACTCTATACGCGCTGAGCGCTGGGATATTTCCGTTAGCGTCGGCCCATTTGGCCATCTTGGAAATTGCTTCAGGCTGCGGAATAGTATCCAGGCTCACCAGGCCGCCATTGGCGACCGAGCCGTCACCGCTGACCACCAGCCCATAGCTGCCCTCGACATAGGGCGCCCAGTAGAACGGGCCTGTCGGGTTTGACGGACTCTTGAGATCTGCCACAATCTGCTGCTGAATGGTCTCCGACAGATTTCTCAACCCCTCCGGAATAAGCAGGTGATTCCCCCACTGCGTGGTCATCTGCTCCTTCCAGTAAGCCACAGTCCCGGGCAGGGAATCCTCGAGCTTTACCCAGTTGTTCTGGTTTGAATCCGTCTCATATACAAAACCATTTCCACCGGCTGAGGGATTTTTCTTGGGCAGGAACAGCCACCCGTTTGAGCCGTACTCGTGCGCGTCAAGACATACCTCCGGCATGTACTCTGAAAATATTCTGGCGTTTGCCCGGGATACCGGCGTTCCAAGCCAGAGGTTGTCCCTGTTCTGGTCCAACCCGGACATCAGCCCTCCGCCATATTCACTCTGCCCGCCCCCGGCGCCCACGGATTGCAGGTAATTCGGAGGACCGTCCGCCCATGTGTCGCCGGAGACCAGACTGGTGCCCCGCTGATGAATTTTTGCGCCGTCCCCGTTCATCCTCGGCAGGATGACGATCGATATCTTGTCCAAGACGCCGGAGAGATCCGCATGTCCCCGGGCCAGCCGCTGAGCCAGCAGAATAGCTCCGCTTCCGGCTGCCGCCTCGTTGCCGTGGACCTGTGCGCGCAGATAAAAGATCGGCTTGCCAAGAGCGCGCAAATTTTCACCGCTCGGGTCGGAGAGCTTGGGATGGCTGAAGACCAAAAGAGGCATTCTGATACCCTTCGGGTAATCTCCCATATAACGTATAGCCATGCTGTTATTTGCGGGATCCCTCGCCAGCTTATCGAGATATTCGTTCATCTGGGTGTTTGTCAGAAATTTCACAGTTCCGGTTGGATTGTCGTAGTTAAAGTTCATGTCTCCCGCAAAGTCGGGATGATCGCCAAAAAGAGACAGGTCGGGATCGGCGAAGCGCTCCCTTACCTCCGGCGAATATTTGGCAAGCGGATTTTCTACAGTGTTATTGTCGCTATCCCGCCAGGAAAACCACAAGTTTACGCTCTTGCTCTGATCCAAGGTCCAGCTCCCCGGGACCTCCCCCTCATTCCTCGGTTTCCCGACTGAATTACCCACCGCATACGCTGCCGCCGCGCAAAAAGATATAACAATTACAAAAACAAGCGCTATTTTTGATTTTCTCAGTGCCTTTACCAATTTCATTGCGTTTCCCCCTTGTTTGAGTGGTGCACACGCCACGCGAAAAAGGCTGATTTCGCGATCATAAATTGAGGCCATCTAAACAGATGTCACTATTATATTTACCGAGAGATCACCTCCAGTGGTTCCTAATTTTTCGATCCGGCCTCCTCATCCAGATCCCTCAAAAAACCGGAGACAAGCCGCAAACCATCCTCCAGCACACCTGGAGAGTACGCGTAACCTATGCGGAGGTATCTGTCGAACTCCGGTCCAAAACAAGCGCCTGGCAGCAGGAACGTGCCGTCCTTTCTGTAGAGCCTGCGGCAGAAGTCCTCGGAACCTATGTCGTAGTCATAGTGCAGGAATGCGGTTGTTCCGGCCTCAGGTTTTACGTAATCGATCCTCTCCTCCGAGCGTACCCAGTCATCCAAAATTACTGCGCACCTGCGCACAATGTCCAGGTTACGGCTGAATATCCTATCTCTGTTTTTTATCGCAACGCGCCCCAACAGATCGTCGATTCTGCCGCAGCTGATGGTCGTGTAATCACGGCGGCACGCGACCTCCTTTATGAAACTCTCCGGCCCTATAACCCAACCCAGGCGAAGCCCCGCGAGAGAGAAGCACTTGGAGAGGCTGCAAGTCGCGATCCCGCGCTCGTATATGTCGGCGGCGGATGGTATTTGTTTAGATGCGTCATGAACCATGAAACGGTAAGCCTCGTCGCTGTAAAGCCATGCGCCCGCTGAATCAGCAATACGAACGATCTGTTCGAGCTCCGAATGATCCATGATGGCGCCTGTGGGATTGTTCGAGTTGTTTATGCAGATCACCTTCGTCCTATTGGTGACCATACCCCTGAGTTCGTTGAGATCCGCTTTGAAACCGTTCTCCGGCCTGAGACGCAGGAACCGGACCGACGCTCCAAAGGACTCCGGTATGCTGTAGAGCTGCTGATACGCCGGATAAACGCAAATGACCTCATCGCCGGGCTCTATCAGCGTGTAAAGCGAGATGAAGTTGGCAGCGGACCCTCCGTTCATCACGATGACGCTGCCGCGCGCGGCGTGCTCGTACATGGAGGCTATCGAGTCCAGAAGTTCCACGCTCCCAAGGATATCCCCATACGACAGACGCAGCTTCATCATCTGATCCATTATCTCATCGCGTAAACCGGATATATCGAGCAGATTTTCCACCGTCATCGAATCCACACAGGTCTCAGCCAGGTTGGTTACCGCTCCTTCCTCCCACTCGTTCATCCACTGCTCTACACCAAATGGCGCTATCTTCATTATTGATTCAACTCCATTCCAGGGCTTAGAATCTCAAAGAATATTACCACTAATTGGAACGATATAAAAGAAATGGCTCAAAAAATAGATCGATAAGTTTGCATGAGTTCATTCCATCGTCTATTTCATAGATTGCCGTGACGTCCACAACCTGTTTTCTGGACAGGGTTACGAGTGATAAACCGACATCCACGCGGATTTTGTCACCATCGAGGTATATTCTCTCATCCTCCCATCCGTTGCGCGCGAGCTTCAAATTCCGCAGCGCGTCTATTGGATATCCGCCCGGCTGATAGATGCCGTCATCGATCAGCGCATCCATTGCCTCCGACAGGTCGACAGACTCGTCGCGTTTCGGATTGAGCGAGACGATCTTTACAACTCCATCAGCCTCCATTGCTCCCGTCACATCGAGTGACGCGCGATCCGGAAATAAGCGGTCTATGAGAAGAATCTCATCCAATCTGCCGGTAACCCGGTTCACTGAATAGACCCTGGCCTCCGTGTCATTGCCGGCGCGTATGACGCGAAACATGAGGACCGCCGGATCTGTATCGTCCGGAACGACAATAATCTCCGGGATCTCGCCTGCCCCCAGCCGTATGCGCTGAATAACCGATGCCGGAGTCTTGCGCTCGTCAAACACCACCAACTGTATCCCCTGGAGCCTGCCGGAGGGAAATATCTCGCCGCAAATCAGCATCAGCCGATACCTGTCTCCTGCTTTAAGCGGCACAGAGGCGTCCTGAATTAAAAATCCCCTGCCAAGAGCGGTATATCTCTCCTGATCGAGCGGCAAATAATGGCGCCCCGCGCCGGATGACTCCGCGAGGACGGACAGATCAACTGACGTATCGTCCTTGTATTCGAACTGTATCGATGGCAGATCAGCGCTGAACGCTCCTCCAATGGACGAAAGCAGGAGAATTACACAGATGAAAAATATTTTTAAAAAATTTCCAATAAAATATGACACAAACGCGCACCCCACTTCACCTTAAACGAACGTCTAAACTATTATAGATAGATATGATCCCGACTGGACGAGGCTTTGTCAAGCAAGAAAGATGCAGGGTTTATGTATCATCCCTGCATCTGCGTAAATATATCTAGTTAAATATTTGAATCAAATGGTCCATACGAAATAAGTTCCGGCTAAAACAACGAGAACATCATCTCGTCGTCGAACCTGGAGTTATCCTGTATCTGCAAATTTTTCCTGAGTTGTATCTTGGGCATAGGGACCACTACCAGTCCCGAATCCTTGTCTAAATGATAATTTTCCTCGTCTGTGTCGGAATTGTAACCTATGACAGTATTTGGCGGTATGACGTTATGAGAGTCGACAATTGTCCTTCTGAGTTTGCAGTTTTCCCCTATTACAACACCCTGCCCTATTATGCATTCCTCCAGCACGGAGCCCGAATGTATAATGCAGTGACGCGACAGAACACATCGGTGCACTACAGCACCCAGCACCTGACTCGCTTCGGCCCTGAGACAACCCTCCACGGAGCTGCTCATCCCCTTGGCCGGATATGTGAAGCCAGGCGGATCGGAGAACGATACAGTGCGAACGGGCCACTGTGAGTTAAACAACATCAGTGTCGACGGCTGCTGAAGAAGATCCATGTGAGCGTCCCAATAAGCCTTCAGCGTTCCTACATCCTTCCAGTACGGTCTGTCGTTTCCCGATATCACATTGGTGGAGAAGTCATATGCCATCATCTTGCACTTGTTATATATGCCTGGGAGTATATCCTTGCCGAAGTCATGAGTGCTGGATTCATTCTGGCTGTCAGTTAAAATAGCTTCCTCTAAAATTTCGCGGGAGAAGATATAATTTCCCATCGACACATAGCTGAAGCCGGGGCTTGACTTGATCTCAGGCGGATCCTTCGGTTTCTCGACGAATCCGTCCACCACTCCGCCTTCAGATATCGAGATGCAGCCGAACTGGGATGCCTCGTTCACCGGCACTTTGTTTGCCGCCACAGTGATATCGGCGTTGTTCTCGACATGAAACTGAAGCATCTGGTCAATGTCCATCTTATAGATGTGATCTGCGGCGAATATACAGACATAGTCCGCATTGAACATGGTAACGAGGTGAAGATTCTGGTATATGGCGTCGGCAGTGCCCTCGTACCAGCGCTCGTCTGTCCACATCTGAGCAGGAGCCACTGTGACAAAGTAATTCCTTCCGCGCAGCGCGGGACCGAACTGCCAGCCCTGCGTTATATGCTCCTGAAGCGCCTGACTTTTGAACTGAGTGAGACAATAGATAGAATATATTCCACTGTTAACCAGGTTAGAGAGCGCAAAGTCAACTATGCGGTATTTCGCTGCGAATGGAACTGCCGGCTTGGCGCGATACTTTGTGAGCGGCATCAATCGTTCGCCCTTGCCTCCGGCCAAAACCATAGCTAACACCCTGCCATATCTTCCCTGTTTCATAGTATCTTACTCTCTCCCCTCCACTTGTTTTTACAGGTGTCTACCGGTTCCTATGCGCCAAAATCTCCATTTCGGAGCCCGTTGTAAAGATTTATATAGGACGTGGTCGACAAATCCCAAGAAAAATCAGCGGACATCGCGTTTTTCACCAGGGTCTTCCAGCGGTCCAGGTCATGGTAAGTGTCAATCGCTCTGTAAATAGCCTTCAGAAGTTCATCTGTAGAGTACTCCGTGAACAGAAAACCAGTCCCGTCACTGGAGCTGTCGAAGTCTATAACAGTATCTGCCAACCCGCCTGTGCTGCGCACCACCGGAATCGATCCGTACGACATCGCTATCAGCTGCGACAGTCCGCAGGGCTCGAAGAGAGACGGCATCACAGTTATGTCAGAGCCCGCATAGGCTATGTGCGCCATCTCGTCATTGAAACCGGTAAAACACCAGAAATAATCTGGATACGTCCTGCTGAACTGCTGAGCCCAATCCTCGTACTGCGGAAGCCCTGAACCTATAACTACAGCTCGGCATGTATCCACCATCAGCCAGTCCAGCGTGGTGAAGAGTATATCGATGCCCTTCTGCTGCACAAGCCTTCCTACGAAAGCAATAATCGGCTTGCCGTCGTCAGTCCATTTGCACATCTCCAGCAGCTTCTTCCTGCTTTCCAGTTTGCCCGACACATCGTCCACGCTGTATTTTGCCGGAAGCATGGCATCGTTAGCCGGGCTCCATACTTCGTAGTCAATGCCGTTCAATATGCCGCTCAGCTTTCCCTTCAAGGACGAAAATACTCCGTGCAGGCCAAATCCTCCGTCCTGAGTCTGGATGTCCCATGAATAGTGAGGACTGACAGTCGTTATAGCGTCGGATGAAATAACACCTCCTTTCAACAGGTTTGCCTGTCCGTAGAACTCCATGCCATCGATGCTGAACGCTTCTTTGGTCAGCCCCCAGGAGATGAGCATCGCCGGATCGATTATGCCCTGGTGCGCGAGATTGTGTATGGTCAACACAACGTCGTACTCGGACCTCATCGTCCTGTAATGCTTGTGCCATCGAAGGGCTATCGGCAAAATCGCGCTTGCCCAGTCGTGCACGTGAAGTATGTCCGCCTTCCAATCAATGCACTCCGGAAGCTCCAGCGCGGCCAGGGACAAGAACACAAACGGCAGCATAGATACATGTGAGTGCACGTGCGGATAAATATTGGGATTGGCGAAAAGTTCCGGCTGGTCCAATATATAAACCGGGACTCCCTCCACCTCCGCCTGATATATTGAGGCAGAATATACCCTCCAGTCAAGAGCTATGTTTATTTTTCCTTGAAGAATGGAACATTTGTAACTATTTTTTTTAATAACGTCCATTACTCCAGGAAACGCCGGAAGCAAAACCCTCACATCCACCCCCCTTCTGTGCAGTGACTTTGGCAGAGATCCAAGCACATCTCCCAGCCCCCCCTGTTTCACCAGGGGGGCCATTTCAACAGTTACATGAAGCACTTTGAGGCTATTATCGATTTTTCTCATAATTCACCGCCTCCTAGTGGCCGCGGAACACAGTACCATACGCCTTTTCACAATATTCCTTGACGACTCTGTGAGTGTTGAAATAACTGGCGTTCAACGCTATGGTGTTTTTCATCATGTATATCCACTTCTTCCTGTCATTGTAATAGGTGGGAATAACCTTATCCTCCAGCTTGTTATAGAGATCGATCGCATCCTGCATCTCGTCGTATTCGATGAGGTCAACCTCACTCGGTTCAGGACCTATCGACCAGCCCGTCACATCCTCGACCCATCCCTCGATCCACCATCCATCGAGTACGGAGAAGTTCATCACTCCGTTATGCACGCACTTCATTCCGCTGGTCCCCGACGCCTCTCTCGGGCGTATCGGCGTGTTGAGCCAGACGTCTACTCCGGCGGTGAGCAGCTGCGCGAGCTCCATGTTGTAGTTCTCCATGAACACTATAGGAAGGGCTGAGCCTATTTCCTTCGAAAGCTCTATTATGCGCCTGATTATCTCCTTGGCGGGCTCGTCGTGCGGATGAGCCTTTCCGGCGAATATAAACTGAACCTGTCCGGAGCCAACGTCAAGGAGTCTCTTGACGTTGGAGAAGAGCAGATCAGCGCGCTTATATGTCGCTGCTCTGCGAGCGAAGCCTATCGTGAGCACGTCGGGGTCGAACTCGACTCCAGTCTCCTCCAGAACCCTGGCGAAGAGCCTCATTTTGGCCGCCTGGTGAGCCTTCCATATATCCGCTTCGGGCAGCAGAAGCGCCTGTATGAGACGGCTTGGGTCGTTCCTCCAGGCCGGAATATATTTGTCAAAGAGTCTGGCAAAACCAGGACACGTCCATGTGGTCGAATGAACTCCATTGGTCACGAAATCAACTTTGTCAGTTCCAAACATCTTCCTGCTGACCTCAGCGTGCTTTCGGGAGACGGCGTTGACGTAACGGCTGAATTTGAGTCCAAGATCGGTCATGGACACCCCGCTCCCTCCGAGCATCTTTCTGAGTCTGATTGTGTTGTGCTCCTCCCCAACGGATGAGAGCAGGTCGTATGGGAAATAGTCGTGTCCAGCCGCAACCGGAGTATGAGTGGTAAAGATCACCTCATCGCGAACCTTGTCGAAGTCCTCGTATCCAAGCTCACGGGTCAGCTCCAGAGATATGAAGCCGGCATGACCCTCGTTGAGGTGAAATGTCTTTATATTGTTGTAGCCGAGGTCGCGAAGCAGACGCAAACCGGCAACGCCCAGGATCAGCTCCTGGCAGAGGCGATATCTGCTGTCACCGCCGTAGAGCTCCCAGGTCAGGCTCCTGTCGCTTGGCGCGTTATCATCAATGTCCGTGTCGAGGAAGTAAATCGGAAGAGGGTATCCCGAGTGCCCAGTGTATATATACCCCCATGCCTTAACCATAACCGTTCGCCCCTCGAGGATGATGGACACGTGATTATCCAGCCTTATAAGGAGTTTCTCCGGCTCCCACTCAACGGGTTTTTCCACCTGATTCCCCTCAGGCGTCAACTCCTGCCTGAAATACCCTTTGCGGTAAAGAAGAGTTACTCCCACGGCAGGTACTCCAAGGTCTGCCGCGCTCTTAAGGATATCACCGGCCAGAATACCCAGTCCCCCGGAGTAAGTTGGCAGATCCTTAGAGATACCGATCTCCATAGAAAAATAAGCCACATTTCTGAAAATAGGGTTACGCTCAAGGGTGCTCATCATCGAAGTAGTGATATTCTCGCCATACGTCAACGTCAACATAGACATTTTTTTAGCCTCCATTTTTCCAGTTCTTTGATTTTGTATTATTTATTTCGGGTGCTTATTGTATTTGTCCGGCAAAGCGAAGCCCAACATCCCCGCGAACTCCAGCAGGGAATCACAGGGTTCCGATGCATTCTCGGCCAGTATCGCCCAAACCACATTCTGAAGCCTCCACTTATCTATCCCTGCATCTATCGTTACAGCCCTCTTCCAAAGCATTAGTAATCTTTTATAGACACTTTCGTCATTTTTACTATTAGTATCTATCAGGTTATCATAAAATGCACTCTCCATTCTAGGCGCAAGTACGGAGACTGAGGGATAAATACCCACATTATGGGCTTCATCCAATAGCGCCTCTAATTTAGAACCTTCGTCCAGGAGATCCAATATGTGCTCCGTATCATTGCACAGATCATCCAGCATATGCGAGTAAACGAAATTTCCCGCCGAGGAGAGGAAGGAGGACGACTTCACACCCATGAGATTGAGCTGAAAGAGCAGACGCTGGTTTTCCTCCAGCAGCCCGGTGGCGTATCTCATATGCCCGCGCTCGACGTTCTCTGCCCGATCATGCACAACAGCGTCCTTATCGTCCGTCGTGAGGTCCTTAAAGTGCCACGGACCGAACTCGAACGTATCCTCTATATATCTCGACGTCGAGAGGATATCGCCGACGTAGAAATGCTTCCATATTTCTTTTGGATCCGGGGGACATCTCTCCGTCAGCCGGCACACGTCATCCAAACCTCCTGTGGATATTACGACCGAACATCCGCTCCACTCCTCCAGGGTTCTGGAATCCACAACATTTACGTTTGCCACGTTCATATCTATGTCACCGGATGAGTAGCTCTTTTTGTCAGGATTTACCACCCAATACGCGTGGTATCGGCCCTTTGTATTCAACAGAGCGGTGGACGCCGCCACGTCCCTCATTGTCCTCTTATTCGGTATAACGCCCTGCGTCAGCACATCATACGCGGTGGGCAGATCCTCGGTGTTTCCCGGCACGCCCTTGAGTGATCTGAGAAAATCCGCCTCCAGATCCACGCGCGCGACATCCCGCACGTACTCGATAGCCCTTATGGCATATGCCAATATTTGCCGTGTCTCTATTCCCGACACATCGTTGAAAAACCATCCGCACGATGTATACATGAACATGCGCATCCTCTGCGCCTCTATCATCGATAGGATTTTTTTCATCTTGCCGGGCGCAAGTTCCCCGCAGTAATTCTTCAGGAATTTCATCTTGCGATCACACAGCGTGTCAATCGAGTCATCGGCCCCAAACTTCATCAGGTAAAGATCTATCGCCTCATCCCGCAATTCCCACGGAGACTCGCAGAACTCTCCAACTACACGCTCGTATGCCTCGTCTATCCTGTCGCGAACCTTATCCAACGCATCCCTGAGCGGTTTTCTCCATGACTGATTCCACCCCGGCTCTCCGCCGGTGTGACAGCCGCAGTCGCTGCGCCAGCGCTCCACTCCGTGGGCGCAGGACCATGAGGTGTTCTCCGATATGCGGCACTCCCACACAGCCGGATACAGCTTCAGGAACGACGCGATGTTGGTCAGCATGGTATCGGACGAATCACAGAGCCGCTGTGCTGCTTGCGCCAGAGCCATCTCGCCGTAACGATGGTGATGTCCGTAGGTCTCTCCGTCAGTCGCTATCGTAAGCAGGCGAGGCTCGCCGTCACGGGGCAGTTTTGCCAGCAGGGACTCCGCAAAATAATCCACGTTGTCGAGCAGGCCTCCGAAGGCTATATCGTGGGCAATGCTCCCATAATAAAAGATCAGCGTTATCGCAGATCCCGAGGGCAAGAGCGCTCTATACGGGCGAGTCACGTCAAGCCCGGCTCCTCCTGGAGTTTCGACCCACGGCCCCCCCGGAGAGCGTACCGCAGAACACTGATACGGCGCCAGAATCGTGAAATTTATGCCCTGCGCCGCCAGCGCCTCCAGGGAAGGGATGTCCACCGCCGTCTCAGGCAGCCACATCCCAATAGGCCTCCTGCCGTAACGATAGACAAAGTCCTTGACGCCCCATATCACCTGTGTCTTGATGTCTCTCTCAACTGAGAGGGGCAGTATCATGTGGTTGTAGGCCTGAGCGATAGCCCCTCCCTCCCCCAGCGCGTCCCGCGCGCTGCGGTCAGCGTCTATAATCCCCTCAGCAAGAGCGGGAGCGTGTCTGTCTATCCAGCTGTGCAGGGTTGGGCCGACGTTGAAGCTCGTGTACCTGTAGTTGCTGGTTATATGTACTATCTGGCCGTTAGAATCCTGCAGTCTGGCTGCCATGTACGGCTTGTAACACTGTTCGTAGACACACTCGTTCCAATCGTGATAAGGAGAGGCGCTTGGATCTCTCAAAATGGAGTCGAGCCACGGGTCCTCCCGCGGCGGCTGATAAAAATGTGAGTGTATGCAGATTCCCTGCCTAAGATGCAAGTTTTCCCCTCCCATCATGTTTTTTGTTAATAATGCGATTATACCCTAACTTCAGAAAGCTATATCATTCTACCTTGTACATCCATATACGATTTATCCAGCGTTCCGTAAAACGTACATCAAGTGTACATGCAAGTTAAAAGCAAGTTAAAAGCGCAGTGCCCTCTGCGGCCATATCAATTGATTTTTTCATAGACCAAAGTATAATTAACGATTGACATACTCCCCTTACTGAGGCAAGGTGATAAGATGTTAGAGGATCTGTCCCAGCACGTGCTGGACATAGCTGAAAACAGCGTCTCCGCCAGAGCGTCGAGCGTGACTATCACAATAACAGAGAATGAGGCGGAAAACACGCTCTCGATAGTGGTTGAGGACAACGGCGAAGGGATGTCGCCGGAGTTCCTCGCGAGAGCGGTCGACCCATTTACCACTACCAGAACCACTCGAAGGGTTGGAATGGGCTTATCATTTCTCAAACAGTCGGCGGAGCTATGCGGCGGGACTTTCTCCCTGACATCCGCTCTTGGGGAGGGGACTCGAACCGAAGCCGCATTCGCCTACGACAATATAGACAGGCCGCCTATCGGGGACATGCCATCCACCATAATGACCCTCTTCATGGGACATCCTGAGATTAACTGGCATTACATTCACAGGATAGGTGAAGAGGAATTTTCCATGACGACAGAGGAGTTGGTGGAGGTTTTGGAGGACAGAGAGCTGCTTCGCGATACGGATGTCGGACTATGGATACGCGAACAGATATCCAAAGCTCTTTCTGAAATGACCACAACAGCGATGAAACGTAATAAAAGCTGATTTTATCC
>JAISRE010000089.1 GCA_031273805.1 Synergistaceae bacterium | reverse complement strand
CTCGTCCGCCGGGCCATGCACGGTCATGACTGCCAGGTGCGTCATGGATTCGCCCGCGCCCTCGCGGCCAACAATGCCGCCGCAGGAACTGCCGACCACAGACGCGCTCGGAATGCGCGCGTGAATTGCCGCAGCGATTTTTTCAAGTTTGTGTCCAATCACGGCGCAGACAATCCAGATGCCGCCGTCTTGCGGGAGTTGATCTCCGTACATTATCTCGATGCACTCGTCGACCGCGCGTACACTGTCCGCTATGCGGACGCTTGCGGAATGAAATTTCAACATTTTCTTTCCTCCTTAAGGTATAACATCAACCGATACTCTCTAAAAACTCGATTCTTACGCCATTAGGATCGGTGGCAAAGAAAAATTTCACATGCGGGTTGGGCTGTATCACTTCGCTTATCACCGGCACGCATTTTTCCCGCAATGAGGAAATAAGCTCGTTAACCGAAGCGGTCTCAAAACCGATCGATATGCCCGTTCCAACGGAAACGTCGGGATTTTTAGCGTCGGAGATCAATTCCACCTCCGTTTCCCCCTCTCCCAGAAACGCGATTTCAACGCCCGGCCCGCCGCTAAATCTGCGTTTGACCGCCAGACCGACTATATCCCTGTAAAAAGCTATAGATTCATCGAGATCCCTCACATGGATCGTAACCAGCAAAAATTTCATGGATTCATCCCCTTGCTTACAATATAAATATCAAAACAGGACAGCATATTTTTCAATGTTAGTCTGATTGTAGTCCATTGGGTTTTCAAGAGTCAAGATTTGCCCGCTCGGCAAAATTGTGTATTCGCCCAATTTGCCTGCCGGAAATTTGCTGCCCGGCGCCGGGGAAAATCCATTCCTCTTCTCCTCCCACACCAAATACACTCCAAGATATCCCTCGTATGGAGGATTCCATAACTGAAACCCCTCGCAAGTTCCATCCCGCACAAACTCCGCCATCTCAGAAGGAAGTCCCAACCCGGTAATTTTTACTTTACCGGCTAGATTCTCAGCCCGTATAACTTTGCAGGCTGAGGCAAGGCCAACGGTAGTAGGCGCAATGACACCTTTCAAGTCAGGGTACTTGGAGAGTAAAGTTTCCATTTCCGCGGCGGATTTCTCAGGTTGGTCATCGCCGTAAACGATTTCCAACAGCTCCATTTTGTCATATTCAGGATTGTTCCCCAACTCCGTCTTCATGAGTTCAACCCACGTGTTCTGATCGGGAGCGTCCGCTGTAGCGGATAAAATGACAAACCGGCCCTCGTAATCGATCTGTTCGGCCAGCAGTTTCACCTGCGCGGCGCCGATCGTGTCAAAATTAACAGGCATGATTGCGGCGTCCCTGTGCGTTTCGCTGCCGGGAATATCCTGGTTGATTATGTAGATGCGCGTGCCGGCCTCGCGCGCGGAGTCAAAAATATCGTTCAACGCCTCGTTGGAATTCGCGGCTATGAATATTGCGTCCGCTCCATTCCTAATTGCCTCCTCCACAAATGGAATCTGATTGTCCGCCTCTGCGACCGGCGGTCCGATGTACTTATAATCAAAATTTTGCTCTCCCAATTCCGCAATAGCGTCATAAAATCCTGAACTCAACGCGTCAAAGTATAGATTGCCCAGATTTTTTGGTATAAAGTAGATTTTCAATATTTCATCCTGCGGCGCCGGTTTTTCGACAACGCTCACCTCTGGGCCGGACATCTGCTCCTCGTCTGAACGGCCGAGAAACAGCAGGGCCGTTATTGCGACGCATATACAGAGCAACCCAATTAAAAATATTTTACTTTTTCGCATCTTCTTCTCCTTTTTATTATCAGTGACATCATCGAACTGGCAAATATTTGCGCAGTCGCGCCAACACCTCTTCAAAATTCAGAGGCTTGCCAACATGGTCATTCATGCCGACTTCAAAACACTTTTCTATATCCTCCCTGAATACATTGGCCGTCATGGCGACGATGGGGATAGTTTTCGCGTTTGGGAGGTCCAGCGCGCGGATTCGCCGTGTGGCTTCATACCCGTCCATCTCCGGCATCTGCACGTCCATAAATATCATGTCGTACACACTTGGATTTTCAGAGAAAAGATTTAAAGCCTCGGCGCCGTTCTCAGCACAATCAATGGCAAGCGCTGTGGGTTCCAACTGGGCCAATACGATCTCCCGGTTGACCTCGATATCCTCAGCAAGCAGTACGCGGTATCCATCGAAACGAACTGATTCCCCAAACCGCGCCTCCTCTGCCGGAAGCAAATTTTTCACGCCCAGACACTCGTTGACGCAATCCGCTATCGAGGATGGGAAGAGCGGCTTCGGCAGAAATCTGCTCACCCCCGCGCTCCTCGCCTCGTCCTCTATAGTGTTCCACTCCATGGACGAAATCATGATCACCACGAAATTGCCCCCCGCGCCCTCTCCATGTATCCTGCGTGAAAGCTCTATGCCGTCCATGCCCGGCATCCTGCAGTCCACAAAGTACATATCATAGGGCCCGTTTCGCTCAATCAGCGCGATAGCGTCCTCTCCGCTCAAGGCTGTGTCACACGCCGCGCCCAGTCGATGGACGACGTCTTTAAAGTATTCGCACACCTCCAGTGCGTCATCAACCACCAGTAAACGGATGTTACCCCAATTTACGCCTGTTTTCAGCGGACTGCCAGCTTCTTCCTTCTCTCCGCGCCTGCACTGAATGGTAAAGGCGAACACGGCTCCCTCTCCGAGTCGCGACTCTACCCATATCCGCCCACCCATCATCTCCACAATGCGCTTGGATATCGCAAGACCAAGCCCAGTGCCTCCGAACCTGCGAGTCGTGTTGCTCTCTGCCTGCTGAAAAGAGGTAAAAAGCCGCGCCTGCTGCTCCTCGCTGATGCCGATGCCGGTGTCCGAAACCTCTATTTGTATGGTACAAACGCCGTCCTCTTCCGACAGATAGCGCGTGTTCAGTTTTATGACTCCGTGCTCCGGGGTGAATTTTACCGCGTTTGAAAGCAGGTTCGTTATCACCTGCGCGCATCGCTGTTCGTCGCCGATTATTACCATCGGAATATTTTTATCGATGTACACGCTTAAGTTTTGATATTTTTCTTCCACACGGAAATTTATGACATTGACAACTTCCTGCAGCATCTTTTCAAACTCAAATTCCGTGAAAGAGAGCTCCAGTTTGTTCGCCTCGATCTTTGACATGTCCAGAATGTCGTTGATAACTCCCAGAAGATGAGCGGACGCGTTCTCTATCTTTCCAAACGCATAATCCTTCCGCTCTATACTGGCAACTGACTTACCTATGGCCGTCATCCCGATGATTGCGTTCATCGGAGTGCGTATCTCATGGCTCATGTTCGACAAAAAGTTGCTCTTAGAGCGCGAAGCCGCTTCAGCCGCATCTTTCAGCTCGGATAGATGCAGGTTTTGTTCATTGATTATCCTGAAAGGCTTTGCAATGGCGCGTGACGCAAAGAAAGCAGCGATGATTCCGCATCCTAAAAAAATAGCAGCTGAAATCAGCAGTGCATAATGAATCCGTGTGGAAGGGCTTTCCTGAATGACTGCGGCAACGCCAAGCATCCAGCCATCCGACCCGGGGACCTGGGTGTATGTGCAAACTCGGTCGGCGCCGTCAAAATTATAGACCCCGGCGCCATCGCGGCCCTCTATCATCGTGCTGTAAAACAAACCGGCATTTTGGATTGCGGGATCCGCTCCGGCGTTCTCTTCAGCGGCATGGATAAAGTTATACCGATCCAAAACCATTTGCGGTCGAAAATTTGCAATCATTACGCCAGTTTTGTCAACAATAAAAATATTACCGGAATTCCATATTCTGAATTCAGAGACGAGGTCACTGAGAAACATACCAGGCAATGTTGCAACGAGAATACGGGAACCCATAGGAACACATACCCGAATGACCAGTCCGCCGCCGTCTATTTCCGTAGTGGTTATTACTCTCTCGCCTATGAACGCGCGGCGGGCATATTGACTGTTGGCAAAATCATCCGTCGGCACAGATTCGCCGTAAGCAACGACAATTCCTTTTGAATCCATGACCGCAAGCGACATGTAGTTGCGCTTTTGCGTTTGCTCCTTCAGCACACTCGGCAAGGTCTGTCCTTCAGCGCCGACGTCAGCGTCAAAAACAGCGGCGTCTAAAGCTGTGGCCGCAACGGCGTCAGCTTCTGTTTTCAGCAAACGGAGATTGCTCGCAACCAATTTGACGGCTATTTTACCGACTACCGCCATGTCATTCTCAATGATTTTCACGATGTGATATTGACTGAAATACATGCCAATAGCCATGCTGGCGACTGTAATCAGCGATACAATGAATATGATAATT
Organism: Synergistaceae bacterium; assembly: GCA_031273805.1. Lineage (GTDB taxonomy): Bacteria > Synergistota > Synergistia > Synergistales > Synergistaceae > JAIRKI01. The sequence goes on along the minus strand of JAISRE010000089.1, from coordinate 2,638 downwards.
AAAAACACCTTTACACGAATTGACGTGATAGCATCCCCTTCATCTCGTCCAAATATGCCGAATTATCCATATATCGCTTTCTATGTCCGCATTGTTCGTTATTATCATAACATAATTTAGAGGCGCCGTAATATGTTCGTTTCCTAATTCCCGACACGGCGCGAACAATCTGCTGCGACAAACCAGTCGGAGGAATTACACAACAATGCGAATTTTGCTCCCGGATGTCGTCTTCTCCACACGAACTTGCTTGTCGATACGCTCGCGAAGTTCAGCAACATGGGATATAATACCGACAATTCGGTTGCTGCCCGTCATATCGGACAGCGTCCGCACAGAAAGCTCCAATACCTCTGTGTCGAGAGAACCGAAGCCCTCATCGATGAACATCGCGTCGAGATGTATTCCACCTGTACTTTGCTGTACCACGTCGGATAAACCGAGAGCGAGAGACAGCGAAGCCATAAACGATTCCCCGCCCGACAAACTATTTGCGCTGCGGCTTTTGCCCGTGTAACTATCGGCAACTTCGATTTCGAGTCCATTGCGTTTCCGTCCGTCTATACTATCCTCTCTGCGCAGGAGAATATAGCGATTTTGGCTCATCACTTTAAGTCGCATATTAGCGGCGCGAAGCACACGCTCAAAATACGCCATTTGTGCATAAGTTTCAAAATCAAGCTTGCCGTTTGCAGTATCAGACAGTCCTTTGAGGGCGGCATATTCTTTCTCGATTTTCATAAGAGCAGTCGCAGACTTTTTAAGTTCCTTTAACACCCGAGAAGTATTATCAAGTCGTGTTTTTGTTTCATCACGTTCTGAACGCAGAGCATCAGTATTTGTCTTAATCTCGTCCCTCTCGGCCTTTAACTTGTCTAAATCAGGTTGTTCTTTGCCTGCTGTTTCGGATTCAAGGCGGGTAATATCCCGCCGAAGCTGTTTGCCGCTCTCATCGTAATCAGCAAGCTCCTTTGTAAGCGCAGCAAGTACATCTTCGGTAATGAGCGCATCGCTAAAACTTTTCTCATCGGTAAACCCATTTACAGTCAGAGCATTTTGATATTCACTCTTAGCAGTATCGCTGATATCCGATAGTTCTTTCGCTCGATTTTCTCGCTCAACCACAAGGGTATGGGCAGAAGACAGTTTTGATTCGCTGTCTGTGTGCGCCTTAGCCGCCCTCTCCCGTTTCGTTTTGAGGCGGGCCAGATCAGATTCCTTGGCATTTTTCTCACTTGTCAATTCGACAGAACGGACTTTAGTTTCTCCAATGGCGGCAGTTAAATCAGCGTCCGCAGTTTCAAAGATAGCCTCGGGAGAGAACGGCGCGAAATCTTTTAGAAATCGTTCTGTCAATGTATCGATCCCGACCCTAATTGCCGTGCGCTGCTGAGTTATTTCTTCCTTTCGTTTGACAGCAGCCTCAGATACTATGGCCAGGTCGGATAATGCTTTTTCGTCTGCCTCTTTCTTGATAGCCATTGCTGAAATGTCTTTTCCGGCTTGTTCTATTGTATCGACGAGCAGAGCCTCGATTGCATCGAATGGAACCTCAGAAAACCATTTATCGGCATCGCTTGAAAAGCGTTCGGTAAGCGTAGTTATCTCTGCCCGAAGTATGGCGCAAACGGAGGACTTATCATCAAGTTTACTTTTCACCCTTTCCGCTTCGGTGTTCAGCTTTTTCAATTTACTTTCGCTGATGTCCTCATCATGCAGAACGGCAGGCGCGGGGTGTTCCGTTGACCCACAGACAGGACAGGGTTCATTGTTTTCAAGCGACTGTGCCAGTACCCCTGCTTGACCGCGCAAGAAAATCTCATACAGTCCGTCATACTTCGTTTTGGCGGTCTTATATTGAATAGTCAGCGTTTCAAACTCGATTTGCTCTGCGGACAACGTGCTCTGCTTTGCCGTGATAGAATCCCGATCACGTTTTAGCCCGTTGAGTACATCACGCTTCTCTGATAATTTAACAAGCTCCGATTTCAGTTTTTCCAATGCAGCCTGTGCTGCCGTAATCGGGGGAAGGGTTGAGATAGTCTTATCTATTTCTGCAAGTTCAGCCAATAACGTCTCTAATGTGATGTTCTTTCCGACTATACTGTCATAATCGCCCTTAATAGCGGTGAGGGTTTTAAGTTTATTTTCGGTTTGCTCCCATTCAACGCGCAGTTTATCAAACGCTTCCTGTGCGGCGTCAAGGGGGGGCAGTTCCGTCAGTGTTTTCTTTGCCTCTTCAAGCGCCAGTTTTGCATGTTTCTCTGCGGTCTTGGCCTTTTCAAGTTCGGCACTCGCCGTCTGATAGGCTTTATTGGCGGAGTCGAATTTCTCCGCGCAGGGTTTAACCTTGCGCAGCGCTATTTCCCCGCGTTGCTTGCGCTCGCTGACTGCGACCATATCGTGTTGTTTCGCTGCATGTGTCTCTAACGCTTGCCTATGTGATGAAAGGTCTATAAAAGCTTTGCTTAAACTATCGGAAACAGCAATCTGAGCAGCAAGAGCTCTTGCTGCTTCATCGTATTTGGCGAGCATGTCATCAGTCTGCTCGATAGCGGCTTCATCGGCTTTAATCTGCTGTTCCCACGCGTCGAACTGCCCGTCGCGCTTGTATGGGTCAACTTCATATTTTTCAAAG
>JAISRE010000086.1 GCA_031273805.1 Synergistaceae bacterium | reverse complement strand
ATATCCCAAAGCCTCCTCGTTTTGAGTGAATTATAACAAATTTCGCGGGCCGGTGACGGCAAAACGACGCATAATGCCCGCGACGCCGCTTTCGTGATACATTATCCCAAACACGGCCCGCGTTTTTTCATACGATGCCGCGCGCAGAACTCTCCCCTGAAATTACCCGGTATTCAACCGATATTCCGTAGTTCGAGAGCTCCCTCGATATATGTTCGAGAGCGGCATGAAGCGCTATCTTCGAAACTCCCTCCAGCATACCGGACTCTTGCGAACAAGAGCCGGATGGATCGATTGCCACGATACGGGAACCCTCACGGCATATCAGATAGGGAAGCGCGAACTTGCAGACCAGAAAAAAGCCCTTCGCCCCTCTGTCCATGGCGGAGTCCCAATCCCCTCCGTCGAGGTCGAGCAGCATGCCGCCGGAAACCTCGGGAGACTCCGGCATGAAGAAAAAAAGCGCGTCAATGCCGCCGAACGCCTCGGCCGTTTCCACGACGGCGGCGGACAGCTCCTCCTCGCTGAACTCACGGATCCTTCGCCGGACCGAGCCTTCTCCCAGCGACTTTATCCGCGACTCCAGCTCCAGAGCGTCCCCGTCCTCAGAGCTATAGACGAAGCCAACGGAATATCCCCTTTTGGCTAGCTCCAGACAGAGTTCCCTGCAAACCGGATGAGTCCCCTCAGTCACAAATGCCGATTTCTCCCCGATACCCACCGCAACGCCCCCTTCACGCGAATTTTTCGAAAAATCTTCCGCCTGTGATTATACGGTCGGCGTTAGGAGCGGGTCAATAATTTCCGCGAATAAGAATATCGGCGCCATCGTCGTTGTTCAGCCGATTCGATTCAACATTTCCCCAGGGTTTATACTACTGAGGTATACCTGTATGCTATTTTGGGGAAATTCGGAGATATCTATTGCATAATCATCGTCAATTAGTTACTATGGTACGGTGTTAATTTACCGAATAGCAGGTTGTTCTTGCAATCATAATGCTCACTAAAAGTATTTAAAATTAAAATAACAAGAAACGTTCCTCTCAGACATACAGCAGGAGCGTGTGCGTATGCGGCGGTTTTAGCGACGTCGAATTTTTTCCGCATTTTAACTCAGACTGAAATAGTTCTCTGACTGTATATTGTTTTTTAAACTGCCGCACTGAGGCTTGCGCTTTGATTGTTTCCACGCGGGCGCGGATTTGGATAAACGCTGATCAAATCGCTGAAACGATATTTTGCCGTTTGCGAACGCGGAAGACCTTCGGGAGGGTTAGTCTTTACCCTTCGGGCCCCTGACAATAAAGCAGCCTTTACATAAAAAGCATCACAGGTTACGGCCTGAGAAAGAACAAGGAGGAAGCGCAATGGGAGAGAATTTCGCGGAAAAAGATTTCGCCCGTATGGATGAAGTGCTGTCGGAATTAGGCGATAAGAAGGGGACGCTGATACCCATACTGCAGAAGGCCCAGGATATTTTCGGCTATCTGCCAAAAGAAGTCCTGATTTATATCAGTAGGAAGACGGGCGTTCCAATCAGCCAGGTTTTCGGCGTTGTAACATTTTACGCTCAGTTCCACCTTAAGCCCAGGGGACGAAATATCGTGCGTTCCTGTCAGGGCACCGCCTGCCACGTGAGAGGCGCAAAGAAGATACTCCAGGAACTCGCGAACTGCCTGAACCTGGAGGGAGACGTCACTACGACGCCGGATCTGCGCTATACGCTGGAGACTGTCGCGTGCATCGGATGCTGCGGTCTCGCGCCTGTCATCATGGTGAACGACGACACTCACGGAAGACTCACCCCGGACAAAATAGAAGGGATACTGGATCAATACCAATGAACCGGTCTTCAATCTTCGTTGTTTAAATATAGAGCGACCTTCTTTAAATAACGACGGAATAGCATTGAGAAAGAGAGGTTTCGCATAATGGCAATAAAGAATCTGGAAGAGCTGCGTAAGATAAAAGATCAGGCAAAGAGCGCGACAAGCGCGCGTCATGAGAGCGGCACACAGGTGATAGTCGGTATGGGAACCTGTGGAATAGCCGCGGGGGCGAGAACAGTGATGACTGCTGTACTGGACGAGATTGCAAAGCGCGGTTTGCAGAACGTCTCGGTTATGCAGACGGGGTGCATAGGCATGTGTCAGAAGGAGCCTCTGGTGGATATAGTCCGCCCGGGAGAACCGAGGGTGACGTACGGCAATGTTAGGCCCGAAGACGTGCCGGAGATTATATCCGAGCACCTCGTCAACGGGCGCGTCGTCGGCAAACTTGTAGTGGGAAAGATTTAAAGTTCGGAACGGGAGGAAGAATACAATGGAAAAGCTCGCAAGAGCGCATGTCCTTGTCTGCGGAGGGACAGGCTGCACGTCGTCAGGATCGAAATTTATAATACCCGCCCTTCAGGAGAAGCTCGAAGCCCGCGGGATGGGCAGCGAAATAAAGGTAGTCGAGACAGGCTGCCATGGCCTCTGTGAGATGGGACCTCTGGTGATCGTATACCCGGAGGGCGTTTTCTACGTTCACGTCAAGCCCGAGGATGTAGACGAGATAGTCGAGACCCACCTCGTCAAGGGAAGGATCATCGAGCGTCTGCTCTACAAAGAGCCTGCGACGCTCAGCTCGATCCCGAGCTACGACGAGATAGCGTTTTACAGGAAGCAGAAGCGCTACGCGCTCGTCAACTGCGGACACATCAACCCGGAGTCGCTGGAGGAGTACATAGGCGCGGAGGGCTACGAGGGCCTTGGAAAGGCGCTCTCGATGAAACCCGAGCAGGTCGTGGAGGA
>JAISRE010000117.1 GCA_031273805.1 Synergistaceae bacterium | reverse complement strand
AGGAGTCGTACGAAAACAACTACAGCAAATCAAGAGATAAAATAGCACTGTCACTCACTTTGTTAAAATTCCACTCTGTAGTTATTTCTTTGCGAGCCCTAAACCAGCGGTTCCCTGATGAAATTAATGCTCATGGATTTTCTGGAGCAGTGCTCGCATAAATTGCTATTATTCAACCCCGTGTCAGCTTGACGCTTCTTCTTCTCCCTGGAAAACGCCTGACAGAAATGCTTCACATCGGCGTCCTCTTCAAGAAAACCAGCTTCAATAAGCTCATCCAATATGCACCGAAAACTGTATCCCTTGGCGCGAAGACCACAGATGTCTTCAAATCCTATTGAAACTATGAACGAGTATGAAAGTCGACCTTTTCGTGTTGGCGGTTTTTTGGCAAGAGATTTAAGAGTGTTATGCAGGACGGTGACGGTATCGATCTGCTTCATAAACTTACCCTCCAATATAATTCATTATTTTTTTATCAGTGGAAGCGGGCCCCTCTTTATGTGATGAATAATAACAGATTAAAACATATCGTGCAAATGACATTTCTAATTATTTTTGCGTTTAATAACCCCTATATACAAATTATATACAAGATATATCTATTAATATAGATTACTAATACTTAATCAGAATAATTATAAAGAGTAAAAATTTAATATACACTAATATATCCACTTTTTAATAATTTAACATATATATTTAATGATATTACAGGATATAATTAATAATTTTAGAGATATATGCACAAATATACTATAAACCCTTGCAATAACAGTAAAAATATTTAATAGAAGCTATAAATGCAGTCATACAGCCATATCTTCGCGAAAGATAAATTTCCATAACGATTCAAGAATCTATTAAATATGGTTCTTCAGGCTCTATTTATATGCGATATTAAGCCCTATAAAAAACATATATTTAAACATATAGTGTACTGCTATATAAATATAGGTATATTCTTGTGCAATTCATACAATTATCAGACTCATCCAGATAAAAGAAATTTCGCCTTGCCTGCCGCGCATTAAACCGCAGCGAACAGGGCAAGGGACATCCCTGGCTCTCATTTTGGAGACACGTGGCTCTCGTGAAATGGAATATTCAGCTGCCTGCCTGGATAAAATTTCCCGGTTGCCACATTCACTGCGGGGGGGTCGCTCATTTGAGCGGAGAGGGGAGACTCTGCGGACTTTCAAAACATTGCGTTCAAAATTTTTCTCGAACAAAATTTGGAAACTATATGCTTGGCATGCACACGGGGTAAGCGAGATTGACAAATAAGCCGCCCTTTAAAAGGGTGAGCTTCCCGGGCATTCGGCCCCGGAAGCTCGTTGAGGGAAGTTCTTAAGTTTTACACGTCCAATGTCACGCAGAGAAGAATGAATCTGATTTCACAAGATCAGCACTCTTATTTCCTTGAACAGCTGTCGCAAACAGTTTCCTCATTCTGTTCAGCTGCGTTGATGCGTTTTTTTCTTTCTCTGGCGAATGCCTGACAAAGGTGCTTCACATCAGCATCCTCTTCGAAGAAGCCGGCATCTATCAATCCCTCCATGATACTCTGAAAACTGTACCCTCTCAAACGAAGCTTACAAATATCATCAAACCCCATTTTTACAATATAGGAGTACGAGTGGCGCCCCTTTCTTCTGGGCGGTTTTGTCGCGAGAGATTCCAGCACGCAATGCAGAGAATCCGCCACACTGCTCAATTTCATGAACTCCACCTCCGATCGAATTAATAATCTCGTATAAATCAAAACGCACTGATTTTTCGTGTCATATTATACTAGCTTAAAGCATTATGGACAAACGGCTTTTTTCGTTATTTTTTACTTATTTTTACCTAATATACAAATTATATCAAAGAATAAGTGATTAAAATATATTACTTATAAATATTTAGAGTCATTATAAACACTATAAACTTAATATGCGTTTATATTTCTGCTTTTAAATAATTCTATACATGTATTAAAATATTTACGCCTATTTTATTAAAATATTTTGATACAAAATCATATAGGAGATTTAATTGCTTGATATTACTGTAAAAAATTGTAACCCATTCTGTAAAGTGAGTCATACTCTGCATTATTGGACTAAAAGAGTCTGAGCACCATGCCTTAAGGCCTTATCATATATAATCCTCAAGTCACTAGTAACAAGATATTTAGGCACTCTATGCCGATAATAATTTAGATATAGAGTGTACCGCATATTAAATTAAGTATATTGACAAACAAATGACACAATATATTGACCTCTGCTAAAAAGGCCGAGCTGATTATGCTGGCCCGGCCAAAGGTCACTCCAATCGCGGTCAGCACAGACAAAATTCAGCCTGCACATGGATCCATTGGCGATCACTCACTCATATGCGACTTGACCCAATCCTGAAATTTCTCAATATAACGTTGCAGGAAGTCACGCGTGGATACGGGCAATTTACCGTTTTCCAACTCTCTTGGAAACTGAAGGTAGAACTCCGGCTGATTCATGATCCGCATATCGAGAAATGATAACACCTGCCTCAATTGAGCCTGAGCGCCAAACGTCCCCAGCGCGCCTGGGCTGGTTCCTATGAGCCCCGCTGGTTTGCCGCTCCACAAACACTGCCCCGTCGGACGCGAGCCCCAATCGAGCGCGTTCTTCAGCGCGCCGGGGAATGAACGATTGTACTCAGGAGTGACGACAAGGATGCCGTCCGACGCCCTTATCAGGTTTTTAAAATCCTCCACCGCCTGTGGCGGATCATATTCAATATCCTGTGAAAAAAACGGAAGAGCGGACAGATCAAAAAAGTCAAACTCCATCAATTGGGACGACTGTTCCTTAAAAATATTGAACAGCTTACGACTGAGAGAGTCTCTGCAAATACCACCTACTAACGCAAAAATCTTGGGTTTTCTCATTTAAAACACTCTCCTCTATTAAAAAGTTGTGTATAATTAATGCAAGATCACTATATCACACTAGATAAAAAAATATATTATCGCCGACATGCGACTGGCGCGACATTGAGACGGAAACGCGGCGAGTTTAAGGAATCGCTGATTAACACGCCATGATCTCTGATCGCAACGAACAATGGAAATAGCAGCAATCTATTTCCGTAGTAAATCAGGGGTTCCTTAAGTCATTTTATTACTGTGCGGACATATTCAGCACTACCTCTACACGTATTTTGTTCTGCCGCAATTGCTCACATCTATATCTCACTGAGGAGGAATTTTTGTTGAAGCGATATCAATGCAATATCTGTGGAAGTGTGTTCAATGAGCGCGATGCGGTAATTGGCTCTGATGGCCCGATCTGCCCGATCTGTGGAGCTTCGATTGAGATGTTGGAGCTCCTGAGCCCCGACTCTGACGAGTCCCCGGCAAACGAGGCGCCCGATTCACCCTCCGAGATCTCAAACTCTTACTCTCTTTCCTACCCAAACGAATATTCAAGGCTGGATCCGACATGCCGCTATATGGACGATATTCATCAGATGGCGACGACTGGCGAGACCATTATCGACTCTATGGGAACAAAAATGTCCATGCCAGGATGGGACGATATTTTACTGCTCGGGGCACAGCTGAACCCTCTTCCTTTAGACGAACACGCAAATGTTACGACAGAAACCATCATTGGAAAATACGCCGAAAAACCTCTTGTGATCCAAAACCCCGTGTACATCTCGCACATGTCCTTCGGGGCTCTGTCCAGAGAGGCTAAAAGCGCGCTCGCCAAGGGCAGCGCGGCGGCCAAAACCGCCATATGCAGTGGAGAGGGCGGGATACTCCCGGAGGAGATGAGCGCTGCTTATAAATATATCTTCGAATACGTCCCGAACATGTACAGTGTGACGCCGCAAAACCTGCAAAATTCCGATGCAATAGAGATCAAAATTGGGCAAGGCACAAAACCAGGTATGGGAGGACATCTGCCCGGCAGTAAGGTGACGGCGGAAATAGCCTCTGCCAGAGGGAAGCCGGAGGGCGTTGATATCATAAGCCCGTCCAGGTTCCCCGGCATAACGTCCAGGGAGGACCTGAAGGGCCTTGTGGACCAACTGCGAGAGGCATCATCAGGACGCCCCATAGGAATTAAAATAGCTGCGGGGAGAATCGAGCGGGACCTCGAGTACTGTATATTTTCAAATCCTGACTTCATAACCATCGACAGCCGCGGAGGCGCCACCGGGGCCAGCCCGAAACTGCTTCGGGACTCGACCAGCGTGCCCGCAGTGTACGCCCTTTATCGCGCCAGAAAATTCCTCGACGAGCACAACAGCAAAATTTCGCTGGTGATAACCGGAGGGCTCAGAGTATCCTCCGACTTCGCAAAGGCGATTGCAATGGGCGCGGACGCCATTGCAATCGCTACGGCAGGGCTGATGGCATCCGCCTGCCAGCAATATCGAATCTGCGGCTCAGGAAAGTGTCCCATAGGCATCGCCTCACAGGACATATCTCTGCGGTCGGCATTCCCCATCGAGGCGGCATCAGCGCGACTGACAAACTTCTTGAACGTAACGCTCGAAGAGCTGAAGACCTATGCCCGCATAACCGGGCATGAAAACCTGCATGATCTATGCGTGGACGACCTGATAACGATAAACAGCGAGATATCGAACCACACCAATATTCCACACGCCTGAGAGAATGCCGGTCCTCTCAGGCAGACATAAAGGAGGCGCTCCAACGGCGGCGTCGGTTATTGCGCTACTTAATTTCTTATTTTTTTGGTTACGGCTTGTTCCCCGCGCACGCAATAATTTACTGTTATAGAACTTTTATTTTTTTATTATAAACACTTTTTATTCGAACAATGCACAGAATAAACGTGGCGCACTCCGCAGCGGGGAACGCCCACCATACGACGTTTAAGTTGCCGGACAGTGAGAGCAGCCACGCGATCGGCAAAAGAAAGATCAGCTGCCTGGATCCCGAGACCAGGAGGCTCTCGCCTCCATTGCCCAGCGCCTGGAACACAGAGAGAAATACTATGCAAAATCCGGCGAACAAAAAATGGAAGCTGATTATTCTGAGTGCCGGAACACCAATCGACATCATCTCATCTGTGGCGTTGAACAGCTCTAACAGTTTGTACGGAAATATCTGAAAAACAGCCATGCCCAAGATCATTATGCCGGTTGCGTACATTATGCTCAGCTTGACCGTGCTGATTATGCGCTCCTTCTTTCGAGCCCCGAAGTTATAGGCAAGAATAGGCACCATGCCGTTGTTCAACCCGAAAACAGGCATAAAAATGAAGCTCTGCAACTTGAAGTAGACTCCAAATACCGCCACCGCAGTGGACGTGAACGAGATCAGGATGTTGTTCAGCCCATAAATCATGATCGAGCCGAGCGAGCCCATCATTATGGAGGGCAGCCCGACGGCGTAAATTCTTTTGATGATGGCTGAGTCAGGTTTGAGTCCTCGCCATGAGAACGTTATCTCGGTGTTCTTCCTGATGTCGAAGGAGACAGCCAGCAACGCCGCCACGCTCTGTCCGATAACAGTGGCAAGCGCGGCGCCCGCCACCTCCATCCTCGGGAAGCCCAACAGTCCGAATATCATGATGGGGTCAAGTATTATATTGATGATTGCCCCGGTCAACTGAGAGATCATGGCATAATAGGTCTTTCCGGTCGACATCAGCAGACGCTCGCACGTGATCTGGCTGAAGACTCCCAACGAGAAGACGCAGATAATCGACATGTAACTCTTTCCATATCCGATAATCTCCTGGCTATCGGTCTGCGCGATGAAGTATACATCCGAAGCTAAGAATCCTACGAGCATGAAGATAGCGCAATTGACCCACGCAAGGAAAATGCCGTTCATGGCGGATCTGTTTACCCTGGTGTAATTTTTCTCACCTAGGCTTTTTGAGAGAAACGCGTTCAAACCAACACCGGTCCCAATCCCGACGCTTATCATAAGGGCCTGTATTGGGAACACCAGTGAAACAGCGGTCAGAGCGCTTTCCCCTATTTTTGCGACAAAATAACTATCCACAACGTTGTAAAGCGCTTGGACGAGCATCGATATTACCATTGGTATCGACATGGAGAGAAGCAGATGGTGAACGGGCATGACCCCCATCTTGTTTTCAGGGCGTTTTTCTAAATTATCCATTAAACACCTTCCTTATTGAACTCTTCTACAAATTTTTTGAGCAGTCTCACAGACGATTGAATCCCAATACTGCTGTTCAGGCACAGATGATAGTTCTGTGCCCTGCCCCACTTCTGCTGCGTGAAAAAGTTGTAGTAGGAGGCTCGGCCTTTATCCTGTTTTCGGATGTAATCCTCCAGGCGACCGCTTTCTCCCTCCTGATACACGTCTTTTACAAGGCTTAGTCGGAACTCTATGGGAGCGTAAATGAAAAAGCGGATGCAGTTTCGCATGTTCTCCAGCACATAGTCCGCGCATCTGCCTATTATCACGCTGGATTCGCGCTCCGCTATATTCTTGATCACGTTGGACTGAGCCAGAAAAACCTGTTCGTTGATAGGGATCCACTGGAATGGAGAATATAAATTATAAAGGAAACCAGAGGACTTCTTCTGCTCTATGGATTTGATAAATTCCTCGTCGAGCCCTATATCCGACGCTGCATAAGAAATAAGTTCTCTGTCGTAAAACGCTATCCCCAGCTCATCCGCCAGCTGTTTTCCGATCAGGCGCCCTCCCGAACCATACTCACGGGCTATGGTAACAGTATATAACTTCATTCTTGTCCTCTCTCCTTCAGTCACAGTTATACTGCTGCATTCTACACCAGAAACAATGATCCGGTCATAAGCAGCTTATTGTACTCCAAATATAAAAAAATACTCTAAATCCGAGGATTAGAGCCGCCATACGATATTGATTGCAGGAGATGAAAATCCTGGTAAGTCAGGAGAGAAATGCCGCAAGCCAGTGTTTGAGGTTTTTCCCTGAGGTTCTATGCATCCGCTGCCAATCGCTCACACGACCATACTTAGGTAACCGCTGGTTAAATAACCTTCGGCTGCAATGGGCGGATTCGCTCGAAGAACATTTAATCAGCGATTCCTTAAGGAACCGTTGGGGTCTCCATCACGCTCAGGAACTCCCCATACATCCATCCAACCTGTCCGCTGTAAACGACTTTGTACCAAAAATACCTATCCCTTCCCGATGAATAGCGTTGAATGACATCGAGAACCGCGCCTTTGTTAAATTGACTCTTAATATAAGAGCTGGTATTGGGGGCTGAACGAACCCTCACATGATCCCCCATCACAGTTCCCGAGAATGATACGGACTGCACGAACAAGCCGTTCTGATCAACGGCCACAGGCTGACTGAAGCCGCCGGTATCCGTTTGCGACCAAATGTATCTCACCGTGGGCTGAGGCGGCGGACTCTGATAAGGCATGGAGTCCGGGGCGCTCGGACTATACTGCTGAAAAGGGGGCTGATACACCGCCGGGTCATCAGCCGGAGGCTCATCCGGAGCGTCGATGCCCATCTCCTCTATCTCCTCGGACGAAAGGGGAACAGTTCTGGACTCATACTCCGACTCACTCCTGTGTCCCCGTATTACAGCCACAACCTCATCCCACGGGATATCGCTCAAAAAATATTTATACGCCGCGAATCCGGCGCCGCCGAGAATGAACAGAAACACGATCACCGCGACCAACCAGAGCGGGAAGTTCCTCCTCTTTTTCGGACGATTCCACGTGTTCGGTTGCTGACTGTGTGAAGCGGCGCCTGGCGAAGTTTCAATTCGCGCGTCTGCCTGTGCCGCCTCCGCCTGCGGCACTCCACAATTTCTGCAGAAGCGCCCTCCCATTGGCAGCAGCGCTCCGCATTTGAAACAATATCGCGCAGGCCCAGGATGAGTATGCGTTGGTTCAATTTCCCTCTTGCTCCCGCACTTATTGCAGAAAAGATCTGCTTCATCCATTGGAGCTCCGCATTTTTTGCAGAGTTGTCCGCTCATATAACTCTCTCCTTGTCGTATTTTACACAGGACATACTTTCTGTCTCATGCATGAAATTTCTGACGCCGCATCGCTTAAAGAGGCGCGGGGCTGTCGGCGCCCCAGGACAGATACCAACTCCTGCTAATTGAATAGTTAACAAAACACCAGTAAATAATAGTTATTGCATAAGCGATTGTCAATTAAATTTATGGCTATATTTCGAATAACCTCGCCTCACAGGTTCCGCCCGTATGCTCAGGCATGATGGCAAATCGTAGAGATATTCGTATTTCTCATAATACAAGTTTTAATTAAAAAAATCTATAAAAACCCCGCGCGCTCTGTTATAATCGAAATGTTTCCCGCAATGCATTGAAGGTGCGGCACGGACAATTGCAACTTTGTATACGGTCGCACAGGTTAATAATTAGTTCCAGTAGAAACCGCTGATTGACACACCATGATCGCTGATCACAACGAACAATGGGAATAGCGGCAAATCTATATCCCGCAGTAAATGTTCTTAATTTTAGTGTGGAGGTAAATTGCCCTAAGAGGAGGAATGATTTGTGAAATTGAACGATTCGCAGACCAAAAAACTTTTAGAGTACACGGGACAGGTACAACTCAAACAATTAGCGCTCAACATGGCGCTGACAAGACTGAAAACACGCTATAAGTCAGACTCGACACCGGCAACGATCTCCAAATGCACGGAGGACCTCAATGCAATTTTCGATAAATTTGCGTCAATTATGGAGAGTGACTACAACTGGATCGTTAAATTATAGAGGAGGATCTATTTCATGCTAAAAACATTTGAAGAAACTGCGGCATTGATTGCCGAAAATAAGCTGTTGCATATTTCCGGAACTGAGTCGTTGTTGCGCAAGCTGCCAAAGGGCAATTGGATTGGCGGCTCCACCGAGTATTTTACGGAGGAAAATGGCGGAATTATCAGCGGCAATATGCTGGATGTACGTGAATTAAACTTTAATACCTATAAGTCTGCGGCATACGACGTTAGAACGCTTGCAAACATCACAGCTGAAGCGTATCCGAACGGATTCTCCATAGTTGTTCTGCCGTTTGACAGCGAGGTGCACAAACAATACGCGCAAAACGCCGCGAATTACGAAGATATTTTCCTGAAAAACATCGTCGGCTGGATCTCCGGCTTCAACCTGAATGCGACGGGACAGACGCCGGTAGCGGCCAATGGCTTCACCGGCGAGGTGTTTGCGGATAGAGCGGTCGTCCTGCATATCAGTTTGCCCGAGGATAAGACCGTTCAGATCAACATCGTCAATATTTTCTCTCCAAACACCGCAAGTCCCATAATCACCTTCGATGAGGAGGGCTTCAGCGCCAGAACCTGCTTTGTTGGCGGAGAAAAAGTTATCTTTGCCGATTATATCGCAGAGCACAATTTGAATACCCAACTTCCACTGATCGGCGACTATTCAGGCGCTGGCATCAATATTTCCATCAAAAGCATCTCGGACGGAGTAGTCCATTTTTACGCTCCGGTGTTCAAAGGGATAAATTACCGTTTTGCCGAAAACATCCCCGACTATGTAAACGCCTTCCAAAAGAAAATCGAAGAACTCGATACAAACTCCGAGTTCGCCTGCAACTGCATTCTTAATTTTCTGTACGGCGGTTTAGAGGGCAAAAAACTCGGCGGGTTTTACGGCCCTATAACTTTTGGCGAGATTGCGTGGCAGCTGCTCAACCAGACACTGGTATATTTATATATCGTGTGACACGTTTCAGCGTACGAATATCAGGTCATACTCTTTACCCCACTTGCATGAAGCATAATCACCGTAACATGTTCTATTTTGCCTTCGACGCAAGCATCTCTGTTTTATTTGAGCGGCTTGCGTTTGCTTTTTCATCATCGAGTTTGAAGAACGCCAAAATATTCTGCATGTTTGCGGCGAGATTGGTTAGCCCTTCAGCGCCGCTAGCCATTCGTTCAGAGGCTGTCGATACCTCGTCAATGCTGGAGCGGATTGTCTCACCCGCCTCGGCAGTGCGCTCAACCTTGGACGCTATATTCTGCACAGCCTGAGCGATCTCTCCGCTTGACGCAGCCTGTTCCTCAGCGACTGCGGCAAGGTCCTGAGTGGCGTCGGCAATATCGCGCAGAAATATTATCATGCTTCCTATTATCTCCTCGGTATCCCTGGACAGATCCTTTGCTTTGACCGACTCCTTGGCTCCGGCGGTGGCAATCGATACAACGCGCTCCAGATCGGAGGTTATGGTATTGGCCAGGTTCTCTATGTTCTTGGCGGCGGAGTTGCTCTCCTCCGCGAGGTTCCTCACCTCCTCGGCCACGACGGCAAATCCTCGCCCGGCCTCGCCCGCCCTTGCGGCTTCGATTGCCGCGTTCAGCGCAAGAAGGTTTGTCTGGTCCGCAATGCTCGCTATCTGCGACACAAACCCCTGTATCTGGCGCGTCCTCTCACTGAGTTCCTGGATGGAGTTCGCCGCCTCGGAGGCATTATCCACCACTTCCTCTATCCCGCTCACGACACGACGCACGGCGTTCATGCCGTTCTCTCCTGCCGCCATCGCGTCGTCAACCTTGCGGGCTATATTTGTGCCGCGCTCAGCTGTGGCCTGAGCTCCTGCCGCAACCTCCTTCGCAGATACGTTAACCTGTTCGCCGCTCATCGAGAGTTCGTTGAGATGTCCTCCCATATCGTCGACAGAGACCTTGAACTCCCCCACCGACGCGCTCGTCTCCTCCGCCAGAGAGGAGAAGTCGTGAGCCGTCTCGTTGATATCGTCACTTGCGCCCTGCACGGAGCCTATTATCTCGGTGAGACTGTCAGCCATCTCCTGGAGGCTTCGCGCCATTGAAGCAATTTCGTCCTTTCCATATGTCTCGAACTCGCTCCTCAGGTCACCCTTGGAGAACGTAAATATGTTCTTTTCCGTCCTTTTGACAGAGTTAGTTATAGTCTTCGATATGACGATGGACAGAACCAGCCCGATCAATATGGCCGCCAGGAATACGGTCACCATCTGCGCTGTGGCCATGTCAGCATTTTTGGCGCTTTCGACACTCGTTTCGTCGGCCATTTTAACCAGCAGTTCCGCAAGATTGTCGAAGTCATCCGACAACTCATTCTCAAGCTGGGTGAGATCGCCGTCGAGGGACAACCTTTGTAACGCCTCTTTTTTCTTCAGTGGGTCGTCACTGAAAGCCGCAGCCAGAATCTGATCCTGCTTCTGAGTCGTAGCGGCCAGGTTTTTTGCAAGTTTGGCATAAAGCGCCTTCTCATCATCGAAATACAATGTCTTGGCATAATTTCCCACCCACTCCGATATATTAGACCTGTGCCTCTCCATCTGACTCTCAATCAAATCCTTCCGCGCGATACCGACGTCCATCGCGCGGACTACAAGACGTCTGTTATGTAACGCGGCGGCCTTGGCATTCAGTATCCACATCGCGGGCTTGGCATAGTCCTCATACATACTGTCCGCATCCATCCTGGTATTCCTGTTAGTGTTGTAGCTCATGGCAAATATTACAACTTGCAAAAGCATCATTACTACGGCTAAAATAAGAACTTTACCCATAATGCTGATGTTTCTAAGTATTCTCATAAAAACCGACCCCTCTACAAAATAGCTGTAAATATAATATATTCGGCAGGTAAAAAATAAAAAGGCAATTACATCGATATTATTACCCGAAAAATCAATGTAATTGCCGGTAATTCATGCACATACGCGGGTCCTCCGGTCAAGCCGGAGGACGACAAAGGTTATTAAATCAGCGTTTCCTTAGGAAACGCTAATTTAATGTTCTTTGTGGCGAAATGGAGTGGATTCGTTCTCCGTCGAAACGGTTGTTGCAAAAATGGCCGCAGGCGTAGCAGAGCTACGTTGAGGACCATTTTTGTAGCAACCGTGAAGATGGTGAGCGAATACGCCCATTGCAGCCCAAAGGTTATTAAATTAGCGTTTCCTTAGAAAATAGTCGCGTCCTTCATGCTCCTGACGAAATTCGCCAGTTCAACGCGCGTTTTACCTGGGTCATCGAGGTTCTTCTCTATTATGGCGACCGTTGCCGAGCCCGATATCGCTCCGTCCGCGCCGGCCATGAGGGCGGATCTCACGTGCTCCGGCCTCGATATGCCGAAACCGACTACAATCGGAGGGGCGCCCGCGCCCCTGAGCAGCTCCATCGCGCGTGAATCCGGGGCGCGCATCTCGCGATCAGCTCCGGTAACCCCCGACCTTCCTAGAAAATACGTGTAGCAGCGGCAAACGCGGGCGATTTTCACGAGCTTATCATCGTCCGCGTTAGGCGGTACGACATACACCGTATCTATGTTCTCACGCTCAGCGAATCGCGCGAAGATAGGGTCAGTCTCTAGGGGAGCGTCGGCAATCAAAACCGAGTCCACCCCGGACTCTGACGCCAACCTGTAAAACGCCTCCGGAGAGCTTCCCACTACTAGGTTTGCGTATACGAGCAGACCAATGGGCAGAACCGGATGCCGCTCTCGAATTTTTTTGATAACATCGAAGCACATGGCGGGAGTCGCTCCTGCGCCAAGCGCCCTGCCCGCCGCAGTCTGTATCACCGGGCCGTCCGCGATCGGGTCTGAGAATGGTATTCCCAACTCCAACGCGTCGGCTCCGCTATCCGCAAGAGTCCGCAATATATCGAAGCTAGCCTCGCGTGTCGGGTCGCCCAGCATTACAAACGGTATAAACGCGCCCTCTTTATTTTTTTTCAATCTATCGAACAGCCTCGCGTATCGTCCGTTTTTCTCGCTCATATCCTTAGCCCTCCATCCTTATGTATGGCATGACGTGCTCGAGATCCTTATCCCCACGCCCCGACAAATTCACAAGGAGCACCGTCGGCGCCCGCGATTCTCGCGCGATTTTTAGAGCAAACGCGAGCGCGTGAGCGCTCTCCAGCGCCGGGATTATTCCCTCAGCTCTGGAGAGTTCGGCAAACGCCGAAATCGCCTCACTGTCCGTCACGCCCACATATTTCGCCCTGCCGATGCTGTGCAGAAAGGAGTGTTCGGCCCCGACGCCCGGGTAGTCCAGCCCCGCCGATATGGAGTGTGACTCCAGTATCTGCCCGTTCTCATCCTGCAGCACATAGCTGTAGCTGCCATGCAGGATTCCGGGGCGTCCCCGCTCTATCGTCGCGCCATGCTTGTCCGTATCGAGGCCATATCCCGCCGGCTCCACCCCTATCAGATCCACCGACTTCTCATCTATGAAGTCCGCGAATAGCCCAATGGCGTTAGACCCTCCTCCGACACACGCGATAGCGGCGTCGGGCATCCTGCCCTCAGCCTCCATTATCTGGCTCTTTGCCTCCCTGCCGATGACGCGCTGAAACTCCCTGACTATCGTTGGAAACGGGTGCGGACCAGCCGCAGTGCCGAGCAGATAGTGAGTGCTCTCATAGCTCTCCGACCAATCCCGCAGGGCCTCGTTGATGGCGTCCTTGAGCGAAGCGCTTCCTGTCTCGACCGGGACGACCTCCGCGCCCATCAGTCTCATGCGGTACACATTTGGGGCTTGACGCCCGATATCCTTCGAACCCATATATATACGAGTCTCCATGCCGAATAGAGCGCCGGCCAACGCCGTCGCGACCCCGTGCTGGCCCGCTCCGGTCTCGGCAATCAGCCGATGTTTGCCCATGCGTCTCGCAAGAAGCGCCTGACCCAGAACCTGGTTCGTCTTGTGCGCGCCGCCATGAAGCAGATCCTCTCGCTTCAGATAAATCTTCGCGTTCATGCCCCGCGTCAAATTACGGCACCGATAAAGCGGGGTCTCGCGCCCCGCGTACTCCTTCAAAAGCCCGTCAAGTTCGGCATGAAACGCATCGTCCGCGCTCGCGTCCTCGAATGCGCGCTCCAACTGCCTAAGTGTGGGAACCAGTATCTCCGGCACAAACATGCCGCCAAACTCGCCGAACTTGCCGAACTCACCGTCGCTTCCAGATATGCCGCTCAATATCCCCATACCCATCCCCTCCTTTTATTATTATGACTGCCAACTTGTTACATGTTGCAGTTCTGGAGGGTCAAGGCGCCCGACTCACTACGCGAATCGGACCGTGTCGTAAGTACATCCATGCCGTTCAAAACCGCACGAAGAACGCGGTTTTGAACTTACTTTCGCCACTCGTCCGACATCGTGTCGGCCGCCGATTCGCTTCGTTCGTTCAGGCGCCTTGACCCTTTACCTGAGCTAAACTAATAGCCAGATTAATCAATAAACCGTTTGGTATTACGCTCCGCGCAGAGCTGCGAAGAGCCTTTGTATCATCTTGTGATCCTTTCTGCCCGGACCGGATAAAGGGCCGGGAAGCTCCACGCCGGAGGAGACGTCGATCGCGTATGTTCCATACTTCATCGCGCCGGCGGCGTTATCGGGCGTTACACCTCCTGCCAGTATCACGCGCGACTTATCATGTATATTATCCAGCAGTGACCAGTCGAATTTTTTTCCTGTACCGCCGCGCAAATTTTTATCCAACGTATCCAAGAGCACGCGATCCGCCCCGGTTTTATCCAGCTCAGGCAGGCGTTCCCCCACCCTTACGGCCTTCCATATCTCCGTTCCGCCCGGCAGGCGCTCTCTCAGGCGGGATACGTATTCCAGATCCTCGTCTCCGTGAAGCTGAACCGCCGCAAACCCGAGAGAGCAAGAGACTGCGGACACCGCGTCCAAGGGTTCGTTCACAAATACGCCAACCATCGGCAGAGGAGCCGACGCGGAAATCTCCGAAGCCTCTGGAATCCCCACGCGTCTTGGCGAGCCGGGCGCGAATACCATTCCTCCGTAAGACGCGCCGGCCTCATAAGCGCGTCTTACGTCCTCAGGCGACGTGAGGCCGCAGATCTTGACCCGCCCATATATCAGCCGACGAGCAGCCAGATCGACTCTCTCATCCTTCATGAGCGCTCCTCCGACAAGAAACGCGCCGACGCGGGGACAGTTCGTCCGTATTCGCGTCACATCGGCATGAGACTTGACTCCCGACTCGCACACCACGACACGGTCGTCTGGGATCCTCGGCGCGAGCCTCTCAACCACGTTTATATCGACCTCGAGAGTTCTCAGATTCCTGTTATTTATGCCTATGAGCCTCGCGTCAAGAGAGATCGCCCGAGCAAGCTCCGCATCATCGTGTACCTCCGTCAATACGTCCATCGACAGCCGGGAGGCCTCATCCGCGCACCTCCGGTACATGTGATCGTCCAGAACGGAGAGCATCAGAAGCACAGCATCCGCGCCATAAACCCTGGCCTCCGCAACCTGATACGGGGATATCACGAAGTCCTTGGCCAGGATGGGACAATCCAGCAGCTCCCGGGCTCGTTTGAGATAATCCAGCCGTCCCTGAAAATACGGCTCGTCAGTCAGGACAGATACAGCATCGGCGTGATTTTTATATGCATTCGCTATCTCGTCGATGTCGAAATCTTTGCGTATTATCCCCTCTGACGGCGACGCCTTCTTGCACTCCAGAATAAACCTGACACCTGGCCGCGACAACTCCGACGCCAGCGAGCGAACTGTCGGCGAGGCACTACGCCGTATCGACTCCAACGGCATTTTCTCCATGCGGCCCGAGACGTCTAATTTTTTTCTCGCCGTAATCTCGTCAAGCACTGACACGTTCGACACTCGAATCGTCGTCTTCCGACATGTGCGACAGCTCGGCGAATTTCTCCAGGCGAGCGCCCGCGCGGCCACTCCGCAATATGCTCATGGCGAGCTCGAAGCCGTCACGATAGTTCGAAGTAACCCCGCCCAGCGTGAGAAGGGCCGACGCGTTGACCGATATCGCAGCGGCGTGAGCGTCATCCCCTTGTCCGCCCAACACGGAGCGTATCGCGGCCTCGTTCTCCTCCGGAGCGCCGCCCACGATCGAGGAGAGAGGAAACTCCCTCACGCCGAAGTCCGCAGGAGTAAAGGATCGGCTAACGATCTCCCCATCCTTCAGCTCGGAGGCGTTCGTCTCCCCGTGGACGGCGATTTCGTCAAGCCCCAGGCCGTTCACCACCAGGGCTCTCTCGACTCCCAGCAGGCGCAGCGTCTCGGCCACGATGCCGCACAGATCCATATCATATACGCCTACGAGCATTATCGGAGGACGGGCGGGATTGATCAGAGGCCCAAGAACATTAAAGGTTGTCCTGGTCGCAAGCGCCTTCCTGACCGGCATAGCGTGCTTTATTCCGATGTGATAATGCGGAGCGTAGAGGAAGGTAACACTCAGCTCGTCGAGCATTCTGCGGGCAACAGCCGGGGACATATCCAGCTTCACGCCGAAGCGCTCCAGCAGATCGGCCGCCCCGCAGCGGGACGATACGGAGCGGTTCCCATGCTTAGCCACCGGAAACCCCGCCTCCGCCGTGACGAACGTCGCGGCGCTGGATATGTTGATCGTGTTGGCGCCGTCTCCGCCGGTGCCGACTATGTCCGCAAACTTGTAATCCGGCCTTGGAAAGAGCTTTGCCCCCTCGCGCAGAGCGCTGGCAGCCCCGGCTATCTCCTCAGCGGTCTCATGGCGCATCTTGAGAGCGACCAGCACCGCCGCTATCTCGACATCGGACAGCTCCCCCCTGATCACCGCGTCGAAGAGCGCCCTGCTCTCTGACCTCTCCAAATTACCTCCGGCCAACAACTTCTGCATCATCTTTTCAACGCTGTCCACAAAAATCTCTCCCTTCCGAATAACAAAAAAGCGCGAAAGATCCCCTTACACCGGGAACCTTTCGCGCTTTGCCTGCAATAAGCTAATCCGCGCTAACGATAAAAAAAGGCTCCGAAGTTTATTTACCCTCGGAACCCCTTATTTTTTATATGTCTGTGACGAAGCGACGCAGCTCAGACCAAAATAAGAGAACACCTCGGGCGGCAGAAGGAGCGCCACCACCAGAGGCCCGTATTTATATTCGCGTACTTTGAACCGTCGCAAAAGATCATATTCATCTCACAGCACCTGTATGTAAATTTTTTAACCGAGAGAAAGTATAGCACCTCCCGCCCAGCGTTGCAACATTAAATACTCCTCGGGCGACTTTCCGAATCGCACCCCTAGAATCGCACCTTTGCCCGCATTACAGGACCGGCGAGGCCTCCAGCTGAGTCTTGCACGAGCGCAGGTTTATGCCCTGCCGATAGATCAGGAACGAGTATACTATCGCGAAGATCACGCCAAGCACATAGGCTATGTTCATCGGGAGGTTCAAGCCTATCGGCGCGTTGCAGATATAGGCGAAGGTGATGAAAGCGTACCATGCACCCGGTATGAGGGACATAAACGGCGCGTACCTGTGCCCCTTGCCAAGCAGGTAGATCGTTATTATGGCGAATGCAAATATGGAGATCATCTGATTGCTCCACGCGAAATACCTCCAGAGGGTGTTGAAGCCGCCAGGAGACATCTTTGCCCATACTAGAATGCATGTGACCAGCACGAAGATGACCGACGATATTGAAAGACGATTTTTGACCGGCCTCTGATCGATTTTGAGTAAATCACCGATCATCAGACGAAGCGAGCGAAGCGCGGTATCTCCGGAGGTTATCGGCAGAACGATGACTCCCAGGATTGCCAGCAATCCGCCCACCTGCCCCATCATATCCTTTGCCACTATGCCGACGACTGCGTTCGGGCTCGCAGATCCCTCGCCGAAGGGGATCGCCGCTCCCTTGTTGAACACGGCCATAGCTGCGGCGGCCCAGATCATGGCGATAAAGCCCTCGAGTACCATCATATTGTAGAACGTCAGCCGCCCCTGCTTTTCGCTCGTCATCGAGCGGGAGATGATCGCCGTCTGAGTGGAGTGGAAGCCCGAGACGATTCCGCAAGCGACCGTGATGAAGAACATCGGGACCAGCCTCTGCCCTCCGGGATGGATGCCCTTCCAGTTGGCAAGGGAGACGTCGTCGAGGCGATACCCTCCGGTGAACAGGCAGATGAATATCACGACTGCGGAGAAGAGCAGTATCGCGCCGAATATCGGGTATATCCTGCCGATGATCTTGTCTATCGGGAACATGGTGGCCGCTATATAGTAGGCGAAGATGACCGCGTAGATGACCCACGTCGATGGAGCGGACGCACTGCCTGAAAAGCCGAACAGCTGAGTCGCCGCGATGTCCCCCGGCGTATATATGAACACGGCCCCGACGAGAAGCATTAACAGGCATATAAACACGTTATACAGGTTAAATACCGCGTTGTTGGTGTACTTCTTGACCAGATCGGGCATCTGCATCCCATTGTTGCGTATCGAGAGCATCCCCGAGAAGTAGTCGTGCATCGCGCCGCCCAGTATATTGCCTATCGGGATCAGTATGAACACGACGGGCCCGAAGAGTATGCCCTGAATCGGTCCCAGGATGGGACCGGTGCCGGCTATGTTGAGCAGGTTGATCAGGCTGTTCTTCCACGTCTTCATGGGAACGTAGTCGACTCCGTCCATTTTAGTAAACGCGGGCGTCTTTCTGTCGTCCGGTTTTATAATGCTCTCGCACAGCTTCCCGTAGAGCACGCTGCCTACGGCAAGGATCACAAGGCCGATAATAAATGTCGTCATGTTATACCCCCCCTTCAAGCTGAAATACTTATTATAATACATCGCGCATACAGATTATATATGCTTTTCATATTTTAGAAGGTGAGGCCATGTGTCTTACACACAGCCTCGCCTGTTTTATGTCAGGCAGGCGCTATTTAGCCCTGCGCCTTATCAATATGGCTCCGGCCAGGAGCACTAACGCCGCGCCAAAACCGCCAGCTGCGCAACCACCGCCGCCGGCCTCTGAGTCGGACGTGACAGGATTATTCGGCGTATTCGGCGTATCCGGCGTGCCGGGGTCCTGTTGCTCGTTAACTACAGGGTTGCCGGACACAGTGGTTGTGACGACAGATTCGCTGTAATTGATCACGCTGCCGCCTGTGTTTTCTATGATCCCGCCTCCATCGATCTTGCCGTAGTTGCGAATCGCGCTGTTCTCATTGTCGAGAGTTCCGCTGACTGTAATGGTTCCGTAGTTGTCTATCTCACCACCGCTCGTGTTGTCGATCGTTCCCGCGACAGTCAGTCTGGCGTTGTTTATCAGCGTGGCGCCGGTCGGAATTTCAAGAGTCACTCCGGATTTAACGGTCAGGTCATGATCGATAGCCGTCTCTCCGTACACTGTCCCGCTGTTGCCCTCGATCAGCACACCCTGCGTCTTATTGACGCTGCCGGATACGCTGACCGACTGATCGGATACTATGACAGCGTCTCCGTTGAGCGTTAATGTCGAGTTCGCTCCGTCCGTCTCGACGGCAACGCCGTCGTCTCCTGTCGCCGATACGATACCTCCAGCTACAGAGACACGGTCGCCGGCATGTATCGAAACGCCGTTCGCCCCATTGGCCGATACGGCGCCCCTGTTGACGGACACGCTGCCTCCGGCAGACACTGCGACCGCGCTATCTCCGTTGGCCGTAATCTCGCCGCCGTTTATTACCACGTCGCCATCCGTGACTATGGCGTCTCCGGTGGCGTTAACTATGGACGAGTCACTGCCGATGGACAAAGTTCCGCCTCCGACGGTGTTTATCAGGGCGCCGGACGAGCTCCCCGTGATCTTTGCGTTCCAGACAAGCGTCAGGCCGCCGTCGAGAGCCAGGTTGATGGATGATGAATGACTCCCGGTTACTGTCACAGTGCTGCCGTTTACTATTGTGACGAGCCCCAGCTCTTCCAGCCTCCTGGCGATGTCTTCCGCCTTGGTTATCACAGTGACAACGAAGTCCTGAGTGTAGTCGGCGGTCGCGGTAAAGCCGTTTGTGATGGTCGCCGTGATTGTCACCGTGCCGGCAGCCGTTGCTCTGAGCGTATTATTGTTATTCGTTATGGTTGCGCTTCCGCTCTTCACGCTCCAAGTGATAGTCCTGTTGGTAGCGGTGGACGGAACTACTGTGCCGGTCAACATCACTGGCGTGTCCACCGTCGCCGTAGTCGGAACTCCAGTGATGTTAGTCACTGGAACAAACAACGCGCTAACCGTGATGGTGAAGTCCTTCGTGTAAGGCGTAGAAGCAGTCAGACCGTTCGCTATCGTCGCCCGCACTGTTACCGTGCCCGCAGACGTTGGGTTAAGCGTGTTGCCGTTCGTTATGGTCGCGCTTCCGTTCACTACGCTCCACGTGATAGTCCTGTTGGTCGCGGTGGACGGGACGACTGTACCGGTCAGAGTCAGCGGAGTGCCAACCGTCGCGACACTCGAAACTCCCGTGATGTCGGTCACGGGGACGAACGCCGCGCTGCTAACCGTGATGGTGAAGTCCTTCGTGTAAGGCGTAGAAGCAGTCAGACCGTTCGCTATCGTCGCCCGCACTGTTACCGTGCCAGCAGACGTTGGGTTCAGCGTGTTGCTGTTCGTTATGGTCGCGCTTCCGTTCACTATGCTCCACGTGATAGTCCTGTTGGTCGCGGTGGACGGTGCGACTGTACCGGTCAGAGTCAGCGGAGTGCCTGCCGTCGCGACACTCGGAACTCCAGTGATGTCGGTCACTGGAACGAACGGGACGCTCACCGTGATGGTGAAGTCCTTCGTGTAAG